>JALZVU010000166.1 GCA_023301795.1 Granulosicoccus sp.
ATACCACGCTCCTGCTCCTGCTCCATGAAGTCGGTGGTGGCTTCGCCGTCGTGCACCTCGCCAGACTTGTGAATTTTACCTGTGAGTTTGAGGATTCGCTCAGTAGTGGTGGTTTTGCCCGCATCAACGTGGGCAAAGATGCCGATGTTGCGGTAGTTGGAAAGGTCAGTCATGTAAGTGCTCACGCTCTGGGAATATTGGTCCGCACGGACGTATCAGGTGTATCCAGCTGTGACACACCAGCGAGAATGATACGGCGGGCAAAACCTGCCAAAAAAAACGAAAAATAAAGCTTGTCTGTCTTAAAACGCGAAAAGCACACCTCGAAACGTGCGCATATGCCGAACCGAACAAATAACCTGCCACCACTTTATCGATATGGGCACAACGGCTATGTACTTTGAGGGCGGAATGGCGCTTACGCTGTGTCGATCAGTGTGCCTAGCTCGGTAAACCCACGATTCTACCGAATTTTGGGACACCCATGTCAACTCACACGGTATTCGGTCGCTAAAACGGGCGCAGGTGACAACCAGTCGAAACTATGTGCGATATATCCGTCTGAAAGCGCATTAACAGGTCCACCTCAGCCCTGACGTACAGCTTGTCGTCTATAGACTATTCTTACGTTGGCAGAGAACAATATTTTGGCAGTGCATGGAACCTTCCTCGCTCGATACGCTCCCATGCCATGACGTACAATTTCTTGTTAGCAGTGATCTTTGTCTTATAAGTGGAGAGATTACAAGTAAGTAACGAGATTGCAAGAATAACGTGCACTGGGCGCTGGCGACAGGATGCCTATGCGCGGTAACATTAGACATTGGCGGTGGCACTTCGCCACAGACCAGCTCAGGAGTAGGCGGTAGCACGTCATGCATATTACGATCATCATGGTTATCACCTACATTTTGTCGTGCGCAAGAATTGCGACGGCGCCTTGGCGGTATTGGCAAATCAACGCACACTACTTCTCCAAAGAGCAGGGAGTGTTCTCGAAGCTGTCCATGGACGAGCTTATCCCTGAGGACTGGAGACTGGCTCAAAACATCGACCACGACGCCCTGGTCCCTTCTCGATACCCGGTATTTCTCAAGCCCGAATGGGGCCAGAACGCGCATGGCATTCACCGAGCAGACAACTCTGCAGAGCTGGTAAAACTGCGGGCAGATCTTGCGGGTTTGCCACAGCGCTACTTATTACAAGAAGCTGCTACTGGACACCGTGAATTTGAACTGTTCAGTATCGATGCAGACAGGGACGACGGCAAACACGACGTTTTCACCGTTACCGAAGCCGTCAATACCAGCGAACATTTCCCGATAAACAGCAAATACAATCGCTGCACTCGCTACGCCGACATCACTGATCAATTCAGTACTGAGCAGACCATCAAGCTTTCAGGCTATTTATCGCAGATCGGTAAGTTTGGTATCAGTCGCATGAGTGTGCGGGCCGATACTCTCGAAGCACTAGTAGATGGCGACTTTCACGTGATTGAGATCAACCTGTTTTTACCCATGCCAATCAATTTGCTCGATGGCAATTACACTTGGCTGGAGAAATGGCGGTTTATCCGATCGTCAATGATGAGCCTTGCCCATGCAACAAAATTGATCAAGCCAGTCGAGAAGCCGCAGCCCATATTTGCGCGCATGATGATGTACGGACGTGAGCCCGACACTACCGTGAAGACGGACGCTGCTGGTGACACCAAGCCAAAAAGACGCAGCAAGCTTGCCGAGCGTTATCCGCAGTCGTAATCATCAACCGGTCTGACGCTACGTGAAATCTCTCAAAACGGTGGTCTACCAATGGATCAGCCAGAAGTACATGGCTGGCTGTAGTAACTACAATTCGTTACAAGTTAGGAAAGCCAGCCGTTCAAAGCGTCAGGCGCGCCAAATGTTTGCGCAACATGGCATTCCGCACGCCAAGGGCACCTTGTTCATCAATCCGTTCAAGGCTCATCAGTTTGCTAAAGAGCACGGATTTCCCCTGTGCATCAAACCCGACGTTAGCGGGTTTTCCCGCGGCAGCCACTTCCCGATTAACAATTTCCGAGAATTGTGGAAAGCGGCTTTGTGGGTGAAGGTCTGGTGGCCCAACAGCGTGGTTGAGGAGTATCTTCTCGGATCGAACTATCGCGTTCTCGCAACCGACAAGGAGATGGTGTCAGTTATTCGCCGTTATCCCCCGTTTGTTCTCGGCAACGGTCGAGATAGTATCGACAAACTCATTGATGATGAAAACGCCACGCGCAAACAGATGAATCTGTTTCCCACCATGTACCCGATAGCCAAATCAGCAACCACTGTCAGCTACTTGGCAAAGTCAGGTCTAACTCTGCAAAGCGTACCGGCTGATGGTGAACAGGTATACACGTTCAACCGAGTGGCATTGGCGCCCGGTGGCATCGTGGAAGTCATTGATCAGTCCACCATACCCGAAGCCAACCGACAGCTTTTCCTCCAAGTCATTAACGCTTTCGATGCCAAGCTTTTTGGCGTGGATGTCATCTTCGAAAAAGGTATAGAAACTGACTACCGCGAACAAAAGTGTATTTTTCTGGAAGTAAACTCGCGTCCCTACACGCGAATGCACAGCTTTCCGCGCTACGGGAAAGAAGAAAATCTTGATGCGTTCTATGCGGAAATGGATTCATTAATGATCAAGGATGCAGACACATTCTAAGTTCTAGCTTGAATGATGCACTGATCTAATGCCAACAACCTCGGCAAAAGAGCCACTTTATTTCTATCACTTTCTGGGAGCTCACTCCCTGCTCATCGGGCTGCTGCCCTTCTTCCTGCCTGTGTATCTCTGGACACACGGATTGGGTTTGGCAGGACTTAGCCTGCTGGTGGGCATTTCGGGCATAGCGTTCGCGTCGTCATTGTGGGTGTGGCAATTTTTGTCACACCGGTACTCACTAAAGCACCTGATAGCACTGACGTTTGTACTGGAAATTACTGTTGTGATGGTTGTCGGGCTATTTACCGTCGTGCCAGGAATGGCGCTTTTCCAGGCATCAGGGGCGGCAGCTGCAGCTACAACCACACCCACTCTACCGCTTGTATGGGCGGCTGTTGTCATTGGATTCTTCAACGGACTGTACAACGCGTTTTTCTGGACCACCCAGCGCACACTGTTTCTTCAACAACTGGGACAAAATGATACCGGCAAGCAATACGGAAACTTTCAAATTTTTGTCACAGTATTTCTGAAGGCTGGCATTCTGCTCGGCGGGTTTTTACTCGATAGTGGCGGATTTGTCTGGCTGCTGGGATTGAGCGCAGGCGTAGGCGCAGCCTCCACACTGTGGCTGGCACGTGCCCGACGCGGTGAACAACCTCTGACGACGCAAAGCATCTGTGCAAACAGTCTGCAAGCCCTCACGTTTACCGACAAACGAGGCTCACGCCCGACTTTTGCCATAGACGGTATTTTTCTTTATTTAGAGAGTCACTTCTGGACCCTGTCCTTGTTCCTGATCGTCAGACAGGATTTTTCCAGACTGGGCATCGCTGTGGTGTTGCTCGCACTAGGGTTTGCAGTTCTGTTTTTCTTGATCAAAAACCGCATAGATCGTCTGGCCATCGAGCGGCTTTACCGGGCTGCTGTTGTACTGTACGCGTGCTCTTGGCTACTCCGTTTCACACTCACTGACAACACTGATGGCACCAGCCTATTGGTGACCCTGATGGTCATTACTTTCTTTTCGTCATTCTTCAGACTAGCGTTCAACAAGCGATTTTTCGATGTAGCCCGCCAGGAGGGGGCAGTCAGGTATTTGCTGCTCAAGAGTTATAGCTCTCAGTGGATACTTGGTCTGTTTTTTTCCCTGCTCGGGACAGTACTTTTCATATGGCCGTCAGATGCACAGTTTACCCTGCAGATAATTTATCTCGGTGCAGCGCTACTGAGTGTTACCTACTTCGTCTACCGGGACAACGATGCAAAGGCTAGCCATGAGGCTGAGTAGGATTCGGTACAGGAAAAGGGGGTGCGGAAGAATTGGGTGTATTCATGGATAATCCGGTCTAGGGTTAGGTACTGCCTGTAAACCTTATGTTTGTCCTGTTTGCCGGTTCCATAGCCGTGAGCAAACATGTTATCGTTTCCCAGAATTCAAAAGGGATTCATATGAGTACAGATCTTATTACACCTGGGCCGACAAGCCCGCAGACCTATACAGACGCAGAAGCTGCAGTTGATCAGCTAATCCATCTTTATAAGCAGAGCACTCATTTTTTAAGAGCCGCTTTTGCGCAGTACCTGACGGGTGAGCTCCCCCCTCACAAACATCGCGCATATTATCCCGAGATTCGGTTTAGAACCAGCACGTTTGCCAGAGCTGACTCAAGACTTTCCTACGGACATGTAGATCAACCCGGGCTCTACACCACCACAGTCACACAACCCGTCCTGTTCCGTGGCTATCTGATTCATCAGCTACTCCTGCTCATCAAGAACCACAACGAACCCGTTGAAGTTGTGATGTCTGATGTGCCTATTCCATTGCATTTTGCGCTGGAGGCGGGTTCCGCACTTGCAGTACAGAGACCACAGCAAATCACCACGAGTTTACGCGACACCTTTGATGTGCCTGATATAGCCCAGGTCAACGATTACATTGTTAACGGGACTCACGAGATCAAACCAGGCCTGCCTATGCCGCTGGCGCCCTTCACTGCGCAACGTGTTGATTATTCCCTTCATCGCCTGGTCCACTACACAGCAACATCGCCTGAGCATTTTCAGAACTATGTCTTGTTTACCAATTACCCATTTTATATCGATGAATTCTGCCGCTTAGCGCGCGACTTAATGGCGTCAGGCGATTCACGCTACCACTCGTTTGTTGAACCCGGAAACGTCATAACATTAAACGGCGAGTCGGAACCCAGCAGCGGCACACCACCTCCAAGACAGTCACAAATGCCTGCCTTTCACCTGAAAGCAGGTAAAAGCCGGGGCATCACCTTGGTTAATATCGGTGTTGGCCCATCGAATGCCAAAACTATTACAGACCACATTGCCGTTTTAAGACCGCACGCTTGGCTGATGTTGGGTCACTGCGCTGGACTGCGTAATACGCAGGAACTGGGAGACTATGTCTTGGCTCATGCTTATGTACGCGAGGATAAAGTGCTGGATGCCGACATTCCTGTATGGGTGCCTATCCCGGCACTGGCCGAAGTACAGCAGGCACTGGAAGGTGCGGTAGCCGAAATCACCGGATTGGAGGGCTATGAGCTAAAACGAATCATGCGCACCGGCACAGTCGCGTCGATCGACAACCGCAACTGGGAGCTGCAAGATCAGAAAGAGCCTGTCAGGAGGCTCTCTCAATCGCGTGCCGTGGCTCTGGACATGGAATCTGCCACGATTGCGGCCAATGGCTTCAGGCTTCGTGTTCCATACGGCACATTGCTTTGCGTCTCCGACAAGCCGCTACAAGGTGAGCTAAAACTTCCCGGCATGGCGTCGGAGTTTTATCAAACTCAAGTCTCTCAGCACCTTGAAATAGGCATGCTGGCCATGCAGAAAATGAGCGAGATGAAGGCGGAAAAACTGCATTCGAGAAAACTGCGCAGCTTTTTTGAAACAGCGTTTCAGTAGTTAGAACGTGTAGTTCTGGAAAGATTAGATGAAGGCGATACTCTCGCCTTCATGAATCATCCAGACTACGATTTTGAGAGCAGACGATCATTCAGCGTAAGGTAAATTACGTCAATAAACGATGCACCCAGCCGGATACTGCGCTCTGGCGACCACCCCGCAGCAGGGCGCGGGGCATTATCAGTATCTTTAAAAGGCATTTCCAGGGTCATGGCAAGACAGCCAAAAGTTGCAGCCAACTGATTACTGCAAATAGTCAGATTGGCGTTACCAGCCTGATTGATCGGATACCCGACGCGATCCTGAAAATCAGGATTGATTGACGACCACGTGTGCTTTACGTCCACAAGCTGCTGATTTCGCGCTGCTGTCCATTCAGCCACTCCCTCAGTTCCAGCAATAAAATTATAGGGTAGCGCTTCGTCACCATGAACATCCAACGCTGCTGTGATGCCAGTGTGCTGCATACGCTTTTTGACAAAATAAACCTCAGGGCTTCGCTCTGCGCTGGGATCAGCCCACTCTCTATTCAGATTCACACCCAATGCATTAGTGCGCAGGTGGCCAAGGAATGAACCATCAGGATTCATATTGGGTACTACGTGAATGTCTGCTAAGTGCCTCAGAGCGTGACTGGTGGCATCGTCCTCATCCAGCAGCCGATCCAGAAACCCCTCCATAAACCACTCAGCCATCGATTCACCTGGATGCTGTCGAGCAATGATCCACAACTGCGGTTTCACCACTGACGCGTTCGTGTGGGAGTCGTCGACAGCCAGGCCTTGATCATTCAGGCTCGCAACACGCAAGTAATCAATCGGTCGGCCCAGATGTGTAAGTCCCAACACCTCATGAGCAACACCGTTGGCGGTTGCAGCGGCACTGACCAGGTCGGCATGCTGCTCTGTGGTATAGGGTGCAAAATAGGCGAACCACAGCTGGTCGTGATCAGCGTCTACAGTCCAGCTTAATGTTCCGCCGTTATACTCGCTAACGGTGCGTGTCCACGATTGCCGATCACAGCTTGTAGCAACATGGTAGTTCTCCCAACCTTTCGGATAGGTTGTCGCACTTGCATTCTCAATAACGAACGTACACGCCTTGCCAGACAGCCCTGATGCGCTGAAATTGAACCACTGCAGAAAATCAGACTCCGCGTCTTTGCGAACCTTCAAACGTATGTTTGCCGGATCGCTGGCGTCCACGACCTCGATATTGCCGCTGTCGAACTGGCTATTGATAGTGATTTGCACGGATCAGCTTCGCTCGTTAGATAATTGTAGGCATAAAAAAGCCGGCAAACCCATCGAAGGTTTGCCGGCTGATATCAACTAGCGTCTCGCCGGCTATGCCGACGAGTCGTCTGCTAGAAGTATCTTACAGTACGCCGTCTACTGAGTAGATCTGAGCGCCAGCAGCACCAGTTCCGAGGAATGTCACGGTTAAACCGTTAACAGTCGTGTTGCCATCAGCATCAACTGCAACCGTAACTGGAGTGTTGTCAGAAGTACTGAAAGTTGCTGTATCTGCAAGAGTAGTTGGATCAAGCGCAGCGCCAGTGAAGATGTGCGTTCGAACTTCGTCAGCAGTCAAGGACTCAGAACCAGCAGCAGCCAGCGCAGTGTCGCTAGGTGCGAAGAAAGTCCAAAGGTTCTCTTCCAGGTTTGCAGCAAAATCAGTCGCTACTGCAGAACGGAAAATCTCGTTGTCACCACTACCAGCCAGTACTGCGTCACCAGCACCACCGCCAGCAGGAGGAGTCACTTCACCAGTCTCTTCACCTGTCTCTTCGCCAGTCTCTTCGCCAGTCTCTTCTTCTGTAGTCTCTTCTTCAACTACTGGAGCTGGACCAACCGCGATGACTGAGTCGATTGAATGAACAACGCCAGCTACTGTATCAGAACCATCCCCAATAGTGATATCAAGCGATTCAGTGTTCAACGCGATAGGAGCTGCGCTCTCAGCAGAACCGATGACGTCAAAGCCAGATGTCGCCACTTCAGCCGTAGTGGACGCCGCGAAAGTCAAAGGTGCACCGACAGCTAGTGTATCAGTCGCTGGGGCTTCAGGACTTGCGAGCCCTCCAATCTCTACTGATGTTACTACAGAGGCAACCACATGGCCTTGCAGAATACGCGCAACAGCGTCAGCGTTCTCTGGAGCAAGAAAATCTGCAGCTTCAGTGAACGCATCCGCTTCGTCAGCAGCCAACAATGCAGCAAATGCATCGTTGGTAGGTGCGAATACAGTGAACGCGCTTGCCGGGTTGTCAAGCTGCTGGTCAAGGTCACCAATAGCGTTGATGGCAGATAGTAATACGCTGTGGTCTGCAGACGCTGCGATAATGTCATATACCGTTGCGCCCTCGCCAAGTGTGACGTCAGGTAGGACTACGACCGGTGGTACTTCAGGAGTAACAACGCCCTCATCGTCATCGTCGTCGTCTGAACAAGCTGCTAGCGAAATGCTTGCAGCGATGATAGTCATGGCAAAATACTTCTTCATTGTGATAGATCCTCTAATCAAAAAAAAAACGAAAATAAACTTAACTTATCGCCGGGATGGACTAGCTGTAAATTGTAGACCCTAAATTTTACGATGCAAAATTTACCCCGCGTTTATTTTTGGAGTTCAGGTCCGCCTCGCTCGAACGCAATGCTAAAACAAAAGCCGCTTCTACTGTACTAACTACCCTTCTATTTAATGCCACATTGTTAACTGGTCACATGGTTCCGAGGGGTGGCAACGAATATCGCGATATTTATCGCTCTATGTGCCTCAATCACGCAAAATAGAACGAATTATGAATTTCGCTTAAAAAAGCAAACCTTATTCTTGGACACTAGCCCGCGGCTATATTATAAACGTCCGGCTGGCGATTGAGTATCAAATTGAAAAAGTGCGGTATGAATACCGTTGCCGACATCCATTCTACGCAACGCAGTCTCTGAGACCGATTGCCGTTCGACTGAAATGCAGCATTTCTCTGAAAAAATGACACACCCAAATTATAGTGGTTTACCGCTAAGATAAAAACTATGTATGATTCGGGGATCGCCGCTGCACTGTTTACGAACAATTGCCGCCGTTTACCTAACTCGCTTTGATATTGGAAAAAAAATGGGCCATCCTTAGCCCTGCGTGGCTCCGTGCCTCAATACCACTTGGAGGAGGAATAACGAAAGTCACCACACTTTCGATGGGGTGATTGTACTAAGGTTTACGGCTTCTACATGTGACACACCCACAATGAACTCTCGCCCTGAGATCAGCAATCAGCAGTCACTGGCTGATCATGTGCAGCGGTTGGGCAGAAAAGCCTTAATACAAGGCACTCGCGGGCTGGTAGTGATAAACGGCCAGCCCGAAAACTGGCTTGCCGATTTTTCTCGTCACTACAGTTTTTACCATTTGGATGCATCTTCTTCCACTGATAGAGCCGATCGTATCAATGCACTGCTTGGATCAGAAAGGCTGCGAGCAACCTTTCAGCTCGGATCAACTCCCGATTACGGCCTACTTGCGGCACTCGCTGGCACATTGCGAGCCGGTGGCATCCTGATTGTTGGCACGTCAGCTCTGCCTCAGAATGAGAAAAAGCACGAAAATGTACCGACTAGCCCTCCAACGGCTAACAGCTCAATACAAAGCCAATCAATCAGCTTTGCTTCGCGGCGGCTTATCCGCTTAGCAGATCGATGTGCCAAAATCTTCCCCAATCGAGCACTTTGCGCCGACATCGTTGATGAAAATACCGCATCTGATGGGCAAACGAGCACAGCTATTAAGCACGAGAGCTCGGTAACAGCCCCTGCAGTCAACAACGCTGCAGCAAGCGACACAAGATTTCATGGACAATATGCCAACCCTATTGCAAAGTCAGAACAAAACGCACTGTTCGCCAGAGCCTGTCAGCAGATAGCTCAGCACTCATCCCTCTGTCTCGTTATCAACGGGCGGCGTGGGCGCGGCAAGTCGACGCTACTGGCGCGCGTTGCAGAACACCTGCATCAACAGGGCGAGGATTTCGCGATTACCGCAATGCACGCCTCCGCGCTTTCAACCTACCGGCAATACGCAGATTGGCTCTCACAGCGCTACATCAGCCCTGAATCGGCTGAAATACTGCCTTCCGCTACAACCTTGTTTGTCGATGAAGCCGCCAGCTTTTCGCTGCAAAGGTTGCAATCCTATGCTGCCAACTACCAACGCCTGATAGTCTGTACCACAGTAGAAGGCTATGAGTCGTCGGGACGAGCATTCGATATAAGATTGCTCCCCGAACTGGCTCGAATCAAGACAAACCTGACGATGCTGGAACCCGCTGAACCCTGGCGATGGGTGAGTCCTGATCCCCTCGAAACATTCACCGATGAGTTATTGCTCACTAACCTGGCACGTTCGACAACTAAAGCGCCGTTGTCATCGTCTACTCAGACACCCGTTAGCCTGCAGGAACAATGCAATATTGTTGGCATCAGCCAACACGCGCTAGCCCACAATGAGATTTTACTGGCACAAGTTCAGGCATTGCTTGCAGCTACGCACTACCAGAGTAGTGCTAAAGATCTGGAGCATCTGCTAGATGCGCCTAGCTTGAGCCTGTGGGTGCAAGAACGTGAACAACAAGTAGTTGCCGTCTTGCTTATGGAATGCGAAGGCAACATCGATGAAGAGCTACATGAACCGATCCTTGAAAAAAAAAGACGCCTACCACATCAGCTACTACCACAACTGCTAGCGCAAACTGCGAACGAAGGCCACGCACTATCCAGAAACTATGCGCGCGTCTTGCGAATTGCAGTGCTCCCTGAGTTCAGACGGCAAGGCATTGGGTCTTTACTACTGAGTTCGGTAACAAAACAACACGACATCGACGCGATCGGTGCAAGTTTTGCGGCGGATGCCACTTCAATAGCTTTCTGGAACAGTCAGGGATTCACTGAATTTCACCGGGGCTATAGCGCCAACCCCCGAACAGGAAAACGCGCCGTTGCCATGTTAAAAGCTCTGGACGAAACAACTGGGGCCGTTCTAAGCAAGGCAGCCATCATTCATCAAGCCAACGAGGTGGCCCGCCAAAGTCATTACACAGATCACAGTTCTCAACCACTCGGCAGGCAGCTTTGTGACGAAGATATCGCTTTGCTCAACAGATTTGCTAATGGTCAGCGAAGCCAACATGACACCTACGATGCATTAGTTCGGCTTTCTAGGATAATTGATCTGCCTCTGATAAAAACTGAGATGCAATCCCGGCGCAGCTATGAACTCGAATTGCGCAAATGCGTAGAACTCTATTTGGTGTAACACCTTTGACAGTAATAATGGAGTTCGAGTATGTCTAGCCTGATCAGTGGTATGCGGTTTCCCTGTAAACGCTCACATAAGTGCCTGTGGGGTACGAAGACGCTTCTGCTAATCGCGCTTTTGTTGCCGGGGATAAGTGCTGCTGAAAATCCGATAACAAATCCATTGCTCGGCTTAACGGCTGCGCAAATTGCGTCGGCCTATGACAAACCACAGGAATACATCATTACTCGAAACGGGAAGCGAATCGGCGTGCACCATCTAAGCTTCCGAACAGAGGACGACACGGTAGTAGTTAGCGTTGACTCGTCAATTACCGTAAGAATATTGAGAATACCGGTGTATCGTCTGTCCTACGTATCTGAGGAGGTATGGCGCGACAATACACTGATTTCAGTCGTTGCAACGACGACGGAGAATGGCGATAGCAATACCGTAGAGTTTGACATTACAACGGGCGGTCCATCTGCTGCCGACACCCACTACGCCAGCAACCACTGGCACCCCGGCGTGCTCACGGGCGACACTGTATTCAACACGCTGACTGGCGAAAGCAGCAACATTACGGTCACAGATTTAGGTGTTGAAGAAGTGTCGGTGTCAGGTTCTAAGCTGAATGCAACGCACTATCGATATGATGATGACATACAAGCCAACGTCTGGTACGACACAGACGGCTTGTGGATGAAAATGAAATTTTCAGGCGAAGACGGCAGCCTCATTCAGTACTTGAGGCGCTGATCGTATGCAAAAAGGCTGTCCGTCCATTGCTATTGTTTGGTCGGACAACCTGACTACAACGGCAGGGTTTATTAGCGGCTGACCGACGCCAAATGTCTAGCAGGTATGTCGGTGCTCTGAACTAATCCTTTCTCAGTGAGGACATCCACACACAGCTTGTCGCCATCGTGATGCAGGTACTGGGCAGACACGGTGCCTATGCGCAGCCCCCACTTGGATACCTGGGTGATGTTATGAAGACTACCGTCTGGCTGCAAGACCATAAGATCCTTCATATTCAGAGCCCACTCTTTGCCCTCTTCCACCTTGACCTTCATTGAATATTTCATCGCAAGCGTGTTGCCTGTAATCTGGCCGGTTGCTGCTCCGATCAGGGATGGCGACTCAGCGCCAAAAGATCCGTCCACGCCGATAGAGATGCGCCAGACACGCTCTTCGAAAATACCATCAGAATAATACAACTTCTCATCCAGAACGAATTGCGAGTCGTCGTAATGACCGTAGAAGTCACCGCAGAAATGCCTGCGCGGCTTACCGAACCGGTCAGAAAACCATCCTGATGCTCTGGTGTGTCCGTGGAAAAACTCGGCAAAATTGAACACCTGCGCACTATCGGCCGCTATCGTGGTTTGCCTATTCTCGCTACTGGGCAATCTGTTTTTCAGCGACGCAACCACGTTAGCTATCCTCTGGTAAACCTGATTATTCAGGTTGTTATTAACTGACGGACCGTACGAAGATTTCTCACTCCGCAGGGACTCTGCCTACTTAATACAAGCCTACGCGAGGACTTTCTCTATAGATCATGGGACTATTGGTCGCCCCAAGTGATGAGGATGGTGCTAAGGCCGCGGCGTAACATCCGAAGCTTGCTCAAACCGCATACGTGTTGCCTGATAGCGTCACAACGACACCAAGCAATGAATGCGCCGCACGAGCAGGGCTTTAACGCTTAACCAACAGCAGTTGACCAACATCGGTGCGCTCAACATTGAATCCTGTTTCGCAATAGCTTAGATAGTAGCGCCACATGCGCATGAACCGATCGTCAAATCCCTGGGTCTGGACGTCACGACTAACCAGATCAAACCGGTCTCTCCAAACCTGAAGTGTGGTGGCGTAACTCGAGCCAAACCAGCTGGTCTCTACGATGTCGAACCCCGCCTTATCAACCAGTTCGCGCAAATGTGTTTTGCTCGGTAACATCCCACCCGGAAAAATATAACGCTGAATAAAATCTGGACTTGCTTTGTATTCATCAAACCGATCCTCTGCGATAGTGATGACCTGCAACACCGCAGTCCCACCACGCTCAAGCAGATCACGCAGCTTGGAAAAATAGGTTTCCCAATACTGCTCGCCAACGGCTTCGAACATTTCGATCGATACGATGTGATCGTAGGTTCCTGTCACTTGCCGATAATCCTGATGACGAAAAGCGGTAGAACCCAAGATCGGTAGACTTGCTGAGCCCGCTGGCGAATCGTCAGAAGCACCCTGTGAGGTGTCAGCTGGTTCTACATGATGATGCTCTTGTGCATAGCGCAGCTGTTCATGGCTCAGGGAAATACCTTCCACGTGACACTGCGCCGTGGTAGCCAGCTTGTGCGCCATCGCCCCCCATCCGCAACCGATCTCCAGAATCCGTGCACCGGGAGCAGGATCAAGAAAGCTGACAACCTGCTCAAGCTTGTTTTGCTGAGCCTGTTCCAGCGATTCATCAGAACGAAACAAAGCAGATGAATAGCTCATGCTTGGATCCAGCCATAGCTCGTAGAAGCTGTTGCCCAGATCGTAGTGAAACTCGATATTGCGGCGGCTTCCGCTGAGTGAGTTTCTGTTTAGCTGATGCCTTATGGAATTTGCGACTCTGGCATACCAGCTGCCAGTTGTGATAGCCGCCACCTCAGGTTCGTTATTCAAGATCAATGTGAACAGATTGCGCAAGTTGTCAGCAGACCATTCTCCACGTAGATAACTTTCGGCAAAACCGTTTTCGCCATTCATCATCATTTGTCTGACAGGCTTGAAGCTGTGCAACGTGACGTGGGCATTTTCGGACAGATCGTCAGATTTTTCACCGTGTACCGTTGTGTGTCCATCGGGCCACGTAAAACGCAACTGACCATGCTGTATACCGTCCAGCAAGTGATCAAAACGGCGCCCAATGAGACTTCCCAGAGCGTGCTGAAGCTTGTACCACGCAGGCGAGGTTGGACGTAAAGACTGGTTGTCTATTTCTGACATGGATATGGTTATTGCTTTCTATGTTGCGTCAGGTGGAACGCTTGGGTTGATGCTTGAACCACGGTACGCCTTTAAGCCACAGCTTTAATGCTTCCCAATGGATACCGCCGACCACCTTGGCACCTAACAAGGGAATCCTGAAAAAAACCTTAAGTAACTGTGACGTACTGAACACGGTCTGATGAGCGACATAACTGGCAGTGATCACAAGACCTTGCGGATCTGAAGCGCGAATCACGACCACCTGCTTGTCACCGGGCACATTAAGACGGAACTCGTAGTGCATACCCATGTGCGCAAATGGCGATACAAACAACTCTTTGTCAGCAGCCTGGTTGATCCACACACCATCGTGACGCCCTACTTCATTGACCACTGGTAACACATACGTATGCCGCTCACCAAAGGTGTTGTGCACTTCGTGAATAACGGCATAGCACTGGTCTTGCTGATCGAAACAGTAAAACAGGCTCAATGGATTAAAGGCATGCCCCAACACTCTTGGATAACAGCTTAGAAAGGTGCGTGACGGCTTAGTGTGAATGCCAGATTCGCGCAAACTACGGCTAACGTAATCGCTCAAGGACTCGCCTTGGTCGTCACCAAAATCGCGATCGTAGAAACTCAGCAGATTAAAACGGTTGTGGGAGAACAGCCAAAAGCGCTGCGCTACCGCCGACACCTCAGACAAGTCCAGTAGCATGGAAAATACAGAGTATCGAAGTACGTGTACCTTCGGCCGCAGGCGTTTGTGATAGACCTGCCCGACATAAAGGCGGCTACGAAAGGTCATGCAGCGGCCTCATAAGGATCCTTGTAATCAGCAAGGCGAGTAGATGGAACAACAATTCTGGGAGAGGGGTCTTCCAGGTCCCAAGGACGACTCAAGCCGCCCAATTGCTCGGCAACAGCGAGTCCGGACTGCACGGCATCTTCGTGAAAACCTGAGCCAAAATAGCTGCCACAAAACCATGTACGTCTATTACCTTGTAGCGACCAGAGCTCTTGCTGTGCCCGCCAGGTCTCTGGCGTGAAAACCGGATGTTCGTACATTTGCGTGCGGTACGTCTCAGCCTTGGCAGGCAACGTGGAAGGGTTCAGCGTCACGACGTAGTTGGTTTGGCTTGTAATATTTTGCAGCAAATTCATCCAATAGCTAACCGATACCTGCGAAGGATCATCACCAGCTCTCTCCACGTAATTCCAACTGCACCAGGCCCTGCGGCGTTTTGGCAGGTAGCTTTCGTCTGTGTGCAACACAGCCAGATTACGCTCGTACTTGAAAGGCGACAACAACGCCTGCTCCTGCGCTGAAGGCTCATCAAGGCAGGCCAAGGCCTGATCGGCATGAGAAGCTAAAACAACGTGATCAGCATCGACTTGCCGCCCTTGACGATCAACAATACTGACGCCTTCTGCGTGTCGAGTGATTTTCATGACGTCAAAATCTGTCATGACTGATTGTGGACCAATGCTCTTTTCGACAGCGGCAACATACTGCTCGCTGCCTCCAGTGACAGTTCGCCACTGAGGCCTGTCAGTAATTTGCAGCAGCCCATGGTTACTGCAGAACCTGATAAATGCAGCGGCCGGGTAATCGAGCATTTTATCCCTGGATGTGGACCAGATGGCAGCGCCAAAAGGCAGCAGATGATCTTGAATAAATTCCTGACTGTATCGATGCTGATCGAGGAAAGCTCTTAAGGTCTGCTCGGAGTCCTCTGGAATCTGTTTAGGCGCTTGCCGATAGAAACGTAGCAAGTCAAGCAACATGCGCCAGAACCGCCGCTTGAACGGTAGTGTTGGCTGAGCCAAAAGGCCCAATGCTGGACCGCCAGCGTACTCGAATCCGCCATCATCGCGCGATACTGCAAATGACATATCGCTCTTCTCAGTCTTCACCTGCAAGGCATCAAACCACCGCGTCAGGTTAGGGTAGCTGGGCTCGTTGTAGACGATGAACCCAGTATCAATCTTGAGCTCTGCATCACTATTTGCAAGTTCAGAACCGCCACCAGTGTGCGATTTTTGAACCGTGGCCGTATGCGCATGTCCGCCCAGTCTACTTTCCTTTTCCAGGAGCGTGACTTTGTGCGTCTTTGACAGCAGCCATGCGGCAGAAAGCCCAGCCGCGCCGCTGCCGACAACCGCAACATGCATTTTAACGTCGTGTACCATACTGAAGAGTCTACTCTATAACCTGTGCATGTCGGTATACGCACAATTGTAATCGTGGATTCGGAAAGATCCGCCGAACCTCCATTCGCGTAACGTTTATTACAATGAATACTCTAGTGGCAGAACCTGCAAAAAAGCGCGAAGGCGCACAGCCCGATAAAAAGACAGAGGCCTCCCTTGCTCTTCGTAAACGCATGGGTGATAACTTAGTCGCTATCGGCCTCCATCGCGATGAAGCAGCATTTGCCGATGTCTACAGCTACTACTCTGGGCGTGTTAAATCCTTCCTTATGGGCAAGGGCATGAACGATGAAATAGCTGAAGAGCTTACCCAAGAGATAATGCTGACGGTTTGGAGACGCAGCATCAGCTACGATCCGAAAAAGGCCGCTGCGAGCACTTGGTTGTTCACTATCGCTCGAAACCGGCGAATCGACTATCTTCGCGGCAATTCACGGATTGAGGTAGAACTGGACGACGAAATGCTTGACGTCGAGACCACTGAGAGCGATCCACAAGCAAAATTTGTCAGTGACGCTCAATCTGCAAAGCAACTCGAGCGAGCACTAGAAAAACTACCTCAGGAACAGCGACAGGTAATGCACCTGTCCTACTTCAGAGGTCAGTCACATGGAGCAATTGCCAAGTGGCTGGATCTTCCAATCGGAACGGTTAAATCACGCATCCGATTGGCCATGCAGGCCGTAAGGTCAAGCTTACTTAGTGAGGATGAAAGCCTCCATGATAATTCAACAGAATCGAGTTAGTCTCCAATGAACGTCCAACATCACTTAACTGACGAAACCATTCAGGATTACGCTGCAGGCAGTTTGACCGCCTCAATGGAAACTCTGGTTGCCTGCCACTTGACCGTTTGTAACCAGTGCAGGCACAAAGCAATGTTGGCTGAGAACGTCGGCGGTTCTTTGTTTGACGACATGGAGCCGGCAGCGGTTGCTGGATCTGCCATGGATTTGCTGGCACGCGCAGCGATGATGCCAGAGCATTCGGCACCCAGCAGCCCTGCAAGCAAACCTGCATTTAAAGGCGTGCCTCTTCCACTCGCGCGGCAGCTGCCTGCAGATCTCGATGATCTAGACTGGCGGCGAATAGCGCCAGGCATAAAGCAGTTTAATTTGAGTAGCCAACACCGTAAGCATGGCGCCTTTCAGCTTCTTCATCTCGATCCGGGCGTTGTTCTGAGTGCGCACTCGCACAATGATCGCGAACTTACCTATCTGGTCCAAGGCTCATACACTGATGAAATTGGTCAGTTTAAAGCCGGCGATATTGCGGATCTTGATGGTCATGACCAGACACATCAGCCAGTGGTTGATTCGAAAGAGCCTTGCATAGCGTTAATTGCAACTCAATCGCCAGTCAACTACTCAGGCGTGTTTAGCAAAATCATGCAGCCATTCGTCGGGATTTAATTAGATTTCATACTTGGTACTGTCGACAAAGCCGCTTTCAACAAGCGGCTTTGTCGTTTTCGGTTATGAGATAATTCAGCCGTCAATGTCTTCGGCACGATAAGTACCGTCCAACACAGACTGCCACCACGTTGGATTATCCAGATACCAATCCAGCGTCATATCCATGCCTTGTTCAAAGGTGACTGCAGGCTCGTAGCCAAGCTCATCACGTATCTTCGCTGTGTCAATAGCGTAGCGGAAGTCATGACCGGCTCTGTCGGTGACATAGGATATCAGCGATGTACAAGCTACCCCTTTAGCAGCCGGACAATCCGGATAGCTGGCAGCTAAAGCGGTATCCGCCGCAAATCGTGCATCAAGCGCATCACATATGAGTGTCACAATATCGATATTGGTCCATTCATTAACACCGCCTATGTTGTAGGTCTCCCCCAACCTGCCTGCATTCAGTACTTTTTCAATTCCTCGTGCATGATCCGAGACGAACAACCAGTCACGAATGTTCTTGCCATCGCCATAAATGGGCAGTGCCTTGCCGTGCAGGATATTAATAATAACCAGAGGAATCAGTTTCTCTGGAAAGTGGTATGGACCATAGTTGTTCGAGCAATTACTAGTCGTCACCTTCAAACCATATGTGTGATGGTAGGCACGCACCAGAAAGTCTGAAGATGCTTTACTCGCCGAATACGGTGAATTAGGCGCGTAGGCAGTCAGTTCAGTAAAAGCCGGATCGTCAGGCTCGAGTGACCCGTACACCTCGTCCGTGGATACATGATGAAAGCGGTGTGTGTCAGGCGCCTGTTTTTCTACCTGCCACACTTGTCTGGCCGCCTTTAACAGGCTGTGTGTACCCAGGATATTTGCTTCGATGAACGCATCCGGACCCTCTATGGATCTATCAACATGACTCTCAGCTGCAAAATGCACAATTGTCTCAATCTGATGTTCGCGCAAAAGCGCCATCATCTGATCGGTGTCGTTGATGTCTGATTTTACAAATACGCAATTGTCAGACAGTAAATCGTTGATGTTAGAACGATTGCCAGCGTAGGTCAGCGCATCAACAATCACCACGACATCCTCTGGATGTGTCTCCACCCAATATCGTACAAAATTTGACCCAATGAAACCGGCTGCACCGGTAACAAGCAGACGTTTCATAACAGTTCCTTAAGCATGGTTTGTAAATCAGATCGCCAGTGTGGCGGTCGCATATCCAGAGCTTCCCACGTATCGTGCAACTGCAAGACGCTGTAGGCAGGCCTGGCTGCAGGCGTAGGATATTGATCAGTCGTCAGAGGGTTGACGATAACTTTATTATCAAGCAGGCCCAATAGCGTCGCTTCTTCAGCAATGGCCACTGCAAAATCGTACCAACTAGCGACACCTGCGCCAGTCCAGTGCAAGACACCGCAAGCGTTAACGTCCAGCGATTGCCAAACAGCCTTCGCCAGGGAGTGTGCCCAGGTTGGCGAACCTACTTGATCTGCGATAACACCAATTTCGCCGCGTTCGCGCATCAGGCGGAGCATTGTTTTTACAAAGTTGTTGCCGTGCGATGAATATACCCAAGCAGTACGAATGATAGTGCCCCGCTCCGGCAAAATGCGCAGTAACGCTTGCTCGCCCGCCAGCTTTGTCTGACCGTAAACACTGACAGGGTCTGTTGGTGCATCGGTGGCAAATGGAGAGCCATCACCTTTACCAAACACAAAATCTGTAGAGATATGAACAAGCCTTGCATCCAGAGCTTGTGCTGCAATAGCCAGGCACTCTACCGCTGTGGCGTTCAACGCTTGCGCTTTGTCAGGCTCTGATTCCGCTTTATCCACTGCCGTATACGCACCGGCATTAATGATCGCATCAGGCTTCAGCTCTGCGAGCGTCTGCTCGATAGCCTTCGCGTCGTACAGATCAAGTCGTGGAGACACACCCACAATGTCGACTGACTCTGGGCGTGTTCTCAACAATTCCCAGTGCAGCTGCCCGGCTTCTGAGCCTGTGATAAAAACACGCATCACGGATAGTAATCGCAGTTCGCAAGCGATAGAGCTGCTGCATCTTTTGCCGCCAAGACCGGTTCGGCATCCGCCACTAATGGCCACTCGATACCGACGGCGGGATCATTCCACAACAGACTGCGCTCGTGCTCAGGGGCGTAGTAATCCGTACACTTATATTGAAAATCTGCAGAGGCCGACACGACATAAAACCCATGCGCAAACCCTGGTGGCACCCAGAGCTGGCGACGGTTGCTTTCCGATAAGCTGACACCCACCCACTGACCAAACTGTGGTGAGGATTTACGCATATCCACCGCTACGTCATACACCTCACCCTGTGTGACACGCACCAGTTTTCCCTGAGGATTTTTAATCTGATAGTGAAGACCGCGCAAAACGCCCTGCTGAGATCGGCTGTGGTTGTCTTGCACAAACTCGGTTGGAAGTGCATTGTCAGCAAACAACTGACGATTCCAGGACTCGAGAAAAAACCCGCGCTCGTCGCCAAACACCTTGGGCTCGAGGATTTTCACGTCCTTGAGTGCTGTATCGATAATCTGCATTTAAGCTCGCCAAATTAGCCAGAGTTTACAGCCAAGAACGACAAAGCGAATGAAGTTCACAAAAATTCAAACACCTATTGTGGTGCCAATTTTTTGTCTATCCTTCGCTCTGGCGTTACTGAGCAACTTGACGGTTTCACGAGCAATCAACGGGCCATCGGGTTAGTTGCCCGCGTCAGGCACTTGGTGGCTGACAATCAGACCAGCGCGCAATCTGCGAACTTGAAGCGAACTAGCACCGCATATTCTGACCTTTCGGGTCGTAGGCTGCTTGCAGGCTAGCGCTTGCATCATAAAGCGTACCGCCCACATCAATTTGCCAGCTGTGCCCAGCCAACCAGTCAGCCGTTACCGCCTCCTTGCTCTTGACGTATCCAAGCCCTACCGATGAACCCACCGTATGACCAAAATTGCCCGATGTCAGGTAGCCGATGCATTTACCAGATTGCATGATGGGTTCGTGATGGTAGAACAGCGGCTCAGGGTCTTTAAGTACAAACTGAATCAGGCGCTTGTTGAGGTGCGATTTTGTCTCCTTCTGTCTGGCAATGGCGTCATAGCCGATGAACGGCACACCTTTGTCCATTGCACAGACAAAACCGACACCTGCTTCCAGCGGGGTATCTTCATCGGCAACGTCGTGACCGAAGTGCAAGAACTTCTTCTCGATTCTGCAGCTGTCCAGTGCGTGCAAGCCTGCCAGCTGCAAACCGTGTGAAGCGCCAGCTTCCAGGATGCGATCGAAACAAGGCACCGCCATTTCTGCAGGGATCATAAGCTCCCAGCCTAGCTCGCCCACAAACGAAACACGCGTAACGCGAATAGGTGCGTACCCCAACTCTCCATTCACGCTGCGACCAAACGGAAACACCTCGTTTGACAGATCCATATTCAGCAACGGCTCAAGCATTGCCCGGCTGTTGGGCCCCATGACCCCGAACACAGCGTACTGGGAGGTGACATCAGTGACCGCACAAAATTCGTCCGGGCCAATGTGTGTACGTAACCAATGAAGATCCTTGTGGGTTGTCGCCGCGCCACTGATCACCATGTATTCGTTTTCGGCGATACGACTGACGGTAAGGTCAGCCTCTATACCACCGCGCTCGTTCAACCAATGGGTGTAGACGATCTTGTCAGCGCGGGTATCAATATTGGCTGTACAAATTCGCTGCAACACCGCTGTCGCATCTCGGCCCTGCACCAGATACTTGGAGAAGCTGGACTGATCAAACAAGGCAACGGATTCTCTTGCTGCGGCGTGCTCTGACGCCGAGTGATCGAACCAGTTTTGCCGACCGAAACTGTACTCGTACGCAGGCGTTACACCAACCGGGGCATACCAGTTCGGCCGCTCCCAACCGGCTACCTGCCCAAAACAGGCCCTGTGCTCAAGATGCCGTTGATGGATTGGCGACAATCGGACATTACGACAGGTCTCGAACTGACGAAACGGGAAATGATTGTCGTACAGCAAACCCAGTGATTCTTCAGCCCGCTCTGCAGTAAATTTTCTCGTCCCCATAAACGGATACATGCGCCGGATATCATTGCCCCATAAATCCAGCGGACTATGACCATTGTGCATCCACTGCGCGCACACTTTGCCCAAACCGCCCGAACTCTGAATACCAACAGAGTTGAGCCCCGCTGCAACGAAATAACCGCCTACCTCGGGCGCCTCACCGACATGGAACTGATCATCCGGCGTGAAGGACTCTGGACCGCAAAAAAAACTGCGCCACCCCACATCGCCGAGCATGGGCACGCGTAGCATTGCGTCTTCGAGCACTGGCATCAGTTGCTCTTCCATATGGCCCGGCAGCTCATCAAAGCTGAAGTCAGCCGGTATCCCCTTACGCCCCCAGGCTTTCGCGCGCTTCTCGAACGCGCCTACCAGCAATCCGCCCGCATCTTCCTTGATGTACACGCACTTGTCGTGATCGCGCAAAATAGGAAGATCAGGGGTTACGGATTCATGTTTTTCTGTAACAGCGTAGTAGTGCTCGCACGCGTGCAGCGGAATGTTGACACCGCTTTTCTGCCCTAGCTCTCGAGCCCACATGCCACCGCAATTGACAACAAAATCAGTTGCAATAATGCCTTGATCGGTGGCAACACCCGTAACTCGGCCGCCCTCTATCAGGACGTCGTCAACAAGAACATCTTCTATACACAACGCACCACGCTGGCGCGCACCCTTGATGAAAGCATTAGTGATCTCAATCGGGTTGCCCTTGCCATCGTGCTCGACAAACGTGCCGCCGATAATGCCGCTGTGGTCGATCAGTGGAAACAGGTTTCTAACCTCTTCCTGAGTCACGACATCCACGCGGGTAACACCGAACGCATTGTTCATGGATGCAACTCGACGCAGCTCCTCCCAACGGTGCTCACTGTGCGCGATACTCAGGCTACCGACCTGACGAAAACCCGTGGATTGACCCGTCTCCTCTTCCAGCTCGTGGAGCAGTCGCATGGAGTATTCAGCCAGCTTTGCGTGGCTCTCATTTGCGCGCACAGTGCCGATGAGTCCGGCTGCATGCCATGTGGTGCCGCAGGCAAACTGCTTTCGCTCTAATAGGACGACGTCCTGCCAACCCAGCTTGGCCAAGTGATAAGCAACACTTGCCCCCGTGACACCCCCACCAATAATGACTGCGCTTGCTTTCGCAGGAATGCTTCTTGACGCCACGTGAAACCCTCAGCTGTTATAAGCCGGAGCTTATCCTTCTACGCTATGCCACAACCGCACTGCAGCGACATCTACTAGCCTGAAACGGCTACGTTACTGAGGAGCTCTCCACAGAGAGCAAAGACGTCTAGGAAACCGTACCCGCTAGTTTGTTACCTTCATCAGACGCCAGATTGATGGCCCAGATGTCTCTGAAAGTATCCGTGAACAGCTCACTACTCTCAACAAGACAACTTGCAAGTGACTCAGGTGTCAGCCATCGACCGTCGTCAATTTCATCTCTCTGTAATACTAGGGGTTGCTCAGAACACACACTGTAAATAGCTGTGAACTCAAAACCGTTACGCTCCGACGGTGATAATGAACCGACCTCTCTCAGTACTAAGGGATCAACCTGGACCCCCAACTCTTCCTGGAGCTCCCGGACTGCACACTCAACGTACGACTCACCACTATCGACATGCCCGGCTGCACTGGTGTCCCAAAGCCCAGCACCGTAATCCTTTTTCATACTGCGCAATTGCACAAACACTTCTCCGCGTGTATTGAAAAGCAGTATGTGTGATGAACGATGTCTATGACCTGCAGCATGGATTCTTGATCTTGTGTCACGACCAATCACCTGATCGTGCTCGTCGACAATATCCAGCCACTCTGTCATCTCAAAGTTTCCTGCGGTTAGGTGGCGAGCAGTTGTTTCTTAAGCTTTCGTACGTTCTTTTGAAGCGCACCGTCTTCAGCCAGACGATCGCGATAATAGCGCTGGTTGCGGCTCATTGTGGTCAGGTCTCGCTTGAAACGGTTAGCGAGATCCGTCAGGCTGGCCACATCAAGCTCCATCGCCAGATAGGTAATGGTTTGCCTAATTTGACTTTCCCGGCGTGCGCGGCTTGGCGTGGTCAATGCGGTCTCTTTCACGCCCTCCTCTGAACACACACGCTTGACGAGCTGATTAAGAGAAACCGGTTTGACGACCACTTTTGCAGGTTTTAACGCCTTGCGAGCAAAGCGCTTGTCGCCCAGTATTCGTCCGCCTTCCACGCCTTTCATCAAATCGTCGCGCTCACCTTCCGAGCGAGCCTCATCGACATAACGCGAAAACGCTTTGAGGGCAGTCTTATCGGTCTTGCCAAACGATTTAAGTACCGTAGATGTCGTTAGCCAGCTAGGCGCATCAGCGGATGATAAATAGTGGGCATGGCTTGTCCATTTACCTGCCGTGGCGTTTTTGCTCTGTCCATTACGTACAGGGTTGTTGTGAATGTAACGTACCAGATCGTTCAAATACTGGTCGGGATCAATGACGATAGCCTTGTATCGACCATGAAACAACGGGCCGTTACTGTTATGACTGGCATTAAAGTGCCGAGTATAGCGAAAAGTAAGATTTTGCATGATTTTCGACAACGGCGCGTCCTTAACCTGGATGGCTATCTGGACGTGATTCTTCGCCCAGCAATATGCGTGGATGGTGTGCCCGAAACGACTGACACCGTCAGCTATCAAACTTTCCCAGTAACGCCGATCTGCGACACTTTTAAAAACTGGTTGATCATCTAATCCGTTGAGAATGACGTGGTAGACGGCTCCGGAGAAGTGGATTCTGGGTTTTCTGGCCATGATGTTATTTTTAGGGGCAAGCAGATTGGGAATAGAGACATTTACACAAGGTAGTGTCTAGTCTACCTGACAGTTGTGTCAGTTTGTAAATACAACACGTATCTAGCAGATAGTACGTCGCGATTTTGCAGGTAGATCAAAACACCTAGGAATTCATACTGTGCTTGGTACAAACTGTCCTGCCAAGCACTGATGCCATACACTATGCAGCAATCACTGGCGCCGAGTCTGCATGCTGCCCTATATATTGGGAACGAAGAATGCGCGCAGCTTTCGCCAGCCCACGATATTGAGTCAACCCAAGGAGACACCTTTGAGCGTCTGGCTAGAACGCAGGTCTGAGGCACACAGCAGCCCCGCTCGAGGCTTTAACAGTACACGTGAAGACAGCGAGTTCCAGAGGGATCGCGCCAGAATCATTCACAGTGCCTCATTTCGAAGCCTGCAGTCCAAAACCCAGGTCCTGGGGCTGGGTGAGAGCGATTTCTACCGAACACGCCTCACACACTCACTTGAAGTGGCGCAAGTGGGCTCTGGTATCTGTGAATGGCTGCGCGATCAAGATACGCTGCAAGATTATCTGGAGCTCATTCCTTCGTTCAGTCTCATAGAGGCCATTTGCCTTGCCCACGATATTGGGCATTCACCTTTTGGGCATGGGGGCGAGGTCGCCATGAATACCATGATGCGCAACGATGGAGGCTTTGAAGCCAATGGCCAGACTCTGCGGATCCTGGCGCGCCTCGGTGAGTACTCCGCCAATAGCGGCCTGGATCTGACTCGCCGCACCATGCTGGGTACCATTAAGTACCCTGCCTACTATTCGGAAGTTTGCCGCTACTCTGCCAGTACCCAAGATAACCCACTGAACATTGATCAATGGTCTCCACCAAAGTGCATCTACGACGCTGAGCGAGACGTGCTGGAATGGTTACTTGAGCCATTCAGCGAGACAGATAAACAACTGTTTCTCAGCCTGGACACCGAAAGATCCGGACATGCTCGCAGCCAATATAAAGGCTTTGACACCAGCATAATGGAGTTGGCCGATGACATCGCCTACGGTGTTCATGACCTTGAGGATGCTCTGGCCTTGAACCTTGTGGCCCGTAAAGAGTGGCAGCTGCAGGTGGAAAATGTGCTGATGACGCTGGAGGCCAACCCCATTAGCGACAAGCTCGACGAATTTTCGCAGCTGTTATTTAGTGACAACGCCAAAGATCGCAAACACGCGGTCAGCAGGCTGGTGGGCTATCTGATCAGAAGTACCACAATTGTAGAGCTCGACCAATTTGAAAACCCACTGCTCAGGTTGCAAGCGAGCATGGAGCCCACTGCCTACAAAATCCTTTTGCTGATCAAGGACTTTGTCATGTGTCACGTTATTTTTCGCCCCGAACTTCAAATGCTGCAATACAAGGGACAACGCGTTGTAGTGCGCTTGTTCGAGATATTCGCAGCCAATCCCAGCAGACTATTGCCACGACCGGTGTTCGAGCAATACGAAGCTCAAGGACTCAGAGCGATTGCCGATTTTCTATCGAGCATGACGGATGTCTCAGCGGGCAAGCTGTATCACAAGCTGCTCAGCCCCACATCCGGATCTATCTTCGATAGACCGTAACCTCCCATTCATCGGTTAATTCGAGCTCTTGATTCGTATTTTTCTGACTCAAACCTTGACAGCCCACCGGTTAAGGCTGCGCAAAGCACCCCACTATTACAATAATGAACACTACGACGCTGCAGACGGCGATTTCGCCGTTTGATCCATCACTCACGTTACTCTTCCGAACTGACAAGGGATTGAACTTTGCACGCAGCAAGCCACTCATACTAACTACCACCACTCCATTTCTCAACGCACCCACCACAGAACACAGCGACTACTATGAAAAAAAGAGACTTTCTCAAATCCGGCTTGGGCCTCAGCGCTTTGGCACTGTCTGCCCCGTACGCTTCTAACGTATTGGCGCAATCTGGGCAGGGCTATCAAGTCATTGATCCGCCTCTTAATACGCGTGTGACTGACAAGGTCGAAGTTATCGAGTATTTCTGGTTTGGTTGCCCTCATTGCTTCGCGTTCGAACCCACCATCAATGCCTGGAAAGACCAGAAGCCTGACTACGTCGAATTCGTTCGTGAAGCTCCACCGTTGAACCCTTCCTGGGAGCCACATTCAAGATCGTTCTACGCAGCAGAACTGATGGGCGTCACAGAGGAATTTCTTGAGCCCATGTTCAACGCCATCCACGTAGAGCGCCGCGCTCTGCGTTCGCCCAAGCAAATTGTGAAATTTGTAGGTGAGCTGGGTCTGGATGCGGACAAATTCGAGAAGACCATGGATTCGTTTGCTGCAAACACGAGAATCAATCAGGCCATGCAAATGGCATCAGGCTCCAAAATAACGGGTGTTCCGTCCATCGTTATCAACGGTAAATTCCTGACAGGCGGCTCACTGGCTGGCAGCAACGAAAACGTTATAAAGGTCATCAATGAACTGACTGCTAGCGAACATGCTGCAATGGCAAAGGGCTAGTATTTCGTTCTGAGCTAAATCAGTGACGCTGGGCAGTGTCGACGACAAACACGACACTGCCCGATTGCTAACCGCCCGTGTCCTTATAAAAGTACCTGCTCCACGCCGCCCTTATTAGCGGTCTCAACGAAATCAGCAGCCCAGTTGTCACCAAACAGCCCTTTGGCCAGCTCTACTACGATGTAGTCTGTGTCGAGACCTGTCTCGTCGCGATAGCGGCTCAGACCCTGAACACATGCCGGACACGAGGTCATCATCTTCACGGAATGATCAGTGTTTCCAGGCTCTACATTGTAGTGCTCCAGATTAGCCGTTAATTCCGTGGCTTTTCGCTGACGCACCTGAGTGGCGATGTCTGGACGAGCAACCGCAAACGTGCCTGCCTCACCACAACAGCGATCTGATTGAATCACCGGTTTGCCCAATAACGCTTCGGTAACCTTCAAAGGCTCGTAGGTTTTCATCGGGCTATGACAGGGGTCGTGATACATATAGTGCTGACCACCCACACCTTCTAGCGAATACTCTTTTTCCATCAAGTATTCGTGGATATCAAGAAGCCTGCAGCCGGGGAAAATTTGCTCGAACTCGTACTTGAGCAATTGATCCATACAGGTGCCACAGGAGACAATAACTGTTTTGATATCCATGTAATTCAAGGTGTTTGCCACCCGATGAAACAACACACGGTTTTCAGTTGTAATCTGCTTGCCCTTATCCACATCTCCAGTGGAGGTCTGAGGATAACCGCAACACAGGTATCCTGGCGGAAGAACAGTCTTACTGCCGGTGTCGTACAGCATGGCCAGAGTCGCTAGACCTACCTGACTGAAAAGCCTTTCAGACCCACAACCAGGAAAGTAGAAAACGGCATCACTGTCGTCAGTGGTCTTTGCCGCATTGCGAATAATCGGCACATAGTTTTTATCTTCGATACCGAGCAGCGCGCGTGTTGTCTTGGCTGGCAACATACTGCGGTTGGGCAATTTGCGATTAACAAAATGCACAACCTGCTCAATCGGCTTGGCAGGACCCGTGGTGCTGGGTGGCTGAATTTTTTTCGCCGATGCCGATGGCAGCAAGTTATTGAACACACTACTGGCAATTCGTTGTGCCTGAAAACCCCACTCCACCATACCGGTACGCATCACTTTGATCGTGGTGGGATCCTTGGCATTCAAAAACGCCATGGACGCTTTGGTACCGATACTGAAGTTCTTCTGCCCTCGGTCTTTGAGTATTTTTCGCATGGTGATAGTGACATCACCAAAATCAATATCCACCGGACAAGGACTCAGGCATTTGTGGCACACGGTACAGTGGTCCGCAATGTCGTTCATCTCATCAAAATGACGGATCGACAAACCACGTCGTGTTTGCTCCTCGTAGAGGAACGCCTCGATAATAAGCCCGGTACCCAGAATCTTGTTACGCGGCGAATAGAGTAAATTGGCACCCGGAGAATGCGTGGCACAGACCGGCTTGCACTTACCGCAGCGCAGACAATCTTTGATGCTGTCGTTCAGCGCACCAAGCTCACTCTGCTCCAGTATCAACGCTTCCTGCTGAACCAGCCTCAATGAAGGCGTGTAGGCAACTGCCAGACTTGAACCTGGAAGAAGCTTGCCCTTATTAAAGTGCTGATTAGGATCAACCACATTTTTATAGTCAGCAAAGGCCTGCACAGTGTCTGCATCCATGTACTGCATTTTGGTCAGACCGATACCGTGCTCACCTGATATAACACCATTGAGCAGTTGTGCCAGCTCCATCACACGATCAACGATACCTTCCGCCTGACGCATCATGGTGTAGTCGTTGGAATTAACAGGAATGTTGGTATGAATATTCCCGTCACCAGCGTGCATATGCAACGCTGCGAATAATCGCTGAGTCCGCAGCTGAGTATGCACCTCATCAATTTTGAGGCGTAGCTTAGCAAAACGTTTTCCGGAAAATCGTTCTTTCAGCGGCTTCTCTACAGACTCACGATACGAGAACGTCTCATGCCGGCTTAACAGGCCTTGCACAGTTTCGTCAGCCTCTACCGGGGCGCGACCTTCGCGCAAAGCCTGTAAAAATAGCTCATTTGTCGCAGTGAGCTTCTCGTACAGAGTGTTCCAATAGATCTGAACCTGCCGCAATTGCTCAGCACCAGAATCAAGCGCCTTTTGCAATATGAGATTGCTCTCATCACTGGTCTGGCCCGCTTGCGCCACCAGCGCTATCGCATCACTGGATTCCAGCAAGCGCTTCACCTGGTGGAGCATGGCTAATTTGTTACTCAGTGACGCCTCTATATTGATTCTCTCAATACCTTCACTGTAATCAGCTAAGCGAGGTAGTGGTATGACCACATCTTCGTTGATCTTGAACGCGTTGGTGTGGGCAGCAATGGCAGCTGTACGTGAACGGGCTGCCCAGAACTGTTTGCGAGCATCAGCACTTACCGCGATAAAACCTTCCGCGCCACGCTGATTAATCAGCTGAACAACACCCGATGCCACCTTGCCCACAAGATCGTTATCATCACTGACGATGTCTGCCAGCAACAGCATTTTTGGCAACATGCCACGAGCCGCTTTGGCACTGTACTTAACCGCCTTGATGTAACGGTCGTCTAGATGCTCCAGACCGGCAAGCTGCACACCGTCGGTTTGATCAATGAAGTCCTTGACCTCAGTGATCGATAGCACTGCATCGCGTAAATCCTGTCCATAAAATTCCATGCAGACTGTGCGCACATGCTCTGGCATACGGTGCAATATCATCACCGCCGATGTAATCAAACCATCGCAACCCTCTTTCTGGACACCGGGCAAGCCGCCCAGAAACTTATCTGTCACATCCTTTCCCAGGCCCTGCAGACGCAGACTGGAACCCAGCGCATCGATAATTCTGGGCTCTCCCACTATCTCACCGCTTACTGCATCAGTTCTGGTGACACGAAAACGAACGGTAGGCTGCAGATGGATTTTGCCCAAATTGTGATCAAGCCGTTCAACATCCAGCCAGTGACCGTCAGGATCGACCATACGCCAAGACAGCAGGTTATCGAGTGTGGTACCCCAAAGCACCGCTTTCTTACCACCTGCATTCATTGCAATGTTTCCACCGATAGTGGACGCATCTTGTGAGGTGGGATCGACGGCAAACGCCAGACCGTGCTTTGAGGCAGCCTCAGCCACTCGGCGCGTAACCACACCTGCTCCCACCTTGACAGCATAAGATGTGGATGCAAGTTGCTCACTCAGGGCCATTCCCGACGCAGGCAGATCCACCGTTTGTACCGCATCCACCTTATCGAGCTTCTCAAGGTTGATGACGGCGGTGTTGGCGTATAACGGTATAGCGCCACCGGTGTAGCCTGTGCCGCCACCGCGGGCAATAATGGTTAAACCCAGTTCGATGCAGCACTTTATTAACCCGGGTAGCTCGTCTTCTGTATCGGGTGTCAATACCAGAAACGGTAATTCTACTCGCCAATCGGTGGCGTCCGTTACGTGCGAGACACGCGACAATCCGTCAAAACGAATATTGTCAGCGTGGGTTAAGCCACGCATGCTCTGCATTGTTTTTCGACGCAGAGTACGCATTTGTCGCAGGCGATGCTGGAAAGACTCGATAGCCTCGCTGACGATAGCCACCAGATTTGTGATTCTTGGCTCGGCCCCGCCCCGCTCCGCCATCTGGGATACACGATGCTTCAGTGCGCCAACAAGAGCTTCTCGCCGACGGCGGTTATCAAGCAAATCCTCTTGAATGAACGGATTTCGATCTATTACCCAGATATCACCCAGCACTTCGAACAGCATACGCGCCGACTGGCCCGTACGACGCTCATTGCGTAGCGATTGAATTAATTGCCAACCCGCGTCGCCCAGATAGCGCAAGACAATTTCGCGATCTGAGAAAGAGGTGTAGTTGTAGGGAATTTCTCGCAGCTGCTTGGGCAGCTGTACTGGCTCTCCAATAAGAGGTGCGTTCATGGCGATGTTTTACGCTCGACTGTCGTAGCCTTCACAGGCAGAATTACTGCCGCCTCGATCGAGGCGGCTGCGTGATCACTGTCAGTACTCATCATAGCGTGGCGCTCATGAATAATAAGTTCATGGCGATGGATCATGAGTGTTATCCGCGCGTTTGACGCCTCGAATTTGACGAACAACTGACCACCTTCCGAATATTGGAGATTCGGACAGGCGTTGTGAGTATGGTATGCCTCTTGGCACTACTACTAATACGGCGTGTTAGTTGCCATGGGTTGCTGTTGATACTCTTTTCTATCAGAACATCTGCCAGTAAAAACCTATGAAACAAAACCAAAAAAGCCCCGACAAGCGGGGCTTTTCTGACACTCTCGAGGCTAAAAACTCTAGCGCTTGGAGTACTGAGTTGCTTTACGAGCTTTACGCAGACCCACTTTCTTACGTTCCACTTCTCGAGCGTCACGTGTGAGGAAACCAGCGCCTCGCAGTGAAACCCGTAAGGTTTCGTCGTACTTGAGCAGTGCGCGAGAGATTCCTAATCGGATAGCGCCGGCCTGGCCGCTACCGCCACCACCTTTAACGGTGATGTTGAAATCGAAACTAGACACGTTGTCTGTACGCTCGAGAGGCTGACGCACAATCATGTGTGCTGTCTTCCGGCCGAAGTACTCATCAAGCGGCTTGTGGTTAACAGTGATCTGCCCACTGCCAGAGCGCATGAATACGCGAGCTGTAGACGACTTTCTGCGGCCAGTGCCGTAATACTGTTGGACTGCCATGGCTATTTAAGCTCCAGTGTCTGCGGCTGCTGCGCTTCGTGTGTGTGCTTTGCATCAGCAAAGACACGCAGTTTTCGATACATGTCGCGACCCAACGTGTTCTTGGGGAGCATGCCTTTGACTGCAAGTTCGATGATGCGTTCAGGATGAGTCTGCTGAAGCTTCTCGAAATTGGTAGTTTTCAGGTTACCAATGTATCCAGTGTGGTGCTGGTACAGCTTGTTCTTGGCTTTATTGCCAGTAACAACCACTTTGGAGGCGTTGATAACGACCATGTAATCGCCGGTGTCTACATGGGGTGTGTAGATGGCTTTATGTTTGCCGCGCAATCGACGCGCGCATTCGGTGGCGACGTTGCCTAAGGTTTGACCTTCGGCGTCTATAACGAACCACTCACGTTTTACCTCTGCAGGCTTGGCGCTGACGGTAGTCTTGTTCACTTGGGGGAATCTCGGTAAGGCGTATTCGGACTAAGCCCGCCATTGTAATGCAGGTTTTGCCGAAGCTCAACCGTCAGAGGCAATTTTTAGCACCAAAAAACGTTTCTTAATGAGGAAAGTGCCTGTGCGGTGCCAAAATAATGGTTTCGTCGGGGCTCTACCGCGAGTTTAGGCAAGAAGTACAGTGCGGTCTTGTGAACCGCACTGTAAACCATCTAGAGATGGAGGAGAAAATCACACTTGCACCGATCGATGGAGCAATTCTCTTGCCAGACAGCCAAATCTCTCAACGTGATCGACTCTGGAGACTGCTCTGCTTTTCTCTATACATATTTGACAAGGGCTATATATGTATGACAAGAACGCGAAATTGAAACATTTACTCTGTCCCGCAGTCCCATGTAAACACAATGGCTGGCACCGCAACTTCATAGTGGCTCTGACAAAACGTGACTTACAGCACAAAAATGAAAAGTTATGACACACAGCAATTGCCTTGGCACACACAACACTCGGAATTGATGCTATCAGACCAGACACGTGTCACTGAGGATTCAGGCAGCCTCGACAATCTCCCACGTAGTGTCAATTTTGACGGCCGTTTCCAGCATTTTTGTTACCGAACAATACTTCTCTGCCGACAGGTCAACGGCTCGCGCAACATGCTTCTCACTAAGTTGCTTGCCCCAGACTTTGAAGTGAATTTTTATGCTCGTAAATACCTGTGGGATGTCCTCAGAGCGCTCTGCATCAAGGATGACCTCTACATCAACCACGTTCTGGCGAGACTTTTGCAACATGAGCACAACATCAAAAGCGGTGCATCCGCCCAACCCGATAAGGACCATCTCCATGGGCCGTATACCCAGATTACGACCACCGTGTTCGGGTGAGCCATCCAGTACTACTGAGTGGCCACTGCCGGACTCGCCGACAAAGCTCATATGATCAAGCCATCTTACGCGTGCGTGCAAAATAATTATCCTTTGGTTCGTTTTAGGGCATGTGCGATTGTGCAGCTTTCACTGAAGAATTCACAGCTACCGCCGATCAATGTTTGACGTTAAACAAAAACGGCTTGGCTGGTCATTCATGACCAACCCGGTTCTTGCACAAACATTGAGTACGGAGAGATTATAAGATGCTGGCGCCACGTATTGCACCGCCACCTGTTGAATGGTTGGACATGTTCCTTAGGAGCAGCCACCGCAGACAGTTCCCGGCAAAAACAACCATCATTCACCGAGGTGACGTGTCTGACACCCTGTTCTACATTGTAGACGGCTCGGTCAGCGTAGTGACTGAAGGACCAGACGATAGCAAAGAAATCGTACTTGCCTACCTGCACCCTGGTGATTTCTTTGGAGAGATGGGTCTGTTTGAACCTGAATCCAAGCGCAGTGCCTGGATCATCGCTCGCACCAAGTGCGAAGTGGCTGAAATGAACTACGACCAGTTTCGTAGGTTGTCAGCAGATCAACCAGAACTGCTTTATACGCTAACCACGCAAATGGCATCGCGACTGGGTAAAACCAGCACTAAAGTGGCCGACATGGTTTTTCTTGATGTTGAGCAGCGGGTAGCCAGGACACTCTTGGATCTGGCCCATATGCCAGATGCGATCACTCACCCTGATGGCATGCAGATTCGCATTACTCGGCAAGAGATTGCGCGCATTGTCGGCTGCTCTCGCGAGATGGTTGGACGCGTGTTGAAAAACCTGGAAAACCCCAAAACAGGCGAGCCTATGATTCATGCTCGCGGCAAAACCATGGTGATCTACGGTACGCGTTAGAAGCAAACACACTCGCCCCTCTCAAGCGCTCAAATGCAAAAGAGTGTTCGAGTGTTTTTTTACCAAGCCTGTTTTTGATAGCCGGAGATTTGCAAGGATCTCCGGTTTTTTTGTGGGCGTAGATCTCCACGGAAAACAGCAATAAGGTAAACCCCGTGGGGCAACAACCCCCACGTAATCGTTAAAAAAACAATTCACGCAAGGAAGTGCCCGGATCTTCAGCTCGCATAAAGGCTTCTCCTACGAGAAAGCTGTTAATGCCGACACTGCGCATTCGCAAAACATCTGCAGGCGCCATGATGCCGCTTTCCGTGACCACCGAGCTGACGTCAGCGATATCAGGCAACAGAGCCTCAGTCGTATCCAGAGACACCTCGAAAGTGCGCAGATCACGATTATTGACACCAAGAAGCATGGGGGTAATCGCCTGCGCCCGCTCAAGCTCGTGGCCATCGTGCACCTCTACCAGCACATCCATTCCAAGCTCCACTGCCTGATCGTACAAATCTTTTAGTTCGCTGACATCCAGCACCGCAGCTATCAGCAAAATACAGTCGGCGTTCATCGCCCTCGCTTCTAGCACCTGATAAGGATCAACGATGAAGTCCTTACGGATGACTGGCAACTGACAGGCTGCACGAGCCTCAGCAAGTGCCCATTCGCCACCTTGAAAAAAATCCACATCAGTGAGCACCGACAAACAGGCCGCACCCGCCTGCTCATAACTCTCTGCAATGGCAGCGGGTAGAAACGGATCGCGAATGACCCCTTTACTCGGTGAAGCCTTTTTGATTTCCGCAATAACGGCGGGCGAGCCATCTGCCACTTTATCGGCGATCGCTCTGGCAAAACCCCGACACGCATCCGCATTGGAGGCACGCTCTTGCAATTGAGCCACTGAGATATGGCGTTGTGCCTGTGCAATTTCTTCCCGCTTGCGCGCGATAATTTTTTTCAGAATGTCAGGAACGTCTACAGACATGGGGTGGTAATTTCCGGAGTTTGAGGGTGAAACCTTTGGATCTGTTCAACAATTGGCAAGTCAGTATCTCACCGTCGTGGATTACGCGTGAGGCACCAGAGACAGCCTTCTATCCAACTGACTGTGAGAATTCAATAAGCTGCTGCAGCTTACGTTTCGCATCGCCACTGTCAATGGCTTTTGCCGCCAAAGCTACGCCTTGCTCAATATCAGGCGCTACACCTGACACGCAAATGGCAGCACCAGCATTAAGAAGAACAATATCTCGCGCAGCGCCAGGCTGGGCATCTAGCACAGTGTTGATCATCGACAGACTTTCTGCGGCGCCACTTACAATGATATCTGCCAGAGGCGCTTCAGACAATCCAAACTGTGAGGGCTCAATGCTGTATTCACGTATTTGTCCGTTATGAAGTTCGGCCACCTGCGTCGGGCCACTAATACTAATTTCATCCATACCGCCGTGCCCATGAACCACAATGACATGCTCACTACCCAACTTGTTGAGTACCTCAGCAATAGGGCGCACCCACTGTGCATCATAGACACCCAATAGCTGGCTGCGCGCACCTGCAGGATTAGTCAGAGGACCCAGCAAGTTAAAGACAGTACGTACGCCCATTTCACGTCGTGGTCCGATGGCATGTTTCATAGCACTGTGATGCCTGGGGGCGAACATGAACCCAAGATTCAACTCCTCCACACAACGGCCTACAGCCTCGGGGGACAAATCGATATTCACACCCGCTTCTTCGAGTAGATCAGCCGCCCCGGATTTACTCGAAACTGATCGATTTCCATGTTTTGCAACTCTGGCCCCGGCGCTGGCAGCCACGATAGCACTACAGGTTGAAATATTGAAGGTGCTGGTGGAATCGCCCCCGGTGCCGACAATATCAATCGCAGGCTTGCCTCCTAACGATACGCTGTCAGCAAGTCCGCGCATGACGCTTGCAGCTGCCGCCACTTCATCCACGCTTTCACCTTTCATGCGCAACGCGACAAGAAAACCACCAATTTGCGCTGGTGTGGACTCACCAGTCATCACCTGCAGCATTACGGCGGTCATCTCGTCGCCACTGAGATCTTCCTTGTCCAGTAAACGTTCAAGGGCTTGTTGGATTTTCATTGAATCATCCTGATAGGTCTTTTTGCAGGGTCGATTGACGCTTTTTTGAATCGCTCAATGCGTCGTCGTTTTATAAAACACCGGCTCGTGTATAGAAATTTTTCAACATGGCATGACCATGCTCACTGCTAACAGATTCGGGGTGAAACTGAACACCCTCCACAAGCGCCGTCACATGACGGACTCCCATGATTTCCTCCACATCGCCCTGCTCATTCTGTGTCCATGCGGTGACTTCCAATTCGCTCGGAAGCGTTGACTGGTCGATGACCAGAGAATGATAGCGCGTTGCTGTGAACGGATTCGGAAGCCCTTGGAACATCCCACCCTCGTTGTGGTAAACCTTCGAGAGTTTGCCGTGCATGATGTGTTGCGCCAGCACTATGCTTGCGCCGAAATGCTGGCCAATACTCTGATGGCCAAGGCAAACACCCAGCAGCGGAATCGTACCGGCAAAACGGTTTACAAGTTCTAGGGAGATACCGGCACTTTCGGGTCGCCCGGGTCCGGGAGACACCATGATGGCAGCAGGCTTGAGTGCTTGCAGCTCATCACAGCTAATCTGATCATTGCGAAATACTTCCACCTCACAGCCCAGCTCTGCAGAGTACTGCACCAGATTCCAGGTAAACGAATCGTAGTTATCGATGACCACCAACATGTCAGACGCCCTCCCTTGGCGATGACGATTGCGCGTCGGTAAGCACTGCACCAGGCTCTGTACGAAACTCATCCAACATCGCAGGTGCGGTATCGAGCCCTGCTTGAGCGAGTGCTACGGCACGAAAAATAGCGCGCGCCTTGGAGTGCGTTTCCTGCCATTCGCTTTCGGGGTCGGAATCGTAGACAATGCCCGCCCCGGCCTGAACATTCAGCGTCTTGTCCTTGATGACAGCTGTTCGAATGGCAATGGCCGTATCCATATTTCCATTCCACGACAGGTAGCCGACCGCGCCAGAATAGACCCCTCGCTTCACAGGCTCCAGCTCTTGAATGATCTCCATGGCACGCACCTTCGGTGCACCGGATAAGGTGCCCGCCGGAAAAGTGGCTTTTAAAACATCCATCGGACTCATGTTCTCTTTCAGACGCCCAACGACATTGGATACGATGTGCATGACATGAGAATAGCGTTCGATACTGAACTTATCGGTCACTTTAACGCTGCCAGTCTGGGCTATTCGTCCGATATCGTTGCGCCCCAGATCAATGAGCATCAGATGCTCAGCCAACTCTTTGGGGTCGGCCATAAGACTCTGCTCAAGCGCAATGTCTTCAGCCTCAGTAGCACCTCGGGGCCGTGTACCCGCTAAAGGCCGAACGGTGACCTCGTTGTCTTCAAGTCTAACGAGTATTTCTGGGGACGCGCCAACCACGTGGTGATCACCCAGATCCAGATAGAACATATAAGGAGATGGATTGAGCGTACGCAGCGCTCGATACAGATCAAGCGGAGGCGCTTCAAACGGCACAGACAAGCGCTGAGATAACACCACTTGCATGCACTCGCCTTGAGTGATGTAGTCAATGATTTTCTTCACCGCGCCTTTGTAGCCGGCTTCAGTAAAACCGCTTTTGAAATCGGATTCTGATACGGCTGTGGTCGTATGATTGACACTACGCTTGGCCAATGGCTCTCTTAGCATCTCGTGCAACTGCCTCACACGTTTTAAACCTACTTCGCGTGCACCAGTGCTCGAGGGATCAACAAGCACAATGAGTGTGAGTTTGCCACTCAAGTTATCGAACACCACCAGTTCATCAGTGACCATCAACAGGATATCGGGATTGTCGATAGGGTCCGGGTGCGGATTGGACCCTAGCCGAGGCTCGACATAACGCACGGTGTCGTAGCCGAAGTAACCCACCAACCCGCCAGTAATACGCGGCAAACCATCAATGTCAGGAACCTGGAACTGTGAGTTGTAGGATTCGATCCAGTCCAGCGGGGCCTCGACGTCAAAATTCTCCGTCTCAAAATCATCGACACTGATGCTGACGTTATTTGCCCGAATACGAATGAGTGTTTTAGCGGGCAGCCCGATGATGGAATATCGACCCCATTTCTCGCCTCCCTGCACAGATTCAAATAAAAACGTGTATGGCTGGTCAGCCAGCTTCATGAACACCGATAAAGGGTTGTCCAGATCGGCGAAAACCTCACAACTTAAGGGGATGCGTGTGTAACCACTGGCGCGATAGCGCTCGAAATCGGATGCATTCATGGTGATGGACTGTCTACTTAGGTGGTCAAAGGACACTGATGTAAAAGGGTGGAGGCACCTGACGCCAAGGGAGGCACTATCAGGCTGGCGTGTTTGCGCATCGCCAGCGCCACTGGGCGCCAATTTGGGGTCCTTTGTATAGAATAGTCGTCTTCACACTACAGATAGTGCCTTTAACGATTGCCACACGTCAAGCCTCTTATATAATCTTGATGCCAGAACCGAGAATGCGTACTGAAAGACTGGTTTAAACTGCTTCCCAGTCCGACACCTACGTCCTGCCTACTAACCTGCATAGCGAGCCCGTGCCCATGAGCAAGATTCGTCAAGATGACCTGATCGAGAGTGTCTGCGATTCTCTTCAATTCATGTCCTATTTCCACCCGAAGGACTACATCGACGCAGTACACCAAGCCTGGCAGCGCGAAGAATCCCAAGCGGCCAAGGATGCAATGGCCCAGATTCTGGTGAATTCCAGAATGTGCGCGCAGGGCAAGCGGCCGCTATGTCAGGACACGGGTATTGTGACGGTGTTTGTGAAAGTAGGTATGGACGCCCAATGGGACGCCAAGCTCAGCCTGACAGATATGATCAACGAAGGCGTGCGGCGGGCTTACAACCATCCCGATAACAAACTGCGCGCCTCAATTCTGGCTGATCCTGCAGGAGCCCGCAAGAACACCGGCGATAACACTCCGGCGGTCATCCACTATGAGGTGGTCACAGGCAACAAGGTGGAGTTTGAAATTGCAGCCAAGGGCGGTGGTTCCGAGAACAAGTCCAAGCTTGCCATGCTTAATCCAAGCGACAACATTGTGGATTGGGTAGTTAAAACGGTGCCAACCATGGGAGCTGGATGGTGCCCACCCGGCATGCTGGGCATTGGTATTGGCGGTACTGCAGAAAAAGCCGCTGTGCTTGCAAAACAATCACTGATGGCGCCGGTGGATATTCAGCAACTGAAAGATCGAGGCCCTGCCAGCCGAATCGAGGAGCTACGGCTCGAGATTTTTGAGAAGGTGAATGCATTGGGGATAGGCGCTCAAGGATTGGGAGGCCTCACCACTGTGGTTGATGTGAAAATTCTTGATCATCCCACCCATGCAGCCTCAAAACCGGTGGCTATGATTCCAAACTGTGCAGCCACGCGTCACGCGCACTTCACCCTTGATGGTAGCGGACCAGCCTTGCAGACACCTCCATCACTGGATGACTGGCCCGCTATCAGCTGGGACGCCGGTGATGGCGCTCGCCGAGTCAATCTTGACACGGTGACACCAGCCGATGCTGCCACATGGAAGCCTGGCGAGACACTCCTGCTCAGCGGCACAATGCTGACCGGGCGTGATGCTGCACACAAGCGTCTGCAAAGCATGCTGGAGAGTGGTGAAGCCTTGCCAGAGGGAGTTGATTTTAATGGCAAGTTTATATACTACGTAGGGCCTGTGGATGCTGTACGTGATGAGGTAGTCGGACCTGCAGGGCCCACCACCTCAACACGAATGGATAAATTTACCGAGATGATGTTGGCCGACTATGGACTGCTGGGCATGATTGGCAAGGCTGAACGCGGAGAGGCTGGCATCGATGCTATTCGTAAGCACAAAGCGGTTTATCTCATGGCTGTGGGCGGCGCTGCCTATCTGGTTTCAAAAGCTATAAAACAATCCAGAGTGGTAGCGTTTGGTGACTTGGGCATGGAGGCTATTCATGAGTTTGTTGTGGAGGACATGCCTGTGACGGTGGCCGTTGACGCCACTGGAGAGTCAGTGCACCAGACAGGGCCTGCGCTTTGGAAAGGCAAGCTTGCCAGCGGTGAAGTGAAGCCTGTTTATTTCAGGTAGGGTTTTGTTTTGCGGCCTGTTGGCTTACAGGCCTTTGTGTGATTGTTTATTGGCAACTCCGAGATTTTATTGGTATGCGGCTATTGGTTAACAGGCAACGTCAGCGACGTTTTTTATTACCGACTTTACTAACGCTGTCGGTTTTGCTGCTGAGTGCATGCGCCTCATCAGGCGGTGGTGGACCTACAGCTAACGCCAGTGATCGCATACTGGCGTGTAAAAGTACCGACACACTGATATCGAATGCAGGCCAGTGCTTACAGGATGATGCCGCGTGCTATCAGATCAGTAATGGGCAGTGGTGCACTGGGGAACGTGGCAGTGTTTGTCCGGCGGGATCACAGGCGTTGGCAGCAGGTGCCGCTTGCCCGGTTGGCGCACGTTGTTTCAAGTTCAGTGAATCGATGGAGTGCATGATTAATTGACTTGTTCGAGCATAAACTGATCATGCGAGCACGCAGTATTTTGATAAGGCAGCAAGTAACGCGCAACATCTGGTCAGGCTTCACAGAACAAGGCCGTATCGTTCTGTTTTTATAAGGTATTTTGCCCTTAGAGCCGATAGCTGTACGAATCCGCTTTCGTATACGCATTACTTTATGGCTCGTGCATTGCCCTATCATTTGCCGATGTCAGATCAATCACCCATTGATCTGACATCAGTAATGAACGTCTGCCCTGTTGATGAGCGAATTATCTGGGATGCCATCAGCGAGCTATTGCATGCCGCTACCAACATGGAAGCCTTTGAGGTTCATCTGGAACCTGCAGCAGACTGCCTGCGAGTTCGCTATAGAAGCGTATTTGATTTCACTGAAATTCGCCTTGCCAGTAACGCAGCACTGCTAACGGCCGTTGCCATGCTGGCATCACGACTTTGGAGCAGT
>JALZVU010000167.1 GCA_023301795.1 Granulosicoccus sp.
TCTGGAGGGTTGAGTGTAAAATTCAGGCGCAAGGCACTTGTGTTGTTGCCATCAGGATCAAAAACGACACTGGGCGATACACAAACGCCAACTTTTAGTGCTTCGTTAAGAAGCAGTGATGTATCCAGTTCGGGGTTGCGTGATGTGGCCCAGACAAACATGCCACCCACAGGCTTCTCCCAGTCAAACAAATGCTGGAGTTGTTCTTCCATGGTTGAACAAAGTGCTTCGCGTCTTTCGCGGTAAGTGTTCAGCATGTTTGGCAGGATTTTTTCCAGCAATCCGGATTGCAAGGCCTGAAGTGTCATGAGCTGAGATAGTCCGCTCGAACACATGTCAGCCCCCTGTTTAACAATGGTGAGCGTCTTGATCATTTCGGGGGAGGCAATAATCCAGCCTATTCGCAATCCGGGTACCGCCTCTTTGGATAATGTGCCCATATAGATAACGGGGCCATCATAATGTCCGGAACATTCCTGACCCGATAGGTACAGCATGCTATCCAGTGGTTCGCTGTCATAGTAAAGCGAGCCGTAAGGATCGTCCTCTACCAGCCAGGTACCAAGATCATGTGCCGCATTGACCAGCTGCCGACGCGTAGCAATATCAATCAGTTTACCGGTGGGGTTGGAGAAATTTGGCACTGTATAAGCAAACTGCGCATCGGCCAAAGCGTTATGTGCATCAAATTCTGAATGGCCGGGAAACATACTTCTATAGCGCGGCTGACGTGGACGCCACGCATCCAGAGCGCCCAGGTAGGCAGGTGATTGTGCAGCTATCAGATCGTTCTCATTTAGCAGTGCCTTGCCCACAAGATCCAGGCCTTGCATGCCGCCTGTTGTGATCAGCACATTGTCGCGCGTAAGGCTTAATCCGGTGCGATTGTAACGTGCCGCCACCGTATCCCTCAATGCTGGTAGTCCTTCGATAGCACTGTAGTTCAAAGCCTCGAGCGGGTGATCGCGCAGGGCTATAGCGGCAAATTCTGCCAGCTCATCAACTGGATAGACGGATGGCTCTGGTAAGCCACCCGCCAGATTGATCATGCCGGGTGTCTGGCTGGCGGCCAGGAACAGGCGCGTAATGTCGTTTGTATGACCTAACCAGTCGGCAAATGCAGGACGATTTGGATTCATCGGATCAAATTATTTTTGCCAATACCTCATCACGAGCAATGATGCTTGCCTCGCTATCGCTGCGTCCCCGATATTCAATTTCATTGTTTGCCAGCAGTTTGTCGCTGACTACAAATCTGTGTGGAATGCCGATGAGTTCCATATCCGAGAACATGGCCCCTGGACGAAGTGGGCGATCATCGAACAACACATCGACGCCAGCATCCTTGAGCTCAGTATAAAGTTTTTCTGCTGCTTCTTTAACAGCATCCGACTTCACCATGTTTACCGGACAAACAACCGCTTCGAATGGTGCGATAGACAATGGCCAGATAATGCCAGCACTGTCATTGTTTTGTTCAATGGCAGCAGCAGCAACACGGGTGACTCCAATGCCGTAGCAACCCATCATCAAGGTAGCAGGCTTGCCGTTCTCATCAAGCACCGTGGCGTCCAAGGCTTTACTGTATGTGTCGCCCAGTTGAAATATGTGGCCCACTTCTATACCGCGAACGATTTTCAGGATGCCATTACCTTTGGGGTTGGCATCGCCTTCTATCACATTTCTGATATCACGCACGATGGGCTCGGGTAAGTCTCTGGTCCAGTTAACACCGGTTAAGTGTTGCGCGTTTGTATTGGCACCACAGATAAAATCACTCATGCAGGCAGCATTTGCATCAGCAATGACAGGAATGTTCAATCCGACAGGACCTATAGACCCGGCATCGCACTGCACGGTTGATCGAATGAGTTCGGCATCAGCCATGGTTAACGGGCTGGCCACCTCGGGTAGATGCTCGGCTTTGACCTCATTGAGTTGATGATCGCCACGCAGTAATAATGCAACTACAGGCACTTTTTCGTCACTACCCTTGACTAACAGAGTCTTCAAGCATTGGGTAGCATCGACTTTCAGGCTTGCTGCCAGCTCGTCGATAGTGTGCACATTGGGTGTGTCAATGGTTTGCATAGGTAGCGAAGCCTCGCCACGTGGGTCGTTGCATACCGCTTCCGCTTTTTCCATGTTGGCAGCGTAGTCGCCCTCGGTAGCATAGACCACGGCATCTTCGCCACTGTCAGCCAGTACATGAAACTCGCGAGATTGCGCACCACCAATACTGCCGCTATCAGCCTCTACGGCACGATAGTCCAAACCCATGCGATCAAAAATAGCGCAGTACGCAATGTGCATAGCATCAAAGCTTTCCTGCAAAGAGGCGGCATCAATGCCGAAGGAGTAGGCATCCTTCATGATGAACTCTCGTGAGCGCATCACACCAAAGCGTGGTCGGATCTCATCACGGAATTTTGTCTGGATCTGGTAGAAATTTAGCGGCAATTGCTTGTAGCTTTTGAGATCACGGCGCGCAATGTCGGTGATGACTTCCTCATGGGTGGGGCCAACGCAATATTCTCGGTTATGCCTGTCAGTGAGACGCAGCAGCTCTGGGCCAAATTTGCCCCAGCGTCCCGATTCTTCCCACAGCTCAGCCGGTTGCACCGCTGGCATGAGCATTTCCAGAGCCCCGGCCCGGTCCATCTCCTCGCGGATAATGTTTTCGATCTTGCGCAGAACTTTCAGGCCCAACGGCATCCAGGTGTAGAGACCTGAACCCAAGCGACGGATAAGTCCGGCGCGTAGCATCAGCTGATGGCTGACGATTTCAGCATCGTTGGGTGTTTCGCGGGTGGTACTAAGGTGAAACTGACTGGCGCGCATGCCTGCTATCCTGTTGTCTGAATGGCGAGTATAACGATGCAGCCAAGAACCTGTTTGAAAATAGACTGATCGATCCGCCGACGGCTCCGATAGTTATTTTTGATCAGGCTCGTGGGTGGCTATCGCCGTGAACGTTGTTCAAGGCCATAATTTTTTGAGCACTAGTCGGCTAACGGTTATGTGCGTTTATCCTGGGATCACCGAAGACATGTCAGATCGCAGATTACAAGTGTTCCATACCGTGGCGGGCGTCCTGAGCTTTACGCGGGCGGCTGAGTTGTTGCACATGACTCAGCCAGCTGTCACCCACCAGATTCGACAGCTGGAGGAAGAGCTCAATGCACGGCTGTTTGACCGTAGCAACAATCGCATCAGTCTGACTGCTGCAGGCGAGCAAGTACTTGAATACGCGACCCGCATTATTGCCTTGTATGAGCAAATGAGTGAATCGGTTAAGGCGCTTACCGGTGACAGGGCAGGGCTTATCACCATTGGCGCCAGTACAACCATTGCCGAGTACATGCTGCCAGGGCTATTGGGAGATTTTCGTCAGAATTTTCCGGATGTCCAGATACGGTTGCGCGTGGCCAATACGGATGCCATCGTAGCGCTCGTGGCAGATAACACCATTGATTTGGGGGTGGTGGAAGGTGAGGTGGATAACCAGCTCCTGAGGGTGGAACAATGTCAGCAGGATGAGCTGCAGGTGATCCTGCCGCTAGGTCACCCCTTGACGGGTAAGGACAGCATTGAGCCGTTGGAACTCACTGCTTACCCGTTCATACACCGCGAGGATGGCTCGGGTACCCGCAGTGTGGTGGTGCGATATCTCAGCGAGCATGGCGTTGATGAGCATTCGCTCAATCGCCCGTTTGAATTGGGTAGTACCGAGGCGATAAAAGGGGCTGTGCAAGCGGGTATGGGAATCACTATTGTCTCGGGAGCCACGGTTAGCCGTGAGCTGGCGCTTGGCTTGCTCGAGGTCAGACCTATGAATCCGCCGCTGCAGCGTCCGTTTTATTTTGTGAGACAACGTCAGAAGTTTCGGACTCATTTGATGGATGAGCTGTTCCAGTTTGCGCGTCAGTATTTTGAGCGTCTGGAGTAGCGCGCAGCGAGGCTGATTATTTGCTTTAGTCTTATACCGGACAGCTACCGGACAGCCTCTCGGATTTAAGATTATGGTGGTGTGGAGTCAATTTTCCGTCACTGAGCGTTGCCACGTTTATTGCTTGGTGTGTCCAGAGTCGAATGCGCTGTGTACCGAGTGAAAATGTAACGTGGAACATCTCAAAACTGCCTTCACAAGAGTTTTGCGGCTGCTGATAAGGCTGGCTGGTCCGGCATGCGCCGAGGTTGTTACCCGCATTGTCAGTAAAAATGGAAATACGCCCTAATGTCATACTCAGGGGCGGGTACAATGAGCACATCGTTTTTTCAACCGCTTCAGTGGAGCCGTCCCGGCGATGTATGACATATTCCGTGACTGGTATTCCCGAAATCTTTCGGATCCTCAGGCGGTCATCCTATCTATCCTCCTTCTGGTGGTCTTCGGCCTAATATGGCTCGTTGGCGGCATCATGGCGCCTGTGTTGGTTGCGCTTATCCTGGCCTACCTGCTGGAGAGTGTGGTGGCAACCATGGAGCGTTGGCATCTGTCACGCAACCTGGCGTCGATGTTCGTACTGGCAATGATCATCGCCATCATCGTCATTGTGCTTTTTGGTCTTATACCCGTGTTGTCGCAGCAGTTGACAAGTATCGTGCGCGAGCTACCAGGCATACTCCAGAACATTCAGGAACAGTTGCTCAGATTACCCGAACGCTACCCTGACATTTTTACAGCAGAGCAAGTTAACGATCTCATCGGAAACTTGCGTAACGAGCTAACCTCCTTCACACAAAGCGTTCTTTCGTTCTCACTGGCGCGCCTGGGGACTCTCGTCATGATTTCTGTTTACGTGGTTCTCGTGCCCATCATGGTGTTCTTTGCGCTTAAGGACAAAAACACGCTGCTCCAGTTTGCTGCCAAGTTTGTGCCTAATCGCAGTGAGTTAACGTTTCAGGTATGGCGAGAAGTTGATGGAAAAATTGCAAATTACATTCGCGGCAAGTTCTTTGAAATTCTGATCGTCTGGGCGGTCACCTATGTGTTGTTTGCGGTGATGGGACTCAATTATTCATTGTTGCTCAGTTTTCTGGTTGGGCTGTCAGTGATCATCCCTTATGTTGGGGCCATTGCTGTCACCGTGCCAATTGCTCTCATCGGATTCTTTCAGTGGGGCTTCACTGCAAAGCTTGGCTACTTGCTGATTGCCTATCAGGTTATTCAAGTCCTTGATGGCAACGTCCTGGTGCCATTGTTGTTCTCCGAAGTAGTAAACCTGCATCCCTTGGCTATAATTACTGCGGTTCTGTTTTTTGGAGGTCTCTTCGGGCTTTGGGGAGTGTTTTTCGCTATTCCTCTGGCCACACTGGTACAGGCCGTTATGAATGCCTGGCCCAAGGCCCTTGAGCACAGGGCACATGGTGGGGCGCAAGGGTAGTAGCGTGTCGCTCATTCGCTGGCCGTTGTGGCGTTTATATCGCCTGAACGGCTGCGACCAAGGCATTTTCCGCGGCTGAGCCTGTCTAGCCGCCTCCAGCCAGACGACCGATACCGTTACGGCTACAGTGCCTGAACGGCTGCCAGCACTTCATCGACATGGCCAGGTACCTTCACTTTTCGCCACTCTGCGCGCAGTACGCCTGATTCGTCGATGATAAACGTGCTGCGTTCGATGCCTTCGAATTCCTTGCCGTACATTTTCTTGAGCTTGATGACGTCATAGGCGCGACAGAGGTCTCCAGACTCATCGGAGAGCAGCTCAAAAGGCATTGCTTGTTTGGCCTTGAATTTTTCATGACTCTCTACCGAATCCTGCGAGATGCCCAATACAACGGCCCCTGCTTTCGTGAAATGCTCAATGGAATCACGAAAGTTCTGGCTTTCTGTGGTGCAACCCGGGGTGGCGTCACGAGGGTAGAAAAACAGCACCACTTTAACTCCTTTCAGGCTATTCGATGCAATGTTCTGATCGGATGTGGCCGGCAGATCGAATGCAGGGGCTTGTTTGTCGAGTTGCGGTGCACTCATGGGTAGTCCTGTTGTTGTCTGACTCATCAGTTTATCAAGCCAAAGCACTGATATTCGGCATTCTGAGCTCGCTGCGTACTATGATTACACGGCACGCCCGCACGTTACAGACCTGCGACCTATCAGACTGATATTTCTGGTTGAGAAAGGCGTGTCCCCTCAGTACCATGAGCAACTTGTTTCCGGGAGCAATTCATGTTCAAAGGCAGTATGGTGGCACTAGTCACCCCGATGCACGATAACGGATCGGTGGATGACGCAGCGCTAGCCGATCTGGTGGAATTCCATATCGAGGCTGGTACCGACGCTATCGTAGCCGTTGGTACTACAGGTGAGTCAGCCACGTTGACCGTCCCTGAGCATACGCACGTCATCAAACGTGTGGTGGATATAGTGGGTAAACGTACGCCCGTGATTGCTGGCACCGGAGCAAATTCTACCGCTGAGGCTATCGAACTCACGCGCCATGCAGTGGATGCAGGCGTAGATGCTTGCTTGCTGGTTACGCCGTATTACAACAAGCCCACTCAAGCAGGCCTGATTCAGCACTTCACAGCGATAGCAGGTGCGGTGTCCATTCCACAAATTCTCTACAATGTACCGGGCAGGACGGCGCTGGATATGCATCCTGAGACCTCAGCGGCGTTGTCCAATGTGAATAATATTGTTGGGATCAAAGAGGCCTTTGGGACGGTAGAACGTATCAAGGAGCTGGTTGAGCAGTGTCGCGATGGCTTTATGGTGGTTACAGGTGACGACGCTACTGCCATGGAAAGCATGCTTGCAGGAGCGTGCGGTGACATCTCGGTGTCAGCGAATGTCGTACCCGCTCAAATGCATCGCATGTGTATGGCAGCCATCAATGGAAACAGGGCAGCTGCGCAGGCCGAAGAGGATGCCATCAGCGACCTGCATCAGGTGCTGTTTCACGAATCCAATCCTATTCCGGTTAAATGGGCGTTACATGCGATGGGTAAAGTGGGCGCAGGTATCCGCTCGCCATTGACTGTTCTGGATAAGCAATACCATGAAGTCGTGAAGGCGGCTTTGATTAAGGCGGGAGCGTTGTGATGATGATGGGTACTAACAATGTACGTGGAACCGTGTTGGGCGCTGTTTGCCTGGCATCGCTGGCCGGATGCAGCAGTTTTCAATCGCAGAACAGTCCGGATGTTGTTTACGCAAAGAACGCTACCGAGGCGCGATCGCTTCAGGTGCCGCCGGATCTGACTGATGTCAGTAACGCGGAGCAATTTGTTTTGCCAGGAGCAGGTAATGCAGCGGTGGCAAGAAACACGTTGCTGCCACAATTCGATTCGTTACGATTCGTTCGTGAGGGCGGGCAGAGTTGGCTGGAATTTCAGCAAACCCCCGAAGATCTGTGGCCGCAACTGCTGGCTTTTGTACGCAAGGAAAAATACAATGTTGATCAGACTGAACCTGCGGCAGGCGTGATTGCTACTCGTTGGCGTCCAAACAGTGCGGTCGCTTCATCCAGCATATTGCGTAACCTGGTGGCTGGAGATGAGCAATTCACACGCGTCTCCTTTCGAATGGAACGGGCAGGTGCTGGCGCCAGGCTTTTTGCTCGCTCGCAAGCTGCCAGTGAGAGCGCTGTTAATGCTTCTAACTCAGCAGCTGAGGGTGCCTGGCCGGCTAGTTCCCACAATCCGGAGAGCACCAATGCTCTGTTAAATCGGTTTCTGGTTTTTCTGGGAGTGGAGCAGCAAAAAGCCCGCGGTATTTTAGGTGCTACTGAGGTTAGTGCCATTCTGGATGATGCTGTTGTGCAGCGTAATGCTGGCGGTAGTGAAATGCTGATCCAGAAAGGCTTTACCAGCTCATTCCAACAGGTGGTGGCTGGCTTGCAGGCGCTTGATTACAACATTGTGAGTAGTGATGACAGCGTGGGTCGCATAGAGTTTTTGGACGATGCCACACCGCTTGTGGTCGTGTTGTCACCCATTCATGTGAGTGCTGTACGTGTGTCAGTAACCAACAAGGGTGGCAGCAGGTTGTCCGCTGATGATGAGCAGCAGTTGTTAAGCGTTCTGGCAAAGCAGATCAGCTGATGATTCGTGTTGCCGCATTAGGTAGCGGTAGCTCTGGCAATTCATTGCTGGTTCAGGCGGGCAGCACCACGTTGCTGGTGGATTGTGGTTTCACCATGAAAGAGACCATCGCCCGCATGTACGGATTGGGTATAAGCCCATCGGACGTGGACGCTGTATTGCTGTCGCACGAGCATGGTGACCACGTTAAAGGCGTTGGGCCTTTATCACGTAAGTTTGGCCTGCCAATATGGTGTACGCACGGCACTTATCATAAGGCACGTGATAATCGTTTTTCATCGGTGCGGTTGTTTAACGCGCATGAGCCATTCATCATTGGTGACATAAGTGTCGACCCTTTCCCAACGCCGCACGATGCGGCTGAGTCCTGTCAGTTTGTGTTTGAAGCATCCAATGCACGCTTTGCCAATGTGACTGATCTGGGTGTCTGTACAACCCACGTGAAAGAGAAGCTGCAGGGTGTTCATGGGTTGGTGGTGGAATGCAACTACGACAACGAGATGCTGACCAACGGGCCATACCCACCCAGCCTGCAAGCGCGCATCCGGTCAAACTATGGGCATCTGGGTAATGATCAGGCCGGCAGCTTATTAAAACAGCTTGATCATCCGGAGTTGCAGCATATCTTGCTGGGCCATTTATCCGAACAGAATAATTCTGATGCCATCGCATTGAGCACTATTCAGACACATCTGGAAGAGAGGCCGGAGCGCGTGAGCGTGTTGGCGCAGCATTGCGCTAGCGGCTGGTTCGATATTGTTGCAGAAACTGAAACGGCCATTGCAGCAGTCTGAGTGCTAGCCTGAACTATTGATGAAGCGGGTGTTTCATGGATATTATCCGGGCGAGGTGCTCAGTTTTTCGTTGCGTCTTCCACGTCTTGTTTGTAGTCATTTTCTGAACGCGTAGCATCTTCCTGGCAACGGGTCCGGTCGTCGTTATCCGCTATCTGCTCGCAGGCGTTACGTCTCCAGATCTCACTGCCCTCATAGGAGGCGCAACCTGCCAAGGTGGTTACGACTAGAAGTACAAGTATTGCTGGCATACCGTTTTAACTCCCTTGTGCATCCACCAAGGCACTAATCTGCAAACTCAAGCCTGCTTCGTCCAGTTTGCAATACTCCAGCAACTCCTCGCGAGATCCATGATCAACAAATTCATCAGGCAAGCCAATAAGCTTGACGGCTGTGCGGCTGCCGGTGCTCAGCAAATGCTCAGCAATACCAGCTCCTGCACCACCTGGAATAACGTTTTCTTCAAGCGTGATAATCAGATCGTGTGATTGGGCAATACGCTCTATCAATTCTGTGTCTAACGGTTTCACAAAGCGCATGTTGATGACTGTGTAATTGGCTGCGCGGCCAATCGACTCTGCCGGTGTCACCATGGTGCCGAATGCCATCAACGCTACACGCTGGCCATCATGTCTTAGCTCACCCTTACCGACGGGCAATGCAGTCATCTCCTCATCAATATCAACGCCTGGACCATTGCCGCGCGGGTAACGAACCGAACTGGGTCCATCAATCTGCATGCCGGTGTAGAGCATTTGTCGACATTCGTTTTCATCGGCAGGCGCCATGATGACGATGTTGGGCAAGCAACGCATGAACGAGTAGTCGAAGCTACCCGCGTGGGTAGGTCCATCGGGGCCAACAACACCAGCACGATCAATGGCAAATATGACGGGTAAGTTCTGTAAGGCAACGTCGTGTACCAATTGATCAAAAGCGCGCTGAAAAAACGTTGAGTAGATTGCAACAACAGGGCGAAGTCCGCCGCATGCTAGTCCTGCAGCCAGAGTTACGCTATGTTGCTCTGCGATACCTACATCAAAGTAGCGATCGGGGAAGCGTTCTTCAAATTCAACCATGCCCGAGCCTTCACGCATGGCTGGTGTAATACCCACCAGACGCTTGTCCTTCTCTGCCATGTCGCATAGCCACGTACCGAATACACTCGTATAGGTAGGCCTGTTGGACTTAGAGCTCTTGAGTGCCTTGCCAGTAGCAGGATCAAAAGGACCAATGGCGTGCAGGGACAATGGGTCGTCTTCTGCAAATTTATAGCCATGGCCTTTTTCGGTAATCGCGTGCAAGAACAACGGTCCTTTAAGCTCCCTAAGGTTTTTGAGCACACCCACCAGAGCTTCAACGTCATGGCCATCAACTGGCCCAAAATAATTGAAGCCCAGTTCCTCAAACAATGAGCTTGGCACTACCATGCCTTTTACGTGCTCCTCAGTACGGCGCGCAAGATCGAGCATGGAAGGCACTTTGCTCAGAACCTTTTTGCTACTCTCTCGTGCACCGGTGTAAATTTTGCCTGAGAGCATACGCAGCAAGTATTTATTCATGGCGCCCACGTTCGGTGATATGGACATATCGTTGTCGTTGAGCACCACCAGCATGTCGGCTTTTACACCGCCAGCATGATTCAGCGCCTCATAAGCCAGGCCCGCTGTTAATGCACCATCACCGATCACGGCAATGGCCTTATCTGCAGAATCAAAATCGCCCGCAGAGTGATGTTTAGCCGCCAGTGCCATGCCCAGCGCAGCACTGATCGAGGTGCTTGAGTGACCCACCCCAAAAGTGTCGTACGGGCTTTCGGCGCGATTAGGAAAGCCTGCCAGTCCACCACGTTTGCGCATCGAGTCCATTTTGTCTCGACGGCCGGTAAGAATTTTATGCCCGTAGGTTTGATGGCCAACATCCCAGACCAGTTTATCGCTTGGAGTGTTGTACACGTAGTGCAGTGCCACGGTGAGCTCAATGGTGCCTAAGCTTGCGCCCAGATGCCCACCGGTGCGAGAGACAGAATCTATCACGTACTCCCGCAGCTCTTTGCAAAGCGCCGGTAGATCAGACTCATCAAGGCGGCGTAAGTCAGCCGGATCGTTGATGGTGTTTAGCAGTGGGAAATCTGGGGCTGCAGTCATGTTTTTACGTAAATGATGTCACGCTCAATTCATTGCGTTGAATCGGCTTGTTAGCAAATCAGGTGGGATGTGTACAACTATATTCAAAAGACGATTATACGAACAAACCGATTAATGCGTGCGATCGACAATGTAGGCAGATAGCATACGTAATTCATCAAAATTTGTGCCTAGACCATTCAGTGCGGCCAGGGCTCTTTCATGCATGTTGCGTGCGTGCGCGCGCGCTCCATCGAGCCCCAGAAGGGCCGGGTAGGTGGGCTTGTTCAGCGCGATGTCTGCACCCTGTGTCTTACCCAGAGTTTCTGTGTCGCTAACGACGTCGAGAATGTCATCAACGATTTGAAAGCTCAAGCCCACAGCCCCTGCGTATTCATCAAGTCGACCCAGCACCTCGTCGTCGCTCTGAACCGCCATGACAGCGGGCAGTAGCACGCTGGCCTTGATGAGTGCTCCTGTTTTGTGTCGGTGCATATTCTCTAGCTGTGCAAGGTTCAGTTGCTCACCGACCGCTTCCAGATCAATTGCTTGCCCTGCGGCCATACCTTCAGCACCACTGGCATTACCCAGTTCCTGAATCATCAAGAGTTTGGCGCTATCGGAGAGTTCTGGATCTGGATTCAGCGCAAGTACAGTAAATGCTAACGCCTGCAAGGCATCACCTGCCAGAATGGCTATGGCCTCATCAAAGGCTTTGTGACAAGTGGGTTTGCCACGCCGTAAATCATCGTCATCCATGGCAGGTAAATCGTCATGCACCAACGAATAAGCGTGCATCATCTCCAGTGCGCACGCCGGTGTATCGAGACGATTCAGCTCAACTCCCAGGGCTTTGCCTGTGGAGTAGGCCAGCACGGGTCGCACACGTTTACCGCCGTTGGTTACGGCATATTTCATGGCCACAGGTAACTGTGTGGAGGTGGAATCGCTGGTAGGCAGGCGTTCCAGCAAGGCCTTGTCTACCCGTGTCTGATAGGCACGCAATATGGGTTCGAAATCGTGCGCCACACTGGATGCGGTTGAGCCTGAGGTATTCATACAGCCGTATCGGGTGATTCAAACGTTTCTAGTTCAGCGTCTGCATCGTCATCAGCCAGCAGGATTTTTACTTTCTGTTCCGCAGCACTTAGGCTTTGCTGACAGAAGCGCGACAAGCTGACACCGCGCTCAAAGTGCTCCAGAGACGCCTCTAGCGATTGCTCTCCCTCTTCGAGAGTTCCAACGATCGCTTCCAGTTCGCTTAGTGCGTCCTCGAACTTGGTTGATTTGGGAATCTTGCGCGTTTTCTGGGACACGGGCGTAGGCCAATCCTGATGGTTGAATGAAATGATCTGCAGGCTGGGCACAAGCTTGCCCTGCAATTCATCTAGTTTACTGAAGATTGCACGTGCATTGTGCAATCAGGTGGTAGAGGTGTGCTGAGTGCTTCCATATGGCCTAGCGTCTCTGAGAGCCGGTATGGGTAAAGTGTGGAAGGGCGTATTAGTCCAGTAACTCGATTGCTTCGTGCAAACGATGAATACCATCCACCTGTAGGCCTTTGATCGGTTTCTTTGGCTTGTTTGCGTTGGGGACAATGGCACGTTTAAAACCGTGCTTCACAGACTCTTGCAAACGCTCTTCGCCGTTGGCCACCGGGCGCACCTCGCCTGCCAGCCCGATTTCACCAAATACCACCAGATCACTGGGCAGCGGGCGCGTTCTGAATGAAGACAGAGCAGCCAGTAAAACGGGTAGATCGGCCGCAGTTTCAGATATGCGGACGCCTCCCACTACGTTGACGTAGACATCTTGATCAAACATGGCGATGCCTGCATGCCGGTGCATGACCGCCAGCAACATGGACAGGCGATTTTGTTCCAGACCCAGAGAGACCCGCCGCGCGCTGTTGGAATGACTGGTATCCACCAGGGCTTGTGCTTCTACAAGCATCGGGCGCGTGCCTTCACGTGTAACCATGATGACGCTGCCGCTGACAGGTTCTGGATGGCGAGAGAGAAAAATTGCTGAGGGGTTCTTGACCACTTTCAGGCCAGATTCGTCCATGGCGAAAACACCCAGTTCATTAACGGCGCCAAAGCGATTCTTGACGGCGCGAATGACGCGATATCGGCTACCTGGATCTCCTTCAAAGTACAGTACGGTGTCTACCATGTGCTCAAGCACGCGTGGACCTGCCAGAGCGCCTTCTTTGGTTACGTGGCCAACCAGAAATATTGAGGTGCCAGTCTGCTTAGCGAAGCGCACTAGTCTGGCTGCGCTCTCACGTACTTGGGCGACAGCACCCGGGGCAGAGCTAAGCAGCTCGGTGTACATGGTCTGGATGGAATCAATCACCATCACTTGTGGCTTCTCCTTGCTGGCATGCGCAAGAATCGCCTCTACCTGAGTTTCAGCGAGTAGGCGAAGTTTGTCTTCGGGTAAATTCAGACGTCTGGCGCGCAGCGTCACCTGTTGCAGTGATTCTTCACCGGTGATGTACAGTACTTTTACCTGTTGGCTCAGATACGCCAGACTCTGGACGAGCAGGGTGGACTTGCCGATGCCTGGGTCACCACCCAATAACGTTACCGACCCCTCTACCAGGCCGCCACCAAGCACTCTATCTAGCTCGCTTAAGCCGGTTTTGGTTCTGGCTTGTTCCACCAGTGCAACATCGGAAGCATTCGTGATACCACTGCCGCCGGCATAGCCACCGTAGCGGGCATTGGTGGCTGCGGCTGTGGCTGAGTTTGCAGAAGCTGCAACAGGCGCTGCGGATTCTTCAAGGCAGTTCCACTCGTTGCAATCAGCGCACTGGCCGCTCCACTTGTTGGAGATGGCGCCACACTCGGTGCATTGGTAGCGCTGTTTGGCTTTGGACATAGTTTGTTTCGATGTGGCGCGAAGAGCTGATGATCAGCTGACGGCGGTAGACTCCTCGTCTTGCGTATCCACGTCGTTGGGCTCGATGCGCACCTGTTGAACCTTGTTATCTTCTACGGCAAGGATGGTCATTGGATGCCCATTGAATGTAAACACAGCGCCCTTGGGTGGGAAGTTCTCGAAGTGCTCTACCACAATACCGTTCAGTGTTTTTGGACCTTCCGAGGGCAGTGACCAATTGAATGAACGATTGAGATTACGCACTTGCGCTGTGCCATCAACGATAAAGCTGCCATCGGGCTGTGGCCGGATTTCAGCGGGTGAAATTCTGGGATCGTTATCAAATTCGCCCACAATCTCTTCCAGAATATCTTCCAGGGTGAGCATGCCCTGGATATCGCCATATTCATCCACCACCAACCCTACTCGGCGTTTCTCACGCTGAAAGTTCAGTAGTTGAACAGTGAGCGTTGTTCCTTCAGGGATGTAGTAGGGGTCGCGCACAGCAGACTCCAGATAGGCGCGATTGATTTTACCTGAACGTAGTGCGTCGATCATTTTGCGCAAGTAGATAAAGCCAATGACGTTATCAACATTTTCCCGATACACCAGCAATCGACTGTGTGGGCTGTCACTGATGTCTTTCATGACCTCGTCCCAGGGGTCGTCCAGATCGATACCGACAATTTCGTTCCGAGGCACCATGATGTCACTGACAGAGACAGTGCCAAGGTCCAGGATGTTCACCAGCATGTCGCGATGACGCTGTGGAATCATGCCAGCGGTTTCGCTCAGTACCGTGCGCAGCTCATCGCTGGACAGGTGCTCGTCGTCAGCTGGCGCATCGGTTTTAAGTAACCTGAGAATAGTGCTGCTTAGCCAGTTGGTGGCCGCAACCAGAGGGTAGGTGACGTACATGAGTGGCACATATACCGCCGATGCCACAAACGCGAACTGCTCAGCGCGTCGGGTGGCGAACGTTTTGGGGGTAACTTCTGCGAACACCAAGATGACGATCGTCAGCAAGCCGGTGGCAACTGCGATACCCGCTTCGCCCATGAGGCGCAGTGCGATGACAGTTGCAATAGCTGACGCCAGAATGTTGACAAAGTTATTGCCTAGCAGGATCAGGCTGATGAGCCTGTCACGATCCTCCAGAAGCCGGGCTGTGCGCTGGGCAGCTTTATGGCCGCTGTTGGCCTGATGCCGCAGCCGGTAGCGGTTTAGCGACATGAGCGCTGTCTCGGAACCGGAAAAAAAACCCGAGATTAGTACCAGAAATACCAGGATACAACCCAGTATGCTGATGGGGATGCTGTTCAAGAACAACTGGCCTACATTGCTTTAGATAATTGCACTATAGCAACGAGCAGGCCTTTTTTCGCGTTATATCCGACATAGGCTAACGCTTTACCTCAGATTTTTAGTATATCAACACTTCCACAACGATTTTTGTGCCGAAGTAGGCAAGCAACAAGACGGTAAATCCGCCAAGTGTCCACTGCACAGCCTTTTTCCCGCGCCAACCGAATTTCCATCGCCCGAACAGCAGAACACCGAAAATAGCCCATCCCACGCAGGACAGAATGGTTTTGTGGACCAAGTGCTGGGCAAACATATCTTCAAGAAATACAAAGCCACTGACCAGCGCGGCTGACAGCATCACAAACCCGATACCTAGCAGTGAGAACAGCAGGCTTTCGGTGGTGTCCAGCGGCGGTAGTGCGCGCATGAATCCGCCAGGCTTATGCGTTGCAAGGTAGTGGCGCTGAATAGCCACTAGCACAGCCTGAGCAGCAGCCAAAGACAGAACACCGTAGGCGACCAGTGAGAGCAGTACATGGATCTGGATGGCATGACCATCAATAGGTGTTCCGCCACCCGAAGCCTGACTGGCTATGAGGGAAATGGCAGCGATGGGGAATACAGCCAGGCCAAGATAGTCTGCAGGTTTGCGTAGGCACAAAAAAATGTGGAACAACACAATAGTGAGGGTGGTGGCGGCTATCGATGTGAACAGCGGCAGGTGCAACCCGTTCGGCAGGCCGGTCTGATGGATCACAACCCAGCCGTGAATCAGCATGGCGACAGAGGCAAACATGAGCGTCAATCGAAACATCCGATCATCGTGGGGTGATGGCGCAGCAGCTGTGGCAGCCAGGCTGTTGTTTGCAGCCAAGGCTGAGCGCCCTTTTAGCGTGTGCGACAGCATCGCGCTTGAAACGCTGTAGAACGCTGCTGCGATGAGAGACAATGCAAAACTCACAATGGCCTGATCCTGTGGAAGTCAGCGGCTAATGATAGTCGGATTATCCGCCAATCATCACAGATATGCCACCGACCAAGAGCAATTGGCAATAGTAGACCTGCAAACAGGTATGCTGTTCGGCCGCAAACAACCAATAAGAGGCATCGCGTATGGAAACGCAAACTGCACCTGACAACCCCCACATGGACCGTGACAAACTGCTTGGGCGCATTCGAAAGCTCTACGCTATGAGCCGTGAGAGTGAGTCGAGCCCGCATGAGGCTGAGATCGCCATGCGGCGTTGTCAGTCGCTTATGAACAAGTTCGGTATTACCGAGCAGGATCTGGAAACCAGTGAGTTTGGTGCTAGCAAGATTGGCAAGGCATTTCGTGCCGTGCCAAGTTATGTCGGAGTGCTGGGCTCAGCTGTGGCACTTTTGCACGATTGTATTTGCGTGCGCAGCAACACCATCGAGTTCCGTGGCTTCAGCATTGATGCCGAGGTCGCGTCACTGACCTACGACTATCTGTCCGCAGCGATGGAGCGCTCGCTCAAAATGCATAAAAGCGGGGGGAGTGTGGAACCGGGTCGTTCTGCAAGCTTTGACTACCGGGTAGGGTTTGCATTGGCTGTTCTGAAGCGAGCCAGGCTCATGGACGCCGAGCGCCGTACCGCTGAAGAGCAGGTGGCGGCGGAGGCGGGTCGCGAGCAATCCGGGCCGGGTTCAAGCTTGGTAGTGCGCAAGCGCGAAGTGGTAAGAGATGCTTGTATGGAAGGTCTGGTTACCCGTCGCGCCGCGAAGGTACGTTATCGCAACGGGCAAGCTCATGACGCCGGCTCCAGTGATGGAGCCAACGTGTCATTGGACAAGCAGATGGGGAATGTCAGGCGTAAGGCCGTTGAAGGTTAGGCTTCTAGCCTGGCTTGTTCATGAACTGCAGTAACCTTCAAAGCGCTGGCACTTGGAAATTAAGGGTTTCGGGTGCCAGACATTTTGTGTCGTCACAAGCTTGCACTTGTAATTGGGCGGTGTGCACCATGGCAGTCCCTGAGTGCGTGTCACCTGTGATTTTGTAGAGTGGCGAGGCTTCTGGCAGGTTGGCAGCGATAGTAAAGTTGCCTTCAAACAAAGAGAGCTCGGATCGTTGAAAACCCAGCTGGCGCTTAACAGCTTCCGGGTATCGTACGTTGCTCATGGGCTGGTTACCTGATCCTGTCAAGGTTGTCGGGATAAGATAATCCTGTAGTGGTTTTGACGAATTGATATGCCAGCCGTCTTTGAGTTTCAGACTAATCTGCAAGGCGTTGTCGACAACACTTGCGGTGGCTGTAACAGCTCCTCGTGCCCCATGTTGTACCGTAGATACTTCACCAAACAGATGCTCATTAAGGCCGGTTAACAAGTAGTAGAAGCCTGCGGGTTGTTGCGCAATGTTTGCGGACAACGCATCGACGAGTTCGTTGGCGCGATTGTTCAGGGCCTCAACACCGGTGCGCCGAAACAAGCGTGTCAGGACGCGCAGCGCCACTGAATTACCCGATGCGATGGCATTGTCTGATAGATCTTTGGGTCGTGCGCTGAGCTTGGCGCCGGCAACGGTATCGCTACCCATAAAGTAGGCACCCGATTTGTCATCCCAGAAATGTGTATTCATTGAATCCACGAGTGTGGAGGCGTGGTGTATCCAGTGTTCATCGCCTGTTGCATCGTAGAGTGCGATGAAGCCCTCTGCCACGTAGGCATAGTCAGCTTGTGTGCCTGCAATGGACTTTTCGCCGTTGAAAAAGGTGCGGTAGAGCTGACCTTCATCGTCATGCAGGTTATCCCATAGTGCATTACCCGCTTTTACAGCGGCATCCTGAAATCTGGGCTCTTTAAGATACCGTGCTCCATCAATCAAGGCGCTAATCATCATTCCATTCCAGCTGGCAATGATTTTTTCGTCGCGCAGTGGGTGTTCACGAAGCTCTCTGGCGATACGCAGTTGCTCTGTCCAGCCATCGATGCGTTGTTGCAAGGCGGGTAAGGGTATTTCCAGGCCTTGTGCAATATCTTCAATCGACACGGTGGTATGCAGAATGCTGTGCCCTTCGAAATTGCCAAAGCCGTTCACGTTCCACACCTGGCTTGCGATGGCAGCTTCCTCTGCTCCGAGTACGTCGGTTAGTTGCTCGGGCGTCCAGACAAAGAACCGACCCTCTTCACCTTCTGAGTCTGCATCAGTTGCAGAATAGAATAGGCCGTTGTCCGACACCATGTCGCGAAGTGTGTAATCGAGAATGCGTTGTGCCGTACGCGCGTGTTGATCGTTGCCTGTCAGGGAATACGCCTGCGCGTAATTACGTGCAAGAGCTGCCTGGTTGTAAAGCATTTTTTCGAAATGTGGCACGCGCCAGAGCGCATCTACCGAGTATCGATGAAAACCGCCACCAACCTGGTCATGTATGCCGCCTGCCGCCATGTGTTCCAGTGTCTCGCTGGCCGCGTGTAACGCCTCAGCGCTGTTGCCGCGTGCGGCTTGGTCCAGCAGAAAAAACAGCGTGGGCTCACGTGGGAATTTGGGAGCGCCACCAAAGCCGCCGTTGTCTTCGTCGAAGCCATCCAGAGCTTGTGCCATGGCGCGTTGAATATCTCTTTCGCCAACGTTCACGGCATTGGCACTGGTGGTATTGATGCGATCCAGTTCTTTTGCCAACTGTGTTGCTTGCGAGAGCACGGTATCGCGCTGCTCACCCCAGAGTTGATCTATGCGAGTTAGCAGTTGTGAGAACTGATCTGGTGGGAAGTAGGTGGCGCCGTAGAACGGTCTTCCATCAAAATCCAGAAAGCTCGACATCGGCCACCCGCCACTGCCATTGATCATCATCACGGCACTCATGAATAGTGCATCTACATCGGGTAGCTGTTCGCGGTCCACTTTGATGCTGATGTAGTTCTGATTCATTAGATCAGCAATGGCCAGATCCTCGAAACTCTCACGTTCCATGACGTGGCACCAATGGCAGGTGGCATAGCCGATGGACAGGAAGACCGGTTTATCTTGCGCCTTTGCTGCCGCAAAGGCCTCCTCACCCCAGGGATACCAGTTAACCGGGTTATGTGCGTGTTGCAGAAGGTAGGGAGAGTCTTCGTTAATCAACCGGTTGAGGAATTGTGGCGAACCGTCGGCAAACAGGTGCTCGGTGCGGGGCACATACGATTCTGGTTGCTCTTCCAAAGCACTGACCAATTGTTTGGACAGTGCCGGATCCTGATCCAACGCCACGACAGCGGACTGTGCGTGGGCTTGCGTAAGGCTCGACAGAATGCCGCAAGCAATGAGTATGTGGAGGGTGCGAGAGGCCATGTGGAGCGGGCGTATGGTGCTGAGCATATTGGCCTGAGCTGTTTCGGATTGTCTGACTCAGACAATGACAGTGTATGAAAAGTTGCACATCAACCCAGTAAATAAGTACTTGAACACGTGCCAATTGATTCAGCGGCGTGGATGGCTGATACCTGCTGCGAATGGGCTGGGGTTTACTCCTGCCACCACTGCCATATACTAGGGCCAATATTGAGCCCCCAGCGACTTTGGGGCCGCCAGAACACGACATTGCAGGCTAAATATGTTCGATTCACTCAGTGAGCGACTAGGCAGTACGATCAAAAATCTTCGCGGGCAGGGTCGCCTGAGCGAAGACAATATAAAAGACACCCTGCGTGAGGTGCGCATGGCCCTGTTGGAGGCCGATGTAGCGCTCCCTGTGGTTAAGCAAATAGTGGATTCGGTACGTGATAAAGCCATGGGCCAAGAGGTCATTGGTAGTTTGTCCCCCGGGCAGGCATTCGTTAAAGTCGTCAACGATGAGCTCGTCTCTGTAATGGGGGCTACGGCTGAGCCACTGAATCTGTCTACCCAGCCACCGGCTGTGGTGCTCATGGCAGGTTTGCAGGGTGCGGGTAAAACCACAACCGTGGGCAAGCTGGCGCGTCTTCTGAAGGAGCGTGATAAAAAGAAAGTAATGGTGGTCAGCTGTGATGTTTACCGACCGGCAGCCATCAAGCAGCTTGAAACACTGGCAGGTTCGGTAGAGGCTATTTTCTTTGATAGCTCGGTGGATCAGTCGCCAGTAGCTATTGCCAAGGCCGCATTGGCTGAGGCCAAAAAGCAGTTCGTCGATGTGTTGCTGGTGGATACCGCCGGCCGCCTGGCTATCGATCAGGAAATGATGACTGAAATTCAGCAATTGCATGCTGCCATCAAACCGATTGAAACGCTGTTCGTGGTTGATAGCATGACGGGTCAGGATGCTGCGAATACGGCTAAGGCATTTGGTGAGGCGCTGCCGCTAACCGGTGTTGTTCTTACCAAAACTGACGGTGATGCCCGGGGTGGTGCTGCCTTGTCTGTGCGCGTTGTAACGGGTAAGCCCATCAAGTTTATCGGTGCTGGTGAAAAAACCGATGCATTGGAAACATTCCACCCTGAGCGTATCGCCTCGCGAATCTTGGGGATGGGTGACGTTGTTAGTCTGGTAGAAGAGGTGACGGCCAAGGTAGATCATGCCAAGGCTGAGAAGTTTGCCAACAAGATGAAGAAGGGCAAGAACTTTGACTTCAACGACTTGAAAGATCAGTTAGAACAAATGGCCAACATGGGCGGCATGGCTTCCATCATGGACAAGATGCCCGGTATGGGTGATGTGCCTGATGCGGTCAAAGCCAAGATGGGTGACGACAAGCAATTTGTGCACATGATTGCGTTGGTGAATTCCATGACACCGCAGGAAAGAAAGTATCCGGCGATGCTCAAAGGTAGTCGTAAAAAACGTATTGCTTCAGGTGCCGGGCTTCAGGTTCAGGACTTGAACAAGCTGGTAAAGCAGCATCAGCAGATGGCCCGCACCATGAAGAAGATGAGCAAAGGCGGTATGGCTAAGATGATGCGTGCTATGCAAGGAAAAATGCCACCGGGTATGGGTGGTCCTGGTGGTATGGGCGGCATGGGTGGTCCTGGCGGCATGCGTTGAACGCACCGGACTCACCCGCATCGCTACCTGATCCCATCACGGGTGCGCTACCCTTAGGACCTGCATCCGCGAAAGCTTTGTTGTTGAACGTTATCGAACAAAGCCTTCACCGGCTTGTCGTTTTCGATCTGGATTCTACTTTACTGAATAACCGCCCGCGCAGCGCTGCCATTATGCGTGAGTTTGCCGTGCAGGTTAATCAGCCCATGCTGGCGATGGCTACCCCAGAACATTTTCCCACGTGGAGTGCTCGCAACAGCATGGCCCTTCTGGGCATGGCAGACACTGCGATTGATCAGATTCTGGATGAGCATCTCGATTTTTGGACACCTCGGTTTTTCAGCTCTTTATATTGCCAGCACGATGTCACCATTGCGGGTGCGGTTAAATTTGTCACTGCAATACAGGCAGCTGGCGGAATTGTTCATTACTTGACTGGGCGGGACGAGAACATGCGCGAAGGTACGCAGGCATCATTGGAATCGTTGGGCTTTCCATCTCCAGCGCACAGTGATGTCAGGCTGATCATGAAACCTGTTGCGTCCGATTCTGACGATGCCTACAAACGTAATGAACTGCAAAAAATATCGATAGCCGGAAATCTGCTAGCAGCCTTTGACAACGAACCCACGCACATAAATAACTACCGCTCGGTGTTCCCGGATAGCTTGAGTGTGCATCTTGATACTGACCATTCAATGCGTGAGGTGCGCTTACTGGATGGCATTATCTCGATCAAGGATTTCGACCACTGATCTACAGCGGTGTGGCATAGTCCAATGCATGGAAGATTCGCATGTTGAAGGACAAGCAATCAGCTTGAAGCAGGTGTCCAAGTTCTGGGATGGTGAGCCTGCAGTGGATTGCATAGATTTGGAAGTTGAGCCTGGCACGTTTACCGTGCTGTTGGGTCCGTCCGGGTGTGGTAAGTCCACTTCATTGAGAATCATCGCAGGCTTGGAAGCTGCGGATGAAGGACAAGTGATTATCGGTGGAAAGCAGGTGAACCAGCTACCACCTGCGCAGCGCGATATTGCGATGGTGTTCCAGTCCTATGCGCTATTCCCGCACTTGACGGTTGCTGAAAATATTCTGTTCGGCCTGCGCGTAAGACGTACCCCGAAGGATGAGCAGCAACAACGTTTGTTGCAAACAGCAAATCTGTTGGGTTTGACTGATTACCTTAAGCGGCGGCCTTCCCAGCTCTCCGGAGGGCAACAACAGCGTGTTGCCTTGGGACGAGCCATCATTGCCCGCAAGCCTGTTTGCCTTATGGATGAGCCGCTGTCGAATCTGGACGCAAAGCTTCGGAATACGATGCGCATGGAGATTCGCGATTTGCAGCAATCGCTCGGATTCTCCATGGTGTATGTCACGCATGATCAGGCGGAGGCTATCACCATGGCCGATCAGGTAGTGCTGATGCGCAACGGAGGCATAGAGCAAAGTGGCACACCGCGAGAGATTTATGAGAAACCTGCCAGCGCATTCGTAGCAGGTTTTATTGGCACACCGCCGATGAATTTGCTTGAGGCAGGCGATTTAATGGCAGCTGTTAGCACAGGAACAAACGATCAGCACAGCAACCTGACCGTCGGTATAAGACCTGAGCATGTGCGACTATCTGATACTGCAGGCGTTAAAGCACACATAGAGCATGTTGAATATCTGGGTGCTGATGTACTTCTGGATTGCCGCATAGGTGGCTCCAAACTGTTAGCGCGCATCGAAGGGCACACCAACCTTCAGGCGCGCAGTGATGTCAGGCTTGTCTGGCACCCAGATAATATGCATTTTTTTGGCAGTGACAATGGTGTGCGACTTGCGGGTGCACCCGCTGGATTTCACGATCTTTTCACAAGCATGAGTTAGCTTTGTCAGTGCATGCTGTTAGTGCACTTTACGAGTAACCGGAGGAGGAATATATGAAACTACCAATGACATTATCAACGGGACTTTCAACGGCAGCATTGCTGCTGGGGATGAGTTCACATGCACTCGCTGTCGATTTGGAATTTTACTTTCCAGTTGCTGTGGGTGGGAAGGCTGCTGACACCATTCAGGCATTAACTGATGAATATTTAGCGGCTAACGAAGGCGTCAACATCGATGCCGTATATGCAGGTTCCTACGGTGACACCGTAACCAAAGCACTGACTGCATCGCGAGGCGGTAAGCCACCACAGTTGTCCGTCATTCTGTCGGTGGACATGTTTACCTTGATTGATGAAGACGTGATAATTCCATTCGACGAATTGGTCGACAGTGAAGAGGACCAAGCCTGGTTGGATTCGTTTTATCCTGCATTCATGGCAAACAGCCAGACCGGTGGTAAAACGTATGGAATACCGTTTCAACGTTCTACGCCTGTGCTTTACTGGAACAAAGAAGCATTTGCCGAAGCCGGACTTGATCCGGAAACACCACCCACGTCTTGGGAAGAAACGATAGAGATGGGTAAGAAGCTGGTACAGAGAGACGGTAACGGTAATGTCACGCGTTGGGGAGTGCGCATCCCTTCTTCGGGTTTTCCGTATTGGTTGTTTCAAGGACTAACAACACAAAACGGTGCCACATTGGCGAATGCCGAAGGCAATCAGACTAATTTTGATGACCCTAAGGTGGTTGAAGCTCTGGAGTATCTTGTTGAATTAAGTACCGAGCATGGAGTTATGGCGCCGGGTATCGTTGAGTGGGGTGCTACGCCCAAAGCATTCTTTGAAGAACAGACAGCCATGATGTGGACATCAACGGGCAACCTGACAAATGTTCGTGAGAACGCGCCGTTCGATTTTGGTGTTGGTCTTCTTCCGGGCAACGAGAGTTTTGGTGCACCGACCGGAGGCGGCAATTTTTATATCTTCCGTGAATCATCCGATGAGCAAAAGCAGGCGGCCTTCGACTTTGTACAGTGGATAACGTCCCCTGATCAAGCGGCCAAGTGGTCTATTGCTACTGGTTATGTTGCACCTAGTCCTGCTGCATGGGAAACAGTAGATATGCAAGCCTATGCTGCCGATTTTCCACCTGCGTTGATTGCTCGCGATCAATTGGAATACGCCGTTGCAGAGTTGTCTACTTACGAGAATCAGCGCGTTACAGGCATCTTGAATGATGCGTTGGCTGCGGCTATCACTGGCAGCAAGGCGCCTGCAGAAGCTCTAGCCGAGGCTCAGTCCAAGGCAGATGCTATCTTGAAGACGTACCGCTAGTTCATGATGTTATTGGTGGCAGAGCTTTGTGGTGGAAACAAGCTGTTATGCAGGCTGTTTGCACTTGCTTTGCCACCTTGTCTACATGAGATAACAAACCCATGATGCATCGACGCGAATGGATCTACGGCTGGCTGTTTCTCAGTCCGGCATTGTTGTTTCTTTTTACGTTTACCCACTACCCTGCGGTTAAAACGGTATTCAGTAGTTTCTTCTCAACGCCCAGAGGTAGGCGGCCGGAAGAATTCATTGGTCTGGAAAACTACCGGACACTGATTCAGGACGAAGTGTTCTGGCAGGTGTTGATGAACAACTTCTGGTTTGCAGTGGGTACTATCCCTGCATCCATCGGTATTGCGCTTGCCATGGCGCTTTGGGTTAATAGTCGCCTTAAGGGGCGCACTTTGTCACGAGTAGCCTTCTTTGCACCAACGGTGTTACCACTGATAGCGGTGGCTAACATCTGGATGTTTTTTTATACCCCGGGTTTTGGTCTGATAGACCAGCTACGTTCTGGACTGTTTGGTTTGCCGGCGGGCAATATTTTAGGAAACCCCGACAGTGTGTTGGCTGCCATGATAGTAGTGGCCATCTGGAAAGAGGCTGGCTTTTTCATGATCTTCTATCTTGCAGCGCTTCAATCTATACCACCGGTGTTGCGTGAAGCCGCCGATGTTGAAGGTGCCAGTAGCTTCTATTATTTTCGCAAGATCCTGTTTCCACTGCTGATGCCCACAACGCTTTTTGTCTCTATCAATGCGATCATCAACTCGTTCCGGTTGGTTGATCATATTTTTGTGATGACTGATGGTGGCCCTGATAATGCCAGTAGTCTGTTGCTGTTCTACATCTATGAAGTCGCGTTCAAGTACTGGCAAACAGGTTATGCAGCAACCCTTACCGTTGTCATGTTGGTGTTACTTTCTATCCTTGCGATAGGGCAGTTCTTTCTGTTTGATCGAAAGGTGCACTACCAATGAGTGTCGTTGGTGCTTCAAGTCTGCGCAATTGGCCATCGTTCGATACGGTGCTCAACGCGTTTGCCATGTGGTTGCTGGCGTTTCTATGGGCACTGCCGTTACTGTATGCCTTCTGGACAGCAATACACCCATCGGCCTACGAAACGCGATTTGTCCTGAGCGCACCACTGACGTTTGAAAATTTCCAGAAAGCCTGGGATGCTGCGCCTTTTGCGCGCTATTTTCTGAATACCGTCATGCTGGTAACAATGATTCTTATTTGCCAGTTTATTCTGGGCACATTGGCAGCTTTTGCGTTTGCCAGATTCAAATTCCCAGGCAGAGACATTCTCTTTGCCTTGGTGCTTCTACAGCTGCTGGTTATGCCAGACATTCTCATTGTTGAAAACTACAAGACCATTCGTGCCTTGGGGCTGGTTGATACGATTGCTGCTATAGGCTTGCCCTATATTGCCTCGGGTTTTGGCATATTTTTGCTGCGGCAGACATTTATGTCCATACCCCGAGAGCTGGATGAGGCGGCAAGGGTGGAGGGAAGTTCATTCTTGGGGTTACTGTGGCGTGTCTATATTCCGTTAGCCAAGCCTACCTATCTTGCCTATGGGCTAGTGTCTGTCAGTCATCACTGGAATAATTTTTTATGGCCTTTGATCATCACAAATTCTGTGGAGACTCGCCCTGTGACTGTTGGCTTGAGTGTGTTCTCAGCGATTGATGCAGGGCTGGAATGGTCGGTGATCAATGCAGCAACGTTGATGACATCGGGACCTTTGTTAATCGCCTTTTTGTTGTTTCAGCGGCAGTTCGTGCAGAGTTTTATGCGGGCAGGGATTCGATAGCGTTGCATGCTGTCATTGATTTAACGTAGATAGTCAGAATGCCTATGGTGAGCCCTCGACCGATACATTGGCTGCTCCATCCAACTGACTACCGGGTTTAATGGTTACAGCGCCCGATTCTTTATCGTACTCAAACGGACAAGCGCTGCACTGATTTCGTCTGTCAGTTGCGGGTGTGTCGATAAGTCTTGGGTCAGTTTGACCGCTTGCCAATGTCGGCTGGTCATCTGCATCAAATCGTTTTTTCAGTAGGTCAAGCAGCAGATCGTCTGTGCCCAACGGCTCGGCGATCTGGTAACTTGTTTCGGGAAACCTGGCAGCGGCTTGAGCGGTAAGGCTGGGAATATCGCGTGTCCAGTGTTTACCCTGAGCCAGAAACAGTGGTAATACGACAATGTGTGTAGCACCCCGTTCAACGCAAGCAGTATAAGCGCTTGCGATATCAGGCATCGCCAGTTCCATATGGGCGGGTTCAACGATCTGACAGTCATGGGCGAAGCGTGCCGCAAACTGGGTTGCGACGTCTTTAAGGCTATCGTTTGACTGTGCTCGGCGACTGCCATGGTCGCAAATGACGATGCCGGTGGTTGGTTTGCCCGAGATGGATTTATCTGTCTCGTTAGTAGTTGTCATAAATAAACGCTAGAGCTACTGAAGCCGCAATTTTAGCCTTATTTAAGAATATCGACATCGCTAAATAGTTCTTACATCAAGGTTGTGCGTAGACGCAGCGTTTCGTGGAAGAAACGCTGCGTCTAAAATACCTATTGGATCTGCGTGTACGGCTCGATGCTTTCCAGTTCAAGCTGGTAACCGGCTTCTGCCAGAGAGCTTTGCTTAGCGTCAACGCGCAACATTCCAATGGCCCAAACCGGGCTGTACATGTCGTCCACTTCGACAGCCTCGGATGGGTTTGCATGCACAATCTGGTTCGATGGTGGGGGTGGGGTATGCATGCAGGCACCCAGATAAGGAACAAGAAGAAATTCTTCAAGTTTCATCTGCCCATCAAAATCAAGGGGGGTAATGTACGCAGGCAGTTTTACGCGTATGCCGTCGAGATTGGCGTTAGTGGGGGCGTAGTAGAACTCTTTTTCCAACGCTGCAATGATGGCGTTGGACTCTGGACTGCCGTCCATCAGTTTGTCAATTTCATCCTGGGACATCGTCTCGAACGGATTTTCAGGCTGCTCGAAATCTGCAGGAACCAGATCTTGCCACGAAATTTCTGTGAGTTCAGGTAAAGCCTCTGACGCGTCTGAATCACTATTGCTATTACATCCGACCAGTATCAAGGAGCAACACAGAACCGCGGCTGCGATGAAATTGTCTGGCAGGTATTGGGTGTATTTCATAATGCTCTCCTAATAATGTTCTTGAATTTGTGATGGGTCACAGTCTTTGCGTCATACCATCTGATAGTGAAGTTCGGTACGCTGTTAGGGCTGGGATTAGTCCAGCAATTACGCCCGCCAGCAAGACTCCCGCCAGAATTCTGATGTCCTGTGCCTCGGGTAGTTCAACTGGGATTGCCAAACCGTACTCTTTACTGATCCACCAGCCACTCGTTAGCAGGATAATGTAGTGCAGTAGCAATCCCGAAGCCACACCAACAATCGTTAGACCTGTGGATTCGAGACCCAGTAGAGTAAATACATGTATTGGCCTTGCCCCCGTGGCTCTGAGAATGGCCATTTCCCGACGTCGCTCTCCAAGGCTTGCCAGGAGTACAGAAACAAGATTGACGATGCCAGCTCCCACGACACTGATAGAAATAAAGAACAAGGCCTTTTCGGCAACGCTCAGAAGATTCCATAGCTCCTGCAAAGCCACGGCTGGAAGTATCGCCAGAAGTGGTTCCTGTTGATAGGTATTGATACTTCGTTGCTCGCGAAAGACCGCCGCTCTGGAATTGAGGCCCACCATGAGAGCCGTGACCGCTCGTGGTGTCAGGTCCATGGCGCGTATGGACTCTACGGTTGGCCCGTCGCTTGCGCGACTGCCTGATCGCCAATCTACATGCATGGCCTCGATACCTTCAAGGCTGACATGCACTGATTTGTCCACGGGTGTGCCAGTGGGAGCCAGAATGCCGCTGATACGAAAAGGACGTTCATCATGCTCAATCAGAGACACAGCACCGGTGCCGTGCCCTATAACGATTGCTTGACCGATGGAGTAGCCCAGTGCTGCTGCCACCTCACTACCGACAACAGCATCAAAGACGTCCTCAAACTCACGTCCTGAATCTATTTTTAACGCTTGATCACGGCCATAGCGAAAATGCGTGAACATGTCTTGTGTCGTACCAACCACACGGTAACCTCTGTGCGAATCGCCCAGCGAGATTGGAATCACCCATTTCACGGCGTCACGTTGTTTGATCTCCTCGGTAGTCTCCCAAGTGATGTTGTTGGTCGCATTGCCGATACGAAACACTGAGTACAGCAAAAGCTGCACTGAGCCGCTGCGGGCACCGACAATAAGATCAGTCCCTGAAACGGTTTGTGCAAAGCTATCGCGTGCTTCTCGCCGGATTTTCTCCACAGTCAAAATCAGGGAGACACTCATGGCTACCGCCAGAGTAGCCAGCAGCACGGTGCCCCATCGATTGCACAGACTTCGCCAGGCAAGTGTCAGCATGACGATAACCTTTGGCTTTGTACAACGCTTGCCTTGTTGATGTTTGCCAATTCGATGGTTCGATCAAAATGCATCGCTAGCGAATCATCGTGGCTGACAAATAACAGACTGGACCCTGCCGCTTCAGCTTCTGCAAATAACAGTTTGATAAAAGCACCACGGGTGTCTGTATCCAGGGCCGATGTGGGTTCATCAGCAATTATCAGTGCAGGACTTCCAATCAAGGCACGAGCCACTGCCACGCGCTGTTGCTGACCAACACTCAGTTGTGTTACTGAAGTTTTGAGCATCGTATCGACGGGTAATTGCATGGCCTCGAGCAGGCGCTTGCATTCGGTGTTAATTGAGCCACTGTGCGTCAGTGCTCGCTGCTTTCTTACTGCTGAAAAACGACAGGGTAGTGATACATTTTCAACAACCGATAAAAACGGCAATAAATTGAACTGCTGAAAAATAAATCCGATGGTATCCGCCCTGAACCTGTCGCGTTTATGGCTAGGCAACTTTGCTGTATCGACACCGTCAACGATGATGCTGCCTGTGCGGACCTGCAAGACGGCGGCGATCAGGTTTAGCAAGGTCGTTTTGCCAGATCCTGAAGCGCCGCGCAAAAACACTCTCTCTCCTTTATTCAGGATGAGTTCGTCCACGTCCAGCACATTCGCACTGGTATCAGACCAGCTGAATGCAAGGTTACGAATCTGGACGATGGGCTCATCGTCTGTTGTTGAATCAGCCATGCCAGATGCGTACGCCTAAGAAGAGTATGGGAAACACGTTGGATTGCCGCACGGGTTACCGCGTGAGTTTCCAGTTGACATCAGTTCACCTGCGACAGGTTCAGACGGGAGCTGCCTGCGACAAGCTCTACACTGGAGGCACCTGTAGGTCCAATCATCTGAACATCCAGCTCTTCAAATTGTGCCCATACGCTGAAGATGCTCACATCAATAGAATCTAGTGAGGCGGTGTTGTCGCAGTTAAATACGTACGTGGCGAAGACACTGGAATGATCGCTGTGCTCATCTTCTGCGTGATCGTCGTGATGCTCATCTTCTGCATGATCGTCGTGGTGCTCATCTTCTGCATGATCGTCGTGGTGTTCATCTTCCTTGTGATCATCATGATGGTCTTCCGATTCATGATCATCTCCCTCGTGCTCCATGGAGTGTTCAACACTGACATCCTCAACACTGCAATCAGCGCCATTGAAGGCGAACAGGCTCTCGGGGGATCTCAGCGTTTCGAGGGCTGAATCTACAAGCTGTGATTGTTCGGCATTGGCAGGCGCGTGTTCAAAGCCCACCAGGTTATCCCAGGGAGCACCGAATTCGATGTAGATAGTCGCTTCTTCAATGGCGACATTCAGCGAGCCGGCGCCGTGATCATGTGCGTCTAGCTCGCGTTCGGTCTGGGCGATACAGATGGATGGAAACAGGCACAGCAGTGCCGCTTTTCGAAAAACTCTCATTATTAACTCCTGACTTTACGAAGGCGTCGCATTGCCCGCTGTGACGTTGCTTTGCGACGTTGAACTTAGCGTGTTCTGATCAAGTGCAGGATGTTTTTGGAGGTCCTCGTATGGAGATCGTGTTGGTCGCTGTGATTGGACACGCAGGTGCAACAGCTGCGACTACCAGATGCGCGGCTGGCACCAATACGGAAGCTTGCGTATCGCTGGTGAGTGAGCAAGGCGAGGCAAGCAGCACATGGTAGGACAGGCAGGTGATGGTACTGTCTGCGTGATCCTGATCCTGATCGTGTGTGTGTTGCT
>JALZVU010000168.1 GCA_023301795.1 Granulosicoccus sp.
GATGAGCGTGCGTTCCCGGCAGAGAAGCCTAAGCAAATCACTGATCTGTTTGACTTGGAGCGTTTTCCCGGTAAGCGAGCACTTCAACGCAGTCCGTCGGCGTTGTTTGAGTGGGCTATGATGGCTGAAGGTGTACCTATCAGCCAGATATATGATTTGTTGAGCACCAAGCGAGGCTTACGTCTAGCCCTAAAGCGGCTTGAGGCTCTGCGTGGTCACATCATCTGGTGGGACAAACCGGCAGAAGCTGTCGAGCTACTGTCGGGTGGTGATGTTGTTATGGCGTCAGGTTACAACGGCCGATTTTTTGAAGCTTGGAGCCGTGGCGTGCCAATCAACATGATCTGGAATGGGCAGATCATTGATCGTAGTGTCTGGGCTATCCCACGACAGTCTAAAGCCGATGAACAAACGATCCTGGCGTTTCTTCGCTTTGCACTGCATCCTGAGAGACTTGCCAGCATGTCTAGGCAAATTCCATACGGTCCATCGCGAATCAGTGCCTTTGACTACATCGGTTTAAACACAGACACCGGCATTGTCATGAGCGATCATCTACCGACAGCCCCGCACCATTTAGCTAGGGCCCTACACCGTGATACGCGATGGTATGCAAGTACATCCAGTCTCCGAGAGACGTACTTCTCACACTGGATGCAAGGCGATGTACTACCACCTTGACGAGCATTTTTTGCGCTTTCAACATCAATATCGCGCAGCGGGCACCCAGTTGCCCTGCCCGCCTCTGCCTTGTGCGGCATCCATCGCCCTTCTGTGGCTCTTTTAAGGGGTTAGCAAATCCCTGACGGCGGCGCACCTGCGTAAGCGTTCGAACTGAAACACAGTGGCAGGTTACTCATATCACTGAGTGAGCGGCATAATTGTGATCTTCTTTTCAGTGGTTTCGTCGGTAAAATTTATCAAAGGATGCTCCATTATCGATATCGTGAAGTTGCATAACCTGTGCAACTCGATGCCCAGTCAAGACTGTCTCCAATGTATCCTGAAGAGCGAACTGTGTTGACCACCGAACACCATGCATAAACCGCCATCCAGGTGAGCGAATTAGCCCACGCCCAACCAGCCAAAAACCACCATCAAACGCTGGACCAAACACGAGATCGTGTTCATCTAGCGCAGAAAATGAGGCTTCGATGTGGGATCTAGAAATCCCGTGAATATCACTACCAACGATAATGACCTTTTTGTTTTTAAACCGTTCGAGCACGGAACGCATTCTGCTGCCTAGATCACCCTCAGATTGCACCAAACGGGACACACCGGAAAACAAGGGGTCTCTCGCGTCTTGCGCAGACGCCAACGAGATGTGAGTATGCCAATTGCCAACCCGCAATTCTTGCATCAGTTTAACGAGATTTTTCCGATAGAAATAGCAGGCACGTAAATTGCCAACATCTCTTGCAAGCCTACGCTTCACGCGCCCGTAGCACGGGGCACGAGCAAAAATCACAACATGTCGATTATTCTGCATGGTTTGAGGAACTCATCGCCTTATACGAAGTCAGTGAAGTGTAAGAGAGTCTGATCTCACAATTCGATACTTAAGAACTTAAATTACAGGGAAATTTGATGCGCCAACATCTACTCACATTTATCACAGTCTTTGCGGTGCTTGTTAGTCCGTTAGCGATGGCTTCAGGTGGGGGCGGCTTTGGACAAGGTGGCTACTCGCAGAAGAAAGTAGACCAACAATACGAGCTTGGCAGATCATACTATAAGGCTAAGCAAGCAGACGGATCTACTCTGAGTTACTGTATCAAACGCGGTGATTCTTTAAGTAAATTGTCGCGAAAATCTGTCAAACCATACAAGAAAGGCGATGTGTCGGCCTTTGTTGACAGCCTGTACAGCTGCACCGACCCTGACCTTAAAATCGCTGAATTAGTTAACGACAGCCAAGGCGAAGCTATTCTGTATTACCTGAACAAGCGCTTCAAACTAAAGCTGAAGTAAGACCGGCGATAGTGGCGTCTTTGAGATCACGCAAGGACGCCTGTCACCCCCAGATAATCACCCTGACCTCGGAAACAACACTGCAGTGTTCATTAGACTGCGTTGGCAATGAGTGCTTACTACAGGGACATTAGAATTGCCTGAATCGACGACGATGATATCCCTAAACTTCAGGGCATACAGGTGGCAGGTTTTTCGTCAAGTGATCTACCTGCAGCCAAGCTTGAAACTAATAGACCCAAAAAAGCGCTCATGAAACATGTTACTGAATTAATAGTCAGTTCACGATTGTATTCTGCGTCGAGAAATCAATACAATCCACACCGTTAAAGGTACTAGCAAAACCAAGGCATACTCCAGAACCAGTACACCAACTGGCAACTGGAGCGAATCGCTGCCTATTGCACCTACATTGCTGCCGTACCAATAAGAGAGAAGTATCGTATAACTGGCCGTCCACGACCACCAACGCGGATACAGTGTGGCGAAGGGCAACAGCCAAGTAACATACCAAGGGTTTATCACAGGCAAGCAAAGTAAGAACAAGGCAAACAACCAATCTCCACGAAATGACGCCGGCGATTTTGCCCATTGTTGCTGCTTGTCATCATCGCTGGGTCTTGTAGATCTCGCTTTATAAAACCTTCGAAAAAAGACCACTATGACATAGAGTACGAAACTTGCTAGCAGCATCATCTTGATACTTGAAAAACTCAACGCAGGTAGAAGCAGGTAATACAAAGGTGAATTGAATAGCCAACTTTCAGCCATAGCAAGCAGACCATCTGGAACCCAGATTTTTATAGTGCCGAACCATAGTGTGATTAAAGCCAAAGATAGTAAAGTAGCACTGCCCAAACGCCACCAGTAGCCTATCGCCCAAGTCCGAAAGAAGATAAATGGAACTACCAATAGCGCAAATATTTTTGCCCCCAATGCCAACCCCAAAACCAATCCCGCAAGCACAGCTCTCTGTCGATACGCAGCTACAATACTTATAAAGACTAATGCTACTGAGAATACGTCAGGGTGAGCCGTGAGCGAGTATTCTTTGAGAATCAATGGAGACCAAGCGTAGAGCAACAAGGCATTCCCAGCACCCAATCGGCTTAACAGGCATATAACAACGACATCAGCAATAGCACTCATGAGCTGAAGTGGCCAAACCTCACCAGGTGCTATTTGATAGGCCAGTGCGAAAACCCACTGAACCACCGGACCATACACAGTAGCGATCGCAGGATAGTTAATGTACGACAGAATCGTTTCAAAGACCTCTGGCACATCTTCATCAAAGTACTTTTCAGGAGCGTGAGAATACGGATCATTCGTAGTGGCAGTTTGATAGCCATCCCACAAATACCGATAGAAATCGTCTTCAAACAGCGGATCTCCAGCGACTGACATGAGACGCAAAACAATGGCGGTCACCAGTATCCATCGAAAGGGCAACTTAAACGCCGTATTTTGACAGTGCCATAACACCACTAGAGTTGTGACAACCATAAGCAGAGCCAACAACAGGAATTGTAACAATGCTGAACCACTTGGCTGTCTAGACAAAAAGCACACACCTGCCCACGCAGATATGACTATGAAAAGAGCAATCAAAAAGACAGTATGAACCGATACACCGGAAATACGTCTGACTAGATTATCTGTTGACCGAACCATTAATAAAGTTATCACTCACAAACCACATGTATAGAGAAAGAGCCATCACCGTACTCATACCGGCGCTGAACGAGGAGCAATCAATCGCTCGCGTTATCAACGAACTGTTTGCACTAAAGGTGTGCACGGGATGCAGCTGTTTTATTGAAAATAATTCACAAGTAAACCGCAATTTTCAGTCAAATACCTTAACAGATACAAAAGCCTCCACAGACGAGCCATGTGCATGTAATCTTCATAGTCACGATGCGGTGGCTTTGGTTGATAACATCGTGTTGTGCGACAACGGCTCAATTGATAACACAGCAGCCATTGCTCGCGACTGCGGTGCAATTGTAGTTATTGAGGAAGAGAAGGGCTATGGAGCTGCTTGCCTTGCCGCTATAAGCGTTCCATTGGACAAAGACATTGTTGTATTCGTTGATGCAGATCATTCAGTTGACTGCAGCGAACTACCTGCACTGCTAGAGCCACTTTACTCCGGAGCTGATCTGGTTATAGGCTCGAGGACGTTAGGAAATTGTGAATCAGGCGCACTTTCGATCCCACAGGCCCTAGGAAACCGACTCGCCAGTTTGTTAATGCGGATTCTATGGAAAGAGCGTGTCACTGACCTTGGCCCTTTTCGTGCTATCAGCAATAAAGTTCTCAATGATCTACAGATGCAAGACAGGCAATTTGGCTGGACCGTAGAGATGCAAGTTAGAGCATTCCAATTGAACAAACACGTAGTTGAAGTTCCAGTTAGCACCCAAAAGAGGATTGGCCAATCAAAAATTAGCGGCACTGTAAGTGGTGTCATCGGTGCCTCAAAGGGAATATTAGGGACCATCGCTAAACTTTACTGGCGTGAATTGTTTGTGAAGTATGGGTCCACAGCCTCGGTAAAAATTGCTGACAATCACGTGGTTAAAGTCCATGACGATTCCAAGCCTATGTAGTTTGTTCATGGAAGCTGAGATTCTGTTATAAAAATATTAAAATCGTAGATGAAAAACAAGAAATACATTCAAATATTCGTTGGCCTAGCTTTAGTTGTAACAGTCGCGCTAGGTTATAAGTTTTTAGTGGCTGACAGAAACAAGTCAGAGCTCGATACTCGTTGGGTTGCCTCAGTAGAGAGTAGCACCCAGGTTTTCGACCATTCCAACTGGCAAACGATACTTGATGACTACCTAATATCGGATACCGACTCTGGCGTTAACTTGTTCGATTACAGTGGAATAATTGACGATGGTCGTGAACCTTTGGATGAATATCTCGATGCAATGACATCAGCTGATCCACTGTCATTAAATCGCGCTGAGCAAAAAGCCTACTGGATCAATCTATACAACGCAGTAACGGTCGCAGTAATCCTCGACAACTATCCGCTGGTCAGCATTACAAACATTGACGGTAAATTGAGCAGCTTTGGTCCATGGGACAATGACGCCGTGGAACTAAATGGGATTGCATTGAGCCTTAATGACATTGAGCACAGGATTATCAGGCCCTTGTACAACGACTATCGAATCCACTTTGCCGTGAATTGCGCCAGTATTGGCTGCCCTAACCTGGCAGCCCAAGCATTTACCTCTGAAAATATGGAGCAGTTACTTGATACTGCAGCTGCTGAATACGTAGGCCACCCACGCGGTGTTACCGTAGACGGCAGTAAACTGCAATTGTCCACATTGTTTGACTGGTATGGAAGTGATTTTGGATCTAGTCAAAAGCAGATACTGGAGACACTTAGCAAGCATGCTAATCCTGAAACCAAAAACGCACTGCTGACATTCAGCGGTGACCCAGACTACTTCTACGACTGGGCATTGAACGGCTACTGCAGCATTGATAATGAATGTGGAAGCTAAAGAGCATTCGATATTCCACTGACCCTACATTAGCGATAGACGAAACGATAAAATGAGTAAAAAATTGTTAGTTGTGTTACTGCTGAGCGGTTCGACAGCAGCTTACGCGGAGGGCTCACCTTGGCTCCTGGAAGATGGCGTTACCAACTTTGGAATCAGCCTGATCTCTGGCTCTTCAAGAGATTTTTTTATTGGTGAGACCAGTACCGATCTAGGGGGAGACCTCGAAGGGACCTTTGTCTGGCTAAACGCCAGCCACGGTTACGATGACATTTGGGCATTTGATTTTCGAACTGGATATGCCAGATCACAATTTGAAGATAATCCAGATGAACAAAGAGACATCAGTGACACTAGCTTGGGTGTGAGCTATCAATTTTTGAATGAATTTGAACAGGACAACGGTTTACCCACTGTTTCTGGCAGACTTGGTTACACCATTGGTGGAGACTACGAAACCGATCTGATCGATGCTATCGGTGACGGTGCATCCGGTTTTGATGTCAGCTTGTTAGTCGGGAAGAATCTAGCGCCTGCATTTTCTGTGTCTGGTGATCTCACATACCGACAACGCGATAGCAATGTTGCCGACGGTGTAAAATTCCTCCTCAGTGCTAACTACGCAGCCCCCCTGCCAGGTCTAAGTTTCCAGCTTGGTTATGGTCTCGTACGTACAGATAGTGACATCGACATCGGTGGCCCTGGGTTCGGTGTAGAACAGTTTTCACAAACGGATAGAGATTCTGATTGGTTGATAACTAGCGTAAATTATGCGTTTTTAAGCGGATTCGGGGTCAATTTCTCTCTTTCTACCGTCTTGGACGGTAGAAATGTGGCTGACACCAATATTGGAACAGTTAGCTTAAGCTATACACTGTAAAAGATTCACAGCTACCTAAACCCTAGTGTTGCATGAAATTCCGGTCCAGAAGCGCTTCGCTTCTTCTATAGCAGCATCTAAGCACCGGGGGCGGCCCCGACTGTACTCGTTTTTCCTGGATCTCACCTAGAGTCACTTGGCCTGCGCGGCCCGACTCAACCCAGTAAAAATTCCGTGCAGCCGAGGCCGCCTCCGATACTTATATACAGCTCTATAAGCTTCTGGACTCGAAATTTTATGCAACACTGGGGTCAAACTTTGTGATTAACAAGCGAATTAGACTCGCAGGACGGACAATGAAATCAACACACTTATTCTTTCCAATGCTCACCGCGCTATTACTCTCAGCCTGTGGTGGCGGCTCCTCAGGCGTGTCAGCTGGTCCAGAGCCTGCGGATCCAAACCCTGGCACAGATACTTCGACCACTCTGCTATCAGGAAGGTTTGTTGATTCTGCGGTTGAGGGCTTACAGTACACCACCGAGTCGCAAACCGGAATCACAGGGGCCGATGGATCATTTGCCTACCAAGCAGGCGAAAACGTCGTATTTTCCATAGGGGACATTGACTTGCCAAGCGTGGCCGGTGCTGCACTCATCACCCCACTATCCGTTTTTGCGACTGACAATATCACTGACCAACGTGTCATGAATTTAGCGCGTCTTCTGCAAACCCTCGATACGGATGGCGACCCAGTAGGTGGAATAACGATATCTAATGCAGCGATAGCCAGCGCCACCGGGCTTGAAGTCGACTTTTCATCACCCGCATTTGAAAATCAGGTCGGTAACCTTGTTGCCAACAGTGGCTCAGTCAATACAGAACTAGTCAATATGATTGAAGCTGTTGATCATTTGCAAGAAACGCTTTTCATAGAAGGAATCGATGAGCGACCGGTAGCCCCGTTACCTCCTGAAAACCAACCCCCACCGTCCACAGACAATACGTCAACCCATCCATCAGTTGGCACAAGCGCTCAGTTCAGTGATCTCGCACACGATATCAGCGGTACCTTGACCGTCATCGATGATCGAACGCTGGAGGTTAGCGATTTTTTCTATGACGGTGGCGGCGTTAACGTGTTCTTCTACACCGGAACCGATGGCAACTATCGAGATGGTACGCCAGGAGCAGGGCCAATAGGCATCCGATTGAATGGAATGCGATACACAGGAGATACCATCAGACTCACTATCCCTGAGAACTTAACACTCGATGACTTTAATGGCATCAGTGTGTGGTGCATCCCCTTCAACGCTAACTTCGGCGATGCGCAACTCTAATATTTGATGTCTACCCCAGCCTGCCGCGGACTTGTTTGTTCGCGGTAGACTTTCCACACACAATATAAACGGAACACGTTGAATAAAATATCGGTTGTTATCCCGGTTAAGAAAGAGATGAAACTTCAATTCCATCGTAAGATAATTGATAGCTATCAACCCTTTCCTAATTGTGAGCTGTTGTGGATCCTCGGGCCAAATGATGATGGCACCCATCAAGATCTCCTAGACAGAAAACAACGTGTACTTCTGACAAACTCTAACTCTCGTGCCGAAAGAATAAATATTGGTATCAAAGAGACTCAAAACGAGCTTGTCCTTTTGAACCATCCCCGATCTTTTTTATCCCATGAAGCGATTTCTACACTCTCTGATCTCGATTGCAGTAACGGAAATACGTGGGGCGGTTTCACCCACGAGTTTTATCAGTCAAACCACTTTGCACTTAAATTCACGTCGTTCTATTCGAATAGAATACGCTTTGGCATGGCAGGCATTATCTATCTGGATCACTGCATTTTCTTTACAAAAGACATTATTAGCGAACAAGACCCAGAACCAGTTCCAATGGTTGATATATTCGAGGACACTTTGTTTAGCAAAAAGCTACGTCAAAAAATAGCTCCTCTTCGAATAAGAGAAAAGGCTTTTACGTCTCCAGTCAGATTCACTAGCAATGGAATATTTAAACAATCGCTAATGAATCAAAAATTAAAACTGAAACACAATCTCGGATTTTCTTCGCAAAAAATGAACCGAGATTACGAAAAAGACCTGAATCTTAACTCAGAATATTAGAATTCAACGCTTCTACTATGGCGCGCCCTCCCCTTCCCCCGCCGTCAGCCTAGCTGCTTCCTGAATCCAGAACCATTCAGGGGCAATACATGAACCATATTATGGCGTTATGTAGCAAGCCTGAATAAGCTTTCGACTTTCACGCTTCCATTCGTAAAATCCGTGAAACAGCAGCGCACCCTGAAAACTGTCCAACTCCAGTGTTTCCAAATGAGGACTGATTCTGTAAGGTTATTCACGGCATAGTGAGTAAACAGGTCAGGCATTATGAGTTCTTGCAGCAATCAGGGTTTGCTAGCGTTAAAGCGTGTTTGACCAATTAACGTGGTCACTTGGGATGTTTGCACAAACGGCCTGTGTGTTGTTTGCTGTGGGTTACTGCTGTAGACAGTCGGGTCTGGCGAAAGCTTGGTCTATCGAGCCCCATTCTGTTCAACTGCAAAGCTTCGCATATAAGGTTTTTTGGCCAGCAGCAGGGTTGGCATTGATCTACATGCTCGAGCTTGCTTTTCTATTCTGGGCCTATGGTGGCCAGGATTCAACGGCTATGGATTGGGCCGTCGTTGTACTACTGTTGGGCGGTCTGGTGGTTAGCCCTATGGCAACAGCGCTAGCCACGTTACCAGCGTTGCTGGTAAGGGCAAGCTTCGTATTTGCCTATAGCGCCGATCCAACAACAAAATCCAGTTTCGATTCTTACGGACGTTGGTTGCTTAACAGTCGATTCTGGACTGAGGAGCAGTGGGTATGGATTGACCCCGGAGTACTATTGCTAATGTTCTCCGTATTGACGGCAATAATTGTCCAAGTATTTTGGAAAAAATGCCTGAAGCGTGGATTCCCGATATGGATTGGTATCCCTATAGCACTGATTACCCAGTCAACCTACGTATTGGCCATCGACTCACAGTGGGGCAGCTCAAGCGCACAACAATACCTGCAAGATGAAGCAGGCCCCGCGAGCATCTCACTGGCACTGGTCATCACCGCACTCATGGTTCTATTAACTTCGCTACAAGCTGCCAGAGATAAGCGACGCATGCAAATGGCTGAACTAGAGTCGGCACGCAATGAACTGAAGTTTCTGAACGCACAAATCAAGCCTCATTTTCTCAACAACAGCTTGAATACAATAGCGGCTGTGGCCACCAATCAACCTGAACGTACGTCGGAGCTGATCAACAAACTGGCACTGCACTATCGAGCACAATGCGATGTCGCCAGTTCTCTGGTCAGATTTGAAGATGAATGGAAATTAGTCCAATGCTACATAGACATTGAAAAGATTCGGATGGGAGAGCGCCTTAAAGTGTACCAAGATATCCATCCTGCTTGCATGAACGTAACGTTACCTCGACTGATCATTCAGCCTTTGGTTGAAAACGCTATACAGCATGGCATCCTTGATTTAAAGGAAAACGGTGTGGTAAAAATCATGGTGCAATTGTCCAAGGGGCGTTTTATAGTCACTGTGGAAGACAACGGTGTAGGCCAAATGAAAATTCCGAGCATTGACGAATTTGGGACCGGTCTGAGCAATGTTCAATCCCGGCTAAAGCATTTTTATGATGTGGATGCGTCACTGAATATTGAATCCGAATGGGGTGCTGGCACAACAGTCACTCTGAATATTCCTTCAAATAGCACAGTGCTGCTGTGAACAGCCACACACACCAAATACTGGTGGTTGACGATGAAACATTATCACGGCACTTACTCTCTGGCATGCTTCAGAGTGCAAGCAGTCGTGTTGAGATACATGAGGCCAAGAACGGAGAAGATGCACTGACGCATGTGTTTTCTCACCGTATTGATATAGCGTTTCTTGACATTGATATGCCAGGTCTCAACGGGTTGGTATTGGCAGAGAATCTGCTGAAATTAGTAGACCCACCCATCATAGTGTTTGCTACCGGAGCAGCTCGGCACGCTGTACGGGGGTTCGAACTGCAAGTGGTCGATTACGTGCTCAAACCTTTTCTTCAGGAGCGTGTTACAGAAGCGCTGACAAGAGCCATAAGAGCGTTATCAGCCGCCTCCGCCAAAAAAACCCATCTTGAGGGCATTCAACAAATTGTAAATCACTCATTGGCTGATGTTGACAAATTGTGGGCAGAGCGCGTCAACGGCGCACGTATGCTGGTTGACTTTGAATCGATTGGTTGGGCCCAAGCGAGAGAAAAGGAGGTGTTCGTACGAACCGCCACAGAGGAGTTAAAGATCCGTTTGACGCTTAATGCACTGCAGGAACGCTTGTCATCCCCACCATTCGTTCGCGTACATCGAACCTGGGTGGTCAACATCAATCTGGTGAGAGAGGTTATTCCCTGGGATAGCCACAGCATGACCCTGATTATGGGTGACAAGGGTAAGACAGAAATTCCGGTTAGTCGCACGTATACAGGTGCGTTGAAACACATAAGTGGCTGGTAGGGCGACTCAGCACACCCTGAGGGCTGTTCATCGCAATAGGGCTGCTTATTGCCGGCTAGAACCTACCCTGCAGGCTCTCTTGCTAACTCAGGGTTACCAACGTGCATTCAACCACATTGTTTTTAAATCGCCTATCTGGCTCATTTCAACTTCCACAGGGAAAACTGCTTCCTGCTGCTCTGTTGCTTTCCTGCAACTGCCTTACATCAAGCCTGCTTTATGCTGGCGAATCCACAACCTTGCCTCCGATTAAGCTGACAACTGCGCAGGGAGAAGCCAGTGCGCAAGGAGTTGAGGCACTAGTAACAAAAGACGAACAAGCTGGATCAGATGACTGGCTGGATTACGTGGAATTCTACCCGGGCACCAAAGCTCTGGTCAGTATTATCGATTTTGAAGCACCTATTAACTTTACCAACAAGACGCTCGAAAGCTTAACAGTCAATGCCCATTATCGAGGACCAGCAAAAAACGAACAACGCTGGCAGTGGCATATTCGGAACTATTCCACTGACCGGTGGGTGAACTTAGGTGATAACGCGAAAGCCGCTGATTGGGAATGGACTTCTTTGACATACAGCGTTAGCGGTGATGCAACAGATTATGTGAATACTCTTGGACGCTCACAGCTACGCTACAGTTCCCCCGCATCTTTAGATAATAGCAATCTGGATTCAGTGTCTATCGAACTCAATCTGCCTGATCCAGCGCCCATTAAAGCGCCTACTGTCGATGGCAATATCTGGTCACCTTCGCCAGGGACAAGCTGGCAATGGCAGCTTACGGGCAGCATTGATACTACGCTGGATGTGCAGATGTACGACGTCGATCTATTCGATGCCCCGCAGAGCGTCATTGATTCGCTAAAGACCAGGAATGTGGCTGTCATCTGTTATTTTAGCGCAGGCAGCTACGAGAACTGGCGTACAGATGCAAGCGCATTTCCGGCGAGCGTGTTGGGCAGTAACAATGGTTGGGTCGGTGAAAAGTGGCTGGATATAAGAGCGCTAGACGAACTGGCTCCTGTCATGCTCGCAAGGCTTGATCTGGCAGTATCTAAAGGCTGCGACGGAGTTGAGCCTGACAATGTTGATGGCTATGCCAATCAATCTGGATTTACATTGACTGCACAGGACCAACTCGACTTCAACATCTGGCTGGCTCAAGCTGCACACGATCGAGGATTATCAATTGGTCTGAAAAACGATCTAGATCAAGTTGTGCAGCTAGAGCCGTGGTTTGACTGGGCTTTGAACGAGCAATGCGTGCAGTACGATGAGTGTGAAATGCTTTTACCGTTTGTTGATGCAGGCAAGGCGGTGTTCGGTGTGGAGTATTCGGGCAACGCCGGCCAGGTATGCTCAACGACGAATGCACTGAACTTGGATTGGCTCATAAAAACACTGGATCTGGGTGTGCCAAGGCAGTCTTGTAGATAAATACCGCTGTCGGCGTGATCAATGGAGTGATCGCGCACTTCATCAGTAATTTCAATACACATAGACGACGCCCTTTCCTCGTCGTAATGGCACGATTAACCACTGTCTTTGCAAATTACGCTCTACTAAAACACCGAGCATAAGCATCGTGCGAAAGCGCGTTACTTCAACCTGAGCGGTTGTCTTTGCTCGCCTGTTTATTCTAGAGAGGATATAGCTTTGCTAATTAGCAGCATGGGAAGAATGATGGAAGAGCTTTCACCATCTTCAGTCAATATATTGAAACCTTCACGCCCAGCAATCTCAAACGGTTTGAATCAACTGGTGTACCAACAGATGCGCCGTGACTTTATGGTGGCTGGACCATTTGTGCTGCACAGTGAGATTCCCGAATTGCTGGCAGGAGCCTGGTCTTTGGTTCGCGAAACACTGTTTGTCGGACACGTTGATCGTGGCAGTAAGGAAACCGTTGCATGGGCGGTCTCAAAAGCCAATCAATGTCCATTTTGTGTAGATGCACACTTTGCGGCTGTACGAGCATCGAAGAACAATGATGCTCTGCTGGCATCGTGGGCTGAATCAACAGCAGATGCACACGCTACAGCCTTGAACAATCCGCCATTCACAAGCTCTGCAGCTGAATACATTGGTACCGCAGTGGCTTTCCACTATTTAAACCGAATGGTCAGTGTCTTTCTTGACAAAAAAATGATGCCGGTACCCGATTTACTGGATGGTATGTCTGAGGTCATGGCAAAAATAATGATGGGTGGCATGGTTCGTAAAAGTAAGCACTTGACTAGTGGCGATTCGTTGAAGCTCTTACCTGATGCCGATGCTTTGCTGGCGTGGGCACCTCAATGGGCAGAGTCGAATCCTAATGTTCTAGGATCATTATCTGGGTGGTCATCAACTATCGAGGTGGTTGTACGATTACACTTTGACGAAAGCTTTATTAACAGTGTTAGTGAGCAAATAGATGAATGGGTCGGTGGTGCTGCGCCGCTGAACAGCCAGGCGCATGAGGAGGATAACAAGGCTTTTAGTCAATCAGATTTGCCTTGTGCTGAACTAGCACTTTGCACTGTTTATTCACCCTACAAGGTCACAGATGCCATGCTGGAAGGTGCACTCCAGTCAGCTGGATCACGCCAGGCATTGTTAGCTCTGGTTGCGTGGGCAGCCTATCGTGCCGCTAGGCGTTGCGGAGAATGGACTGCTTTGGCAGCCGGGTTATGCGAACCAAAGCACCCCATATGATTGAAAATTCAAGCAATAATACCCAGCGAAAGATGAATCCGTAAGCACGCAACAAAAGCGATCGCCGTTGTCGTCTATTGCCACCACCCCATAGATTCAATTTTGTGTTTGTGCGTCCGCACTGTCCAGGTAGCACTTCGCCAGCGTCCTTGAGTGTGCGTGTAGCTTACAGCTAGCCAGCACATACCCCTCCAGCTGCCCGCTGCTGTATCAGACTCTTGTCATGGATAAAGCAGTGCGTCTCTTGAATATGCCTCAAATTCCGAGGATACTAGGCCGCTCCGCTCAAACACCTCAACGTTGATCTCATTCTGATCACTTGACTAATGCCCTATCCCTTGTGGGTAAATATAGCCTTACAAGCAGCAATCACTCTTCACGTTTTGACGGTATGATGTGATGCTATGAAACCTGACAGTTGGATACGCCGTTTCGCTAGCGTCTGCATTGCCCGCCCACTCAACGCCATTGGGGTGACGAGACTTCAGCTTATCGCTACGCGACTGTTGCTTGGGGTACTCGCCGCATTGCTACTGGCTGTTGGTCCAGCATGGTTTTCAATGGCTGCAGCCTTGTTTCTTGTCATGATACTACTGGAACGTTCCGATAGTGGGCTCGCCAGCTTTACCAAACAAGCTAGCCCACCGAGCGATCGCCATGCACTCATATATGGCAGCTTGTCCAACGCACTGGTATTTGCAGGGCTCGGTGTGGGTATGCGCGACAGCGAATATGGCCTTACTGCCATCGCCATGGGTTTATTGGCAGCGTTTGGTGTAACCGCTCTTCCGTGGCTGGTCAAACGCCTGGAGATAATAGACGGCGCACGCTCACCTGAGTTCGATGGCATCGCGGGTCTTGAACCTGAAGATGTCTTATTGCTCGCACCCGTAGCTCTTTGGGCGGGTTGGGCAGAAGGCGTTTTGCTGGTGACCGCATTCGGTGCAGGAACGTTCGCCTGTGCGTTATATTTGACCCACTATCGAAAATTTAAATCAAACTGATGTTATGCCGAACGGCGCCCTGCTAATAGGCAAAGGGAGCTCCCGACCAAGCGTTGCCCACGAATTTTCTATTCGTATCGGAAATATCTAATATAGTCATATTTTGACCTTGGCACAGCTCACCGGCGTCACACGTTCACAGTACTAGCTATTGATTTTGAGGGGCCGTCCCGCGTCCAGACACCAAGAAACTGTGTCAAGCTCGCTCGTTGTCGCAGTACCGCTGCTGCTAGCTGCGGAACGTTCCGGCTATTATTCAGGTATTGTATTAATATTCGTATATATCAACACCGCTTGAATGCACACTCACTACTACATATCTCTCATTTTGGGTATCTTTGCCTGTTCTGCAGTGCCTCTCTCGTTGTACTACCTATCCAACGAACAGAGCACCATACAAGCGGAGCAAGCAACTGTTTATCACTTTGAGAAAGTCTCTGGAGCTATCCAACCAATACCACGGCAAATAGAGATCGATACGCGGTGGGTCAGTCTGGGCAAAGCTCTTTTTATAACCCCCCTTCTCTCAAAAAACAATACAATTTCCTGCTCCTCATGCCATCTGGTTGACTTTGGAGGAGATGATGGCTTCCCTGTTTCAACAGGGATAGATAATGCCGAAGGTGAACGCAACTCTCCTACAGTGCTTAATTCAAGTTTCAATTTCAGGCAGTTTTGGGACGGACGGGCTAGCTCACTCAGCGACCAAATATCAGGACCAGTGCACAACCCGGTAGAGATGGGATCTTCATGGGCAGAGATCATCAAAAAACTGAGTGCCGATATTTATTTTAGTAGAGCCTTCCTTTCACTCGATCCGCATGGCGTTACCAGAGAGAATATTGTCAAAGCAATTACTACATATGAAGAATCATTGATCACACCCGACGCGCCAATCGATCGTTACCTATTAGGAGACAATACTGCACTAACCGAGCAACAACAGCGTGGTCTACACCATTTTATAAATCACGGCTGTACGACCTGCCACCAAGGCATTAATATTGGCGGTAACATGTATCAAAAACTGGGCAGGGTGAATACAATTCCAGACATATTAATTAAGGATTTAGGCAAATATCAGATAACTAAAAAGGAGCAAGACAGGAACGTATTTAAAGTGCCAAGCTTGCGGAATGTTGCTGATACCAGCCCATATTTTCATAATGGTGCCGTTGACAACCTACCTCAAGCAGTACGTATTATGGCTAGCGCTCAGTTAGGAAGAGAGTTACCTGAACAAGAGGTCGAAGATATCGTTGCGCTACTGCATGCTTTCAGTTCGAAAGTCATAGAGGTGCAATAAGTTGAATTTGTCTAGATACATACCGGAATTTGCTTGTTTATTGCTGTTTACATTTTTTTCCTCCTTGTGGGTCAATTCACTCAAAGAGGATAAAACCACTAGCGAAAAACTTCGCCCACTGCTGGCGCTAGAGAAATTGATACCGCAACATGAGGTAGAACTGTTAAACGCAAATTTTAGTGATCAACTACATTATGACCAGCTTGCACAGCTGCAATCTGAGGTAGAAGCGTTGGTATTCGATGTTAACGTCGGTGACACTGCAGAGCAATTGTTCAAAGATTACAAGGAGACCTCATTAAGCTACATCCAACTCACCAGCATGCTGAAAACATCACAGCGCTTAATCAGTGAAAACGTCCGATCTGAAAATACGCAGCTGATGAACGTGAGCGACAATATTCGCTTAGAAATGTTCTCCTTTATTTCCACTCCCGACAAAACCGACAAGGCCACACTGATTAAGCTACTCAACAGCTTCGAAATCGACAGAGAACAGCAATCTAACTGGCGATATTTGCAACTCGTTAAGCTGCATAGCTTATTTATACTGGACAACTATGAGTTAACCGCTACATATCGCCGAAAGCTAATCGGGATGCCGGTTATTGAAGCCATAGTTCAAGAGCGGGCACTGCTACAGCGACAGATAAGGCGAACCGACATAAAGCGATTTGTTGGCATTTTTGGCTCTGTTTCAGGCTTGGTGTTGCTGTTTATTGTGGTTATCAAACGACATGAATATGCGTTGAAAGAAACTTCCGAGCAGCACAAGGAGTTTGCCACGAGCCTCATGAACATGCTTGGTCCTCATGCTGGAAAAGTGCAAGTTGAGCTTGCTCAAGACAATGACAATAAAGATAGACCGATTCAAATCCGAAGGCGCACATAGCTTACAGATAGTTTTCTGGAAAGAAATTCATCACTATGATCAAAAACTCGCTATAGACGACAGCAGGTTCAAGGCATGGCAATTGACCGGGGAGATGGCTTAGCCGATTTGTCCTGCCCTTTGCTGATAGGAGCACGAAGGCGGATTGCGTGCTCCCTGAGGTATGATTCATAGATAAACCCATAACTCAATTTCCTGCGATCATGATTGCTTTTCGAACCGTTTCTGTGGTGCTAGTGCTGTTCGGCTGTGCTGCTGCTATCACGACTCACCTTGTGGCGCTGCAGGTCAGCGGTCTGAACCCTGTCTCCAGCCCTATCGGTGCTCTGGCCCAGAGTGAAGAGGCGGTCTGGTTTCGATATGGACTATGGCTGTTCGCGCTCGGACATCTCGGGCTTGTGCTATTGCTGCACCGGCCTGGAGCTGGTCGTTTCATACGAGGCGCGCAGTTCTTTCTTCTGCTAAACGCAGCACTGATCGTCTGGCTGCCTTTGCACTTTGCATCAGTATCTCAAATGGGGCAAACGATGGCAGATTCAGGTGGCCCGCTGTGGCTTCTTGGCGGTAGTGTTGGTTTTGCCATGACTTGTGTAGCGGGTGCGCTGTGGCGTAGTCATCACTCTACAGCTTTCCTTACATTGGTCTGCCTACTACTCTGGAGCGTGCTAGCACCCGTTTTTTTCGCTCTTGATCCAGAGTGGATAGGTGCGTACCAGCGCTCAGTCGGCACGGTGCTGTTGTTCTGGACTGCGGCCCTAGCATTGCGGATCGGCTTCTTCGAGCAACCTGCACGCCCCTACGTGTCAACCTAACCCCAATGACGGCACGTGGCATAAAAGTTAATATACGTCGTAGAGGAAATTGCTGGCTTATGCCGGTGACCACTAAAGCGGGGAAATCGTACGCGTACAGAAATAGTCTGACACCTGAGATTAGAAATTCAGAGTTTGTAACGCAGGCATCAGATCATAATTCGAAGTTAACTCGTGTACCCGCTTGGCTTCGTATATTGGTGAGAGCGAATCTACATCACCCCATCAATATTGGACTGTAACTTTCTGGGTAAGGGTTTTTAGTTAATAGCAAAACAGTAGAACAGCCCATCACCACCGGTACCTTGTAAATCAGTTTGACTGCAACCATTAGTACCATGCGCGTTAGTCCACGATGTGGGATTAGCGCCACCGCCTTCTCTATCATGATGACCAACAAGCGCACTGCCTTCAGAATTACTTGTCCAGTTTGCGCAGGTTGTGTCGGCCTCATCGAGGGACGCTGTACCGTCAAGGTTAGTACCAGTGAGTATGTCATGACGGTTCGGTGTGTCTCCCCGCCCATTAATAACAGCACCTAATTCGCTTACCGCTGTTTCTTGGGTCAGGTTGTTCGCATCGGATATCAAATTCTCAGTACTTTGCGCCACAACAACACCGTTAGCATTAGTCCACGGGCCTTCACCAATTCGATCTATAGCGTTGATTCCGTCGGCTCCAGTGGTGCTCAAGAATGCACGCCATTCTCGGTCTTCAGAGCCTGCCGTTTCAGCTAAATTCGCACAGTGCACATCAGCACCTGCAAGACCGCCCAAATTAGCGCCATCTCCAGGACCTGCACTGGTCAAGAAGAAATCAAAATCTGCCAAAGTGGCTTCCGTGCTATCCGGATCGCCTTCTGTGACTAACGATGTGGCATCGTCATCCGAACTCGAACACGCTGTAGCCAGCAGCGCTGCGCTTAAAAATGCTGTGCGTATGATTGCGGTATATATCGTCATAGTTTTTTCGCTATAGGGTCTGATGTTGAAGCTAGCGTATCACGTACATATTTTCAACTATTGGGAAAGTTTCTGATACCGCCCACCCTCGGACCACAGTGTCTGTCAGCATCGAGTCAGATTGCCGCGTTCAGAATACGAAACGACGCCTTACTCATTACGCAACTATTGCTATACATCGACCATGGCAGTATCAATCACGCGCTGATGACCAGTGAATTGGTTAGCCATACGTCGCACATCACTCGTGCAACGAATGTATAACAAATTTATAACGTTAATGGTGCTAGAGACTGTATTGGAGCAAGTAACAGTAAGTACTGCAACTAAATATCACACAGCGTATCCGACATAACAACGTCCACCGGCACAAACGACACTATGAAACTACGTACAATAACTCAAGCGGTTGCCTTGACTTTACTTTCAACAGGTGCAGCTCAGGCTGTTGAGTTGACGGTAAACATTACCAATCTTACCCAAGGCATGCTCTTCACCCCGCGCCTTTTGGTTGCGCATACTGCTAACGTCGACTTATTCGAGCCAGGCACTACCGCATCGGAAGGCCTGACAGCAATCGCAGAAGGTGGCGATACCGGCATCCTTGCGGGCGCTCTGGATGCTGAATTTGCAAACGATCAACGCAATCAAACTTTTGGTGGTCCACTTGCAGCAGCTAGCACAAGCGCTGACTATATATTTGAGACCGATGATCATCCTTACCTATCACTGGTTACTATGTTGATTCCAACTAATGACGCTTTTGCCGGTCTGGATCATTGGGTAATACCTACCACCCCTGGAACATATACCGTTACGTTGAATGCTTATGATGCCGGTACAGAAGCTAACGATGAAATCAACAGCGGCACTAGCACGTTGACGGGACCTGGAGGCGTAGCGCTTGGTGGTGTCGGTGTTCCAGGAATGGCTACTCCTGCTCCTACGCAGGCAAATCTGGGTTCAGGCGGAACAGGTGTAGCGTTAGAATCAGTAGGTGGTGTTCTTGAAGACAGCGGCGCTGAAGGCTCTGTGCATATTCATCGAAATGTGCTTGGTGATACTGATGCAACAGGCGGACGCAGTGATCTGGATTCTACTGTTCATCGTTGGTTGAACCCTGTAGCCCGCATGACTATCACCGTCAACTAGTGGGGGAATTATCATGAATCACGTACTCAAGCTTGGGGCTATAACCCTCGCAACCACATTGCTAGCTGCATGTAGCAGTAGTAACGACGACGATAATGACGACGGCGAAACGGTAGTATCGCCCGTTGCAGAGCAAGATGCTATGTTCGAAGTTCGGATCACGAACCTTACAAACGCACAGCCTTTGTCTCCTGTAGCCATCATGCTTCATCAAAGTGGATTTAACAGCTTTATCGATGGTGAGGCAGCCAGCTTGGCACTTGAGCTACTTGCCGAAGGCGGTGACAATGCCGACGTACTTGGAGAAGTCCAAGCTGCCACGCAACACATAGCATCAGCTTCTACTGACGGCCCTGTACCTCCGCAGTCTATCAGTGACGCCGTGAGTTTTACGGTTCCTACCGATGACCTTTCAGATGTTCGCCTAAGTGTAATCAGCATGCTAGTGAGTACTAATGATGCGTTCACTGGTGCCAACGCCGCTAACATCAGTAACATGATTGTCGGTGATGTGGTTACCATGAGTGGTCCTACTTGGGACTCAGGCACCGAAGCCAATACCGAAACCAGTGGGACTATGCCTGGGCCAGGTTTCGGTGGCGAAGGATTCAATGGTGCACGTGACGACATACTGGACGTTGTCAGGTTTCACGGCGGCGTAGTGACAGGCGAAAGCGCTGAGTTTGGTTTGTCGACATCAGACCTTGAAGACGAACATCGTTTTCTCAACCCATCATCACGAATCGTTGTTACACGAGTTCAGTAAGATCTATCTTTAAAATTACACTACCCAATTCCCTTTGAGCAGATAGTTCGAATTAAAGGGAATTGATGTAGCGTGCAAACATTCCTGAGTACTTTTCCAAGAGGCGATTAGTGTCAAATACTGATACCACTAATCGCCACTTTAAACCAGTTTAACCGTTCTCAGCGATACCGAACGTGGTACCAATCACTGACGAGTCAGGCTGCATAATGACTGGGCAGTTGATGATAGCGTTGGCTGGCATCAGACCAGCAATGAAATCATTGCTTGGACCTTCATTACCAATAAAATCAGTAATCAGACCCTCATCGATAAGTTGTGATAGGTCGTCGATACTCGTGATAACACGCCGCTGGTTACCGTCAATCGCAGCCGATGTCCACATGCTTAGATGTGCGTCCCACATGGGTGAGTAGCGTGGGTCAGTTGGTTCGATCGGAAACACATTGGTTGGGTCTATAGTCTGATCAGTAGCACTTATGTTCAAACCCTGCGGTCCATTTGGCCCATCAGCCAAACCGTTCACATTAGGGGAAAATCCTAGCCGTGAACCATCAGGAAAAACACCAGCCGTCGGTAAAAGTCCAACACGTGGCGCAAAAACACCCAGCTCTATAGCTGCTGCGTCAGGCACTGATGCATCTGTTACAAGGTGAAAGTAGTAGCGTTCATCATCCTGCCAGCCATCAAGAATTTGCAAGACCACCGCCCGGTTGGTGCGATCCAGATTTGGGTTGTTCTGATCATCCTGCCCGCTGTCGGGAATACGATCATGAATGCCAGTGGCGTTGGCCATCAACTGCGCATTGAGTACCAAGCCACTAGGCAATACCACAAGGGACGACCATTCAGCATCCGCAACGGCGCCGGGTGAGACTGCAGCTGGTGGAAACTCTGAACGCGTAATTGCGTTTGGTCCTTCAGTGGCATTTGGATCACCAGGCGTCACAGAGCGCGTTGGACTGAAATCCACCGTCCCAAGGAAATTCATGATGCCGTTATCTACTGTGACAGCCTGGCTTCCAGCTGTGTTTGCACCAGCGAGCATACGTGGTGAATAAATTATGCCGAGAAAGTCTGCAACAGCTTGATCTGAAGCTTCGGTGATTATGTAGTCGACACTATTGCCAGCTGGGTCTAGACCACGATATAGCGGGAGTCTTGCAGTAGGACCTGACGCATTGAGATCAAGGTCGGTCTGCAAATCCACGCCGGTGACACTGGGCATGAATACATTGTAGGCATCAGGGAATGCTGTAGGGTTCTGCGCGTCGAAGGCAGTCCCACCGTCTGCTACGAGAGCATCACGCAGTGCAACTGCGTCAATCATTGCTGGGCTTGTAGTATCTACTGTCGGCTCAGATGTATCTGGAATTTGAACGACTGGCTCACTTTCAACGCCATCATCATTATCATCATCATCGTTACTACTACAGGCACTGAGTGCGAGCAGTATGGAGACCACCAGCACTGGCCGGTAGAACGTTTGCTTTTTTACTGTCATTTTGATTCACCCAAGTTTATGAGAAAGATATGAACAATGCTTGGCTCACTGGCCGCTACATAGGCTCACGTACCGTGTGAATACATAAGTGTGAAGTGGTTCCCGAAATTTATAGCTGAGAATATGGGAACTAATCTGATCGATCGATATGAGAACGTTGGCCTTCTGCATTAAAAGCTTAGTCACACTTGTCGAACGATAGATAAAGCGCAACTTTCTGCATGGATATGTCAATGGATACGCGGATATAGACGCATTCTTCAAGAGCATGCGGGAGATAATAATTTGGACGTAGACGCGATTAAAACCACTGGCACCTTGTTCAACCGAGTCGTGTCATATCCTCGTAGCAGTCATGACGTATCGGCAAGGTTACGAATTGCACACACTCAACCACAAAACTATCCCTGACAAATAATGCCGAACATGGCGACACGCGAGTACACTCTCAGCTCGCAAACAATATCAGTTTTGCGCTTTGTCTATATCACGTCAGTCCTCCCTAATGCCGAATAGCCATATCCTGTTACTAATTGCCTGCAACTTATCCTGGGGATTCAATTTTGTTGCAGGAAAAATCGGAACAGATGTCTTCCCCCCATTGTTATTTAGTGCCGTAAGATTTGGCTTTGTAATTGTGCTGCTGTTACCTTTTCTACGATGGGTGCCAGGTCAGATGGGACGAATATTAGCAATCGGGCTTGCGTTAGGCGCAGGCCATTACCCCATCATGTTCTATGCAATTCATAAGGGCGACGTGCTCTCCATGGTGGCCATTGCCTCACAACTGGTGGTTCCATTGTCTACTTTGCTTGCGGTGATCCTACTGGGCGAGCGTATTAAGCTTGTAAGATCCTTAGCCATAGCACTCTGCTTTCTTGGTGTGGTAACCATCGGCTTTGAAGCTGTGGGCCCCGACGATATATTGGCTCTGTCGCTTGCTGCCGCAGCAGCACTGGCAATGGCCATTGCAACGATACTGATGCGACAGTTAAAGAGTGTGGGTGTTTTTAACATACAAGCATGGATAGCACTTATTGCAACCCCTGTTATTACAATACTCTCACTGAGTATTGAGCAAACAGGCGTAGCAGATCTTACTTCCGTTGCGATCACAGACTACTGGTCACCCCTCTACTCTGGCGTAGGCGCTACCATCTTCGGTCACGGGGTAATGTACTGGTTATTGCAGAAGCATCCAATCAATCAGGTCACACCGTTTATCACCTTGTCTACAGTGTTTGCTGTGGTATTCGGCATATGGCTGTTTAACGATGAACTCACCTTGCAATTCATCGTAGGTGGAATGATGACCTTGACCGGTGTGTTTATTATAAGTAAGCGGGCAAAGCCTTCATGAATCAAGTCGTAATATCAAGCTGTGCCTTTATTGTTTGAATACAATCACTCGTAACTTCAACAGAGAATGATTGCATTGAACATCGACCCTTGACAGATACAGAGAACCGAACCTAGAGTGAATGGCACTTACTTAAGCCTGTCATTCCCGCGCAAGCGGGAATCGATGTCACTATACACACAGATTCCCACCTACGTGGAAATGACAATTGGCGAGTTTTCGCTTAAGTCAGTGCCATTCAACCTAGAGTCGGTTTTTTCTGAATGTAAAAATCCCGGCGAAGCCCAGTAGTACGAGAAACTCGAGGTAACTGACTAAACCACTACCGCCTGACGAGCCCTCTACTTCCATTTCCGCATCCACGTCCGCATCGACGTCCACGTCCACGTCCACAGCTGTTATAACCGTTGTATTGCCCGCATCGAAGACCAGTTCGTTAATGTATTCTTCACCGAATTCGACTTGAAGCAATGGGCTGAGAGTGTGTATGTTATTACTATTCTGAATTCTTCCCGTACCATCATTGCGCAATACGAACAGCGCTGGATGGAAACGTTCATTGTCTATTTCTTTGCCATCAAATCTGAAAACCACGTCTGCCCCAGATAACTCTGCAATTTGTACCCCATCATCGAGCACGGCAGCTTCATCAATCTGAAATTGCAAGGAACTGCCTTGCGCGTAAAATTCCTCTCCAGTGATTACTCGCTCCAGAGAAAATCTTGGAAACTCTGACGGTGTACCGACGCTCAGGTCTCCTGAAACGCGGTAACTGACTGAAATAATTGGAGGATTGTCATAGATCCCAGCAGCCAATGGTGCATCAATTTCAATCACAAAATCAAAGTCATCAACATCACTGAACACATTAGTGACCTCGTAATCATCGCTTGAGGTCATCAGTTGCATGGTTTGCGCATGAAGTGGCAGCACTGCAAAACCTACAACAAGTAGAACAATGAAGCTGAGTAATCTAGGCATAGTCATGTTTCCTTAAAATGAACCAGCACCCACAGCCTGTCGTGGCTGCCAATGCAGCCACCCATATACCAATCCAGGGATTCAAAAATGGTGAGTGGTGTATTTGTAGTGGGCACCCTCCCAGTCTAAATCAAAAACACGTACTTGGCTCACGTCTATCATCACGCTCACCAACGCGTGCAGCGGCCAGAACCCATCGCCGACAATGGTACACTCATCAGTAAGTGGCATCTCAGAACATCTAAATTTAGCCCTCTCTACATTGAACCTAGTGTTTAAAACACCCCAACGTTGTTAAAATTTCTTTCAAACGACACGTCTGCGGTGGGCTTAGCTCGCTTAGCGGTCGGCGAGTGGTACCAAGCTGTATGTCTGACCAAGCTGACATTGCCTTTATAGACTGCGGCACTCCGTAGTATTTAAAAAACTGAAACAGCGGCTCTAACGTGGCAAATTGCTCAGCGCCCTTGGAGAAATCCCGGGCTCTCAGAGTTTGATGTAACTCTACAATTTGCCGCCCAAAAAGTGGGTGGAATGACCCTTCCCAACCGATGGCTCCGTATCGGTAGCTATCTAGAGCCACATTGTGTAGACCGCAATACAGAGAGAATCGATCACCGCAGAGAGCTCTAACGTCCCGCACACGCGTAGCGTCACCACTGGCATCCTTGACCGAGTCAATCCCTTCGATGTCTGCCATATCGGCGATTTCGTCGGGCGTGCAATCATAGCGCGTGGTACTAGGAATGTTATAAAGTTTGATGGGGATATCTACTGCACCGGCAACCTCAGCGTAGTGGCGATGTGTTGCCGCACGACTTACACGCATAATGTAGGTTTGCATTTCCAGCATTAATGTTGCTGCACCACTTTTCTGCGCATGCTCTGCAAAATACAATACCTGGCGTGTCGATAGCGCGCCCACTCCAACATTAACGGGTACCCGCTTATGCGCAACGTTGCAAACGGTTTCCACTGCTGAAAATCGCTCTGACTCAGTAAGGTATACACCTTCCGTGGTACTCGCAACGCACGTCACACCATCGGCACCGTTATTGATTACTGCGTCAACGTAGCGTTCAAGTACAGCATGATCTATGTCACCTTGACTGTTAAAGGGAGTCATGATGTAACAATACATGCCGCCTTTCCGACCTACGGTTTGGTTACTCTCAGATTTCATCTAGTTAGTATATAAAGTTAGCGCTATATCAATGAATACCTTGGGAGGCTAGGCTCGCTCACCCGTAAATTTATCGTCGGCTGAACCCACATCAACTACCTCGCCCGTTTTAGTGAACGTTCGATTCACATTTGATGACCCGTAGATAACCATCGCTAGCACAGGCTCATCGGTGTCATTGATAAGTTCATGAGTCACACCAGCTGATATGAACGTAGAGTCATATTGACTACAAAACACCTCACGATCACCATCAAGGATAATCTTCATGGTCCCCTCCAGAACCGTTACTTGCTCTTCTGCGTTGTGGCTGTGAACTGGCACAGCAGTGCGAGCCGGCATGAGGGTAATGCCCGAGTGCAACGTCTTTGCGCCCACACCCTTACTAGCGATAGGCTGATTCACAATACCGTGACCACGAGTGACTTGCGGTAGGTCTTGATACTTGAGGTGATTTATACTGGGTTTCATTTGTTCAATTCTCCGTAGAATTTAAGGACTGCATTCGCAATGCCTTATCGGTACCAAAGCACTATGCTAGGAAATGCGGCGATTATTACTATGCAGACTAAGAGCGCAAAAAAGGCGGGTACCGCCTTTACAGCGATGCTTAGAAACGGTTCATCGCTGACAGTCGCGGCGGCAAATAGGTTGATGCCAACCGGTGGTGTAATAAATCCAACCGACAGCGCACACACAACGAACACTCCAAAATGTACAGGATCGAAGCCCAGCTCTATACCAATAGGCAACAGAATTGGCATAACGACAAGAATGGCGGCAATCGGCTCGAGCACGCAGCCCACTATGAGCAACACAAGGATTATCAACCCTACCGAACCAACTTTTCCAACAGACAGATCAAGGAAAAATGTCACCAGATCACCCGGAACTCGCAATATCGCCAGTGTCTCGCCGAACAAAACAGAGAACGCGATAATAGGGCCAAGTACTCCGGTAACAATGGCAGCACGACCAAAGGAGTCAACAAGATCACGAAAACCAATTGATCGATTGATGACCATCTCCACCACCAAAACATACCCCACTGCAACAGCTGCAGCCTCAGTCGGTGTGAATACACCGCTATAAATACCGCCAAGGATGATCACCGGTGCTCCAAGACCAAACTTTGCTTGCCACAATGCTGATAAGGCACCACGTCCCGAAAATTTTCCGTGCTCTGCCACTCCCCACTCGGTGTGTTTGCAAACGAAATAGTTGGCGACGCACATACCCGTAGCAAGCAAGAGTCCTGGGAAAATCCCGCCCAGAAATAATTCACCAATAGAGGTGCTGGTGGCAATACCGTAGATGATAAAGATCAGGCTTGGAGGAACAATGACACCCAATATTCCACCGGATGCCGCAAGTGCAGCAGCGTAGCTCGCTTGATAGCCGCGTTTTTTCATTGCCGGTATCATTATTCTGCCAATAGTGATCGTATCAGCAGAACTGGAACCACTTGTACCCGCAAAAAAGAAGCAGCCAAAAATGGTGGCCATACCCATACCACCTCGAATCCAACCTACCAAAGCGTCCCCTACTCGTACCAAATCTTGTGCTGTACGCCCACGCGAAATAATCTCGCCAGCTAATATAAATAATGGCATTGCCAACAAGGCCCAACTGTCAATCGCACTGAAAGGCACCTCGCCAAAAACGTTAATTGAATATACGTCGCAGCCAATGATCATGGCTAACGCACCAAGTCCTAGCACTGCAAAAAGTGGCACGCCAATAGCCAGGTGAACCAGCATCAATGCGGCAACCACCAGTATGACAATAGTGTTGTATTCCATTAGCTATGCTGTGTTTTGGTCGACCGTTTGCTCTTGCAACGGTTGGGTTAAAGGGTCAGTCCAATTTTGTAGAAGACGTATCACAATCAACGTCCAACCCAGTGGCAGAGCCGCTTGCGCGAAAGCCATATTCACATCCGCAGCCCCCATAACGATCCCAACCGACCACTGAATCCCCATGAGTTCAATCGAGAAATAAATGATGAATGCCGCTAATAGAAGTATCAAGCCATCGATATACAGCCGTAGTAATTTGGCTGCCACGCCACTCAATGCATTGGGTAGTAAATCGATACGTATATGTCGCCCTTGCCTGATACCTTCAGACGCCGCCACATAGGTGAGATAAACAAACGCATATCGCGCCGTCATCTCACCCCAGGGACTGGAGTCGCCGAAAGCGTAGCGCCTTACAACCTCAATCAATATTATTGAGCAAAAATAGGCATAGGTGCCTATGATGAACCACTTGATAATTCCACTATCGAGAAAGCGACCGACAACGTTCATAGTATTTGCTCTTAGAGCTGAGGTATCACACTAAGCTTGCAAGCTGCTCGTAGAGCTCTCGACCATAGCGATCTTTCAGCGATTCCCAAACCGGCAATGTATGCCCTACGGTGTCAGCCCAAACCTTCTTTTCATCTGCGCTTAGTACGTGAACTTGAATGCCCTGCGCTTTCCATTGTTCAATCATCGCTTTGTTTGCTGCCGCTTGCGCTGCTTGCTGGTACTCAAAACTCTCCGCTGCGGCACGATAGATCGCTTCTTGCACATCTTCAGGTAATTTGGAAAACCACTTTTGACTCAGTACGGTGACATGACAATTGAAATTGATTTCAGACATTGTCGCCGAACCTAGAGTTTCGAATATTTTGGTTGCAGTGAGTGGCCCAAGGCCTACGTTCAGAGCATCTGCCGCGCCTTGCTGCATCGCTTGATAAGTTTCACCCCAGGCAATGGATACAGGATTAGCTGGTGTGAGATTGAATACCTGCTGTTCAATCTTGGAACCGGTGACGCGAATCTTGATACCGTCTAGATCATCAGGCGTTTTAATCACGCGATCAGCTTTCTTTGAAACGCCCAGCACACGATACCCAGCGTTTGCCCACATACCTGGCAGCACTTCAAAACCCTTATCTCGTGGCTGTGAAATCAATGCGCTGGATTTGAAATCATCGGTGGTGAGTATGTTTTCGAAACCCGCGTTTGTTGGGAACAAATACGGCATGTCAAGAATATTGAACGCATCAGAGTACGGGGTGAAATTTTGTGTAGACAGCTGACAACCCTGTATAGAGTTAGTGAGGACTTTTTGTGGCAAAACAGTCTGGCCGCCTAAACTGCCTGCTTCATGTACATCGATCAACAATTGGCCACCGGAATACTCCTCGGCTTTTTGTTTGAATAGATCAAGACCAGTAATCATTACATCTGCTGTGGCCGCCCCAAAGGTATGGCCGAACGTCATGGTGTGCGCAGCCTTTGCGCGCGCCGAAGACATTATCCACGGTGCTGTAATGCCGACTGCGGCAGCGGATCCAGCCTGCAACAAGGCCCTTCTGGATAACAATTTCTTGCTCATGAGCTTTGACATCCTGTTTGAGTACACCTCGCTAGATACTTTGCTAGTCACCGGCGCGAGGAGGTTCGCCGACCTGAATCAACATTAATTACATAATGAAACTAATGCAAGTGTTTTATTTCAACTATATCTGTACAGCAACCGCAGAGCATTGTTAATCTGCCTTGATACTTGAACATTTCCGGAGAATTTCGTTGACGTCGCCCAAGAACAAACCACCTGTAGCCGTCAAGCGACAACACCTCCGGGATATAAGAACGCGCAATCGCACGCGCTTGCTACGCCTGTTATTGCGCAACGGCGCTTTATCGCGTCGCGACCTCAACGAGCTGTCAGGATTAACCCTTGCTTCAATCTCGCGTATTACCAAGGAGCTGATTGATGAAGGAATCTGCTATGAGGGTGATTCCTATCGAACCGATAATTCCCGAGGCCGAAGCCGTGTAGAGGTCCGCATTAACCCACATGGTGCAACCGTCGTGGCCATTTGCCTGTCCGCCTATGCCTGGCAAATCGTCATAACCGACCTACTTGGCAACGCAAGTCATCGACAAAGGATACCGGCAAGGATCCAAAAGGATCCTCATGCAACGGTTCAATTCATTGGCGAGTATTTAGACATGCTGATCGAAAATGGCGAAGTGCAGCGTGACAGATTACAAGGCGCAACCGTTGCTATCGCAGGGTCAATAGATCATCAATCAGGCGAATTACTGGGCGCACCATTACTTGACTGGCAAGGTGTGCCAGTGAGGAATGAATTGCGCGCTGTGCTTGGCATACCGGTTCGCATGCATAATATTGCCGACACATTGTGCATGTCGTATATCAGTGAGCCCGGTGAAGAGACCGAACACAACCAAAGTGTATTTCTCGTACACACGGCCATTGGCATGGGTGCAAGCTTGGCATTGAATGGTCAGATCGTTAGACGGCGTGGCGGCGAAGGCTGGATTGAACAAATGGTTGTTCCTGAATTTGATTCTGGAGCGCATCAAGCAATGCGCTTGGGTGAGATATCCTCAGGACGCGCTATTCTCGCTGCAATGGATGACGATGCTAAGAGCACCAAACGTAAGAAAATAGATACGGCGACACGACTTCAATCTGCCGTAGAAGATGCTAATAATTCAAGCCATAGAGAGCAAGCTTTGTTCGCCACAGCTGGACGGGCATTGGGCAGATCCCTAGTCAGCTTAACCGCGGCCTATCTGCCCGATCAAATTGTGCTGGCAGGCCCATTGGCCAGAGCGCAAGCTTACAGCGACGCTGTAAAAGAGGGCTTTCATGAGGTTGCTCGCGACACAGACTCGAAGCGGATCGAAATTACAACGAATCGCACAACCTATATTCAAGCGGCACAAAATCTGGCATTAAGCGAGTACATTTATTCGTAGCTGCCGATTGGTACAAATGCTTCAGATGCTCACTTTATGCCAAGCTGACCCGCGAAATATCCCGTATCCACACGGGTAGGTATTGTCAGAGGCAGAAGCACTTTTCGCCCTACCTTGGAACCCAAGCCGTCCGATACGTGATCGGGTGGTTTGCCAACAATCAAAACTCAGCTTGGCTATGTCAGCTGCGAATTGAGTCTCAAGCCCTACTCGGACGATCTGCACAAATCAGTTCCGATTTTGTCACATGTGGCTACAGGGCAAATTATGCTGAAGCACATTGAGTGTCAGTAACCTTGTATGCGATATTTAACCGAATAGGCTGTTCAGAAACCAGGTGTTCCAGTCGATAATTAGCACTCTGATGATCATTATCCTGATAGCTCCCACCGCCTGTAACTTCTCTGTTTCATCGATTCACCTGACACGCTTTTTATGAAAGTAACCATATTGTCCAACCTCTCTCTGCGTAAAAAATTTACGCTGCTTATTGGCGTGCCAACGGTTGCATTGCTTGCTCTAGCAGGCTTTGAGGGTGTTTCTATAAAGGCCGAAGCTAATAAGGCATTGCACTTTAGCGCGTTGGCAGAACTCAGTGAGCACACCAGTCAAGCATTACACGAGCTTCAGAAGGAGCGTGGTGCTTCAGCAGGCTATCTGGGCAGTGGTGGCAGCAAATTTGGATCCATCCTTACCGAGCAACGCAAGACGGCAGATCGCAAAATCAACGTGCTTACGGATCAGCTCTTAACATTCGATAGGACACCGTACCAGACACATTTCCGGGAGTTACTTGGTTCGCTTGAAGCAAGCTTGAACCAACTGAGCTCAATGCGTCGTTCTGTTGATCAGCTAAGTGTCGGCATACCTGAACAAGTAGGTTTTTATACCGACATCAACACTATGTTGTTGGGTGTATCCGACGTTCTGGGTCGATACAGCCCCACCGGCTCTATTGCCAACACAGGCACTGCATTCGCTACCTTTATTCAAAGTAAAGAGCGCGCTGGGCTTGAAAGGGCAAATTTAAGTACCGCGTTTTCGAAGAAAAACTTCTCAGAGGGTGACTATCGGAAATTTACAGATCTTGTCAATACGCAATCTGTCTATCTGGAAGTATTCGAAGCGAGCGCAACCCCCCTGATGCTTAAGGCCCTTGATGAGGCGCGTCGCGATCAGTCTTTTGACCAAGTTGATCAGATGCGTGCAATAGCAGTGGAGGCTTCAGTTTCTGGTGAGTTCGCGGTTGATCCTGAGCTGTGGTTCAACACAATCACTCGAAAAATAGGTCGTCTGAAAGAGGTGGAAGACATGCTGTTATCGGTGGTTCTGCAAGCTGCAGATGATCACGTAGCCTATGTTGAATTTAAAGGACGTAGTTTTATTGCACTTGTGGTAGTAGCTTTGTTGATATCTGTGCTTCTTGGCTGGATCATCTCACGCCAAGTGTTGGATTCCATCAGTCAGGCGAGGACCATCGCTTTAGCAATAAACGATGGCTACCTGGACACGCCTATCAACGATGTGTCTAATGATGAGGTTGGGGAGCTTGTCGCGGCATTAGGCAGTATGCAAGGCCAGCTACAAGCCATTGTTGCCAGTACTCAGTCCGTGTCGTCGCAAATTAGCTCTGGCGCTCAGAGTATCCATTCCTCGGCAGTCAGTTTATCATCACGAACGATTGAGCAATCATCCTCATTGGAAAACACAGCCAGTAGTACCGAGGAGATCTCCTCTACGGTTCGGCACAATGCAGAGCGCGCGAGTGAAGCTCAGTCATTAGCACATGCTGCCCATGGACACGCTGAGACAGGCGGTAGCGTCGTAGATAGTGCGGTTGCGGCCATGAATGAGATTACTGAGTCGAGTCGCGAAATTGCTGAAATTATATCGGTTATTGATGACATCGCTTTCCAGACCAATCTACTTGCATTGAATGCTGCCGTTGAAGCTGCTCGAGCGGGCGAGCAAGGCCGTGGGTTCGCCGTTGTTGCCTCAGAAGTAAGAACCCTGGCGGGACGCAGTGCTGAAGCTGCTCGGGAGATCAAACAACTTATTACACGTAGTGTAGAAAAAGTCGAGTCTGGTAGCGAGATGGTGGGTCGCTCTGGTGAGACGCTTAAGGAGATTGTTGCATCGGTGTCTGAGGTTCGTACACTAATGGATGCTATGGCCACAGCCGGACAAGAGCAGGCGATCGGCGTTGAAGGTATCAATAGATCCATGGTCGACATGGACAGCATAACGCAGCAAAACACCGTAATGGTAGAGGAAGTGTCGACAGCAAGTGAGTCGATGAAACTCCAATCCGAACTGCTGGTTGAGCAGCTTGCATTCTTCAAGAGTCGCTGAAGCTGTCGAAGGTAGCGTGCTCTTCTCATAAGCGCACGCTAGCAGCTCAGGTTCTGTCGACAACTCATATTTCATACCGAAATATATCTGGACACATGCCGGCCTAGTCTGCTGACTTATCCGTTATGTCGGCGCTCGTTGTCGACATTATCCAACAGCAAAGCAGGCCGAAATTGTTTTCCGTCAGCCACTTAAAACATGCTTTATACTGCATGCTCTAAAAACTAAATTATCAAATATATCTGTTCACAGAATGCAAGGGCATCCGAAGAATCGATAGCTTGAACCCAGCTGATGCAATCCACACTCCGTTAAATGTGCAGGTGCGTAATTAGCCGTCTAAGGGTGAGGATGCCAGCAGACTTAGGTGGCCGAGTTCGTCGTCGCCGACTTTGTGTATCTCCAACGGTTTTGATCCAATTTCCTGCTGATATGCTTTGGTACTGACGTGGTTGACGGTATCATGAGTGTCACTTGATAAAGGAAGCAATCAAATGTCCGTCCTGAGTAGTTATTTTCACCGCCTGACCACCACCTTCGTCGTCTTATTTGTCGTTCTGCCGTTGATGGCGACAGCCAGTACAGCATTTAAAATTCCTTCCGAGGAGGAGGCAAAACGGGTAAACGAAAACACTGTGGGTGTTGTCTTCACACACGAGGAGCTTTTCCATCAGGCTGTCCATAATATGGAAGATGAATTGGAACCCTACGACGGCCTGCGTATTGTGCCCATCATGGGTAAGAACCATGTGCAGAGCCTGTACGATCTGCTCTACCTGAAAGGCGTTGACCTTGCATTGGTCAGGGCTGATGCACTGGAGTACCTCAAGCGCCAAGAGGGCAATGATGTCATTGGCAAAGTGATTCGTAACATCACGAGTATCAGCACGGAAAAAATATCGATATTTGCCAGAACCGATATCAAAACCATGGACGATTTGAATGGCAAGCGCGTTGCGCTGGGTCTTGCGGGATCTGGGGCTTACGTTACAGGCACTGTGGTGTTCGACCTCTTGGGTGTGGAAGCTGATCTTGTCGAGCTCGGCAGTCTCGAGGCTGCGCAGCAATTACGCAGTGGTGAGCTTGACGCCATGGTGTACCTGCTTCGCGAATCTGACGCGGTGATGGCGGCGGCAGATGCAGAATCCTCCAAACGCGTGCGTAATCTCAAGACCGTTGATGGATTACATATCCTGCCCATGCCGGAAAACGCCCAGCTAAGTACCGTCTATACCTCGACGACGCTGACCGCGGAAGATCTACCAGGCGTTATTGCCGCTGATGATGCTGTAGACACCTATTCAGTTGACGCCATTCTGGCAGCTTACAAGTGGCGCGCAGACAACCCGAGACAGGCACGCGTAGATCGTTTTGTCAGTGCCTTGGTGAATAGTATGGACGGATTGAAGACAGGTCCTTACCAACCCTTATGGTCACGTGTTTCTTTTGACACCGAAACACCAGGGGTCGAACGCCTGGATCTGGTAGACAACGCACTTGCGGAACGAGAAATTGCGGCCGCGGCGGCCCGGCAGAAGAGCTTTGCCGCACGTGAAGCACGCATTGAAGAACGACGCGCTGCCAAGGTCGCAGAGCTTGAACAGCAGAAAGAGTCGATCAACCAAAGATTGCGTGAACAGCTGAGCAATGCAGATTCGGAGGAACTGGTATCAATTCTTAAAAGAGTGGATACATTTTTGTCAGAACTCGACAAAGATGGTGAGCAGATAGATGGCGAGACCACTGACAACTAAGCTGTAAGGCACTTATCTACTCAGGACTCATGCAGCCTCAGCATGCGGCATCTGCACCACAACTGGTGCAGATGCCGCAACGTGTGCGACTGAAGACGACAGGGCCGTGCAGGCAAGATGCTAGTTGTAGCCCTCACAACACAAGGATTGTCATCAGAATCGATGCAAGCAGTTAGTTACGTGTCGTCAGTGAAGTAAGCTGTGTACCGACTGAATTATCATTGCTGTCAAAAGCTTCAATGAAATATTCATAGGTGGTTCCAGACTCGAGTCCTGCTTGAAAGAAACTACGACCACCCACTAACGCAAATAAAACGCCGTTGCGAGTGATCTCATAGCGGACAGGTACTGACCTTGACTCAGACACAGACCAGAAAAGTTCAAGGGCTGTCGGGGAGTAGACAATACCGCTGAAATCCTCGAACAGTGGCGAACTGACACCGCTGGATGCTCTGGTAGTGATAACTATAGTGTCAGTCACCTGCAGAACGTTATTCAAAAAGCCCTCTACCGTATAAACATACTCGGTGTTTGATTGAAGCGAATCTTCAAAAAAACTAGTGCCACTAGTTGGCTGCAAAAGAACCCCATCACGATACACATCGTAGCGCTGAAATCCTGTCAGACGATCCCAGAACAATTCTATTGCGGAACTGGAGTACACATCAGCACGGAGCGCGAGATCAATTGCAGGTGAAGGCGCAGAGCCTGATGGCGGGGTGTTGACGAAAATACTTTCAGATATCTGAAGTATAGAATCAGAGAACGCCTCTATCGTGTACACGTATTCGCTGCCAGGCTCGAGGGTGTCATCGAAATAGCTGCCACCATCAGTCGCTAGTACCAATGTTCCATCACGGTATATATCGTAGCGCACCGAAGAGTCGAGACGATTCCAGAACAGCTCTGCTGCAGTGGTGGAGTAAACTTCTGATCGCAGTTGCAAGCCTACATCCGTTGCCGGGCCAAAGGACAAGGAGGCAACCAGTGGCTCATGATCGCTTGCCACTATTGAAGATGTCAGCCGGGGAAAGTCTGTATTGACATTCACGTATTCAACAACAGCGGTATCTCCCCTCAAGGCCTGGGTGACAAAGATATGATCCAGCACTTGCGAATTGCCTTCGAAAATGAACGAATAGGGATCTTCGTTGTTGTTACCAATAAGGTTAAATAGCACGGTGTCGCCGCCTGCTGCCGGTAATACTTCTGCAAGCTCGTCGGTGAATTCGAACGTATTCAAATCTCCCAGTACAACCACATTGGCTGTCGGATCACTCTCCAGAATGTCTTCAACCAACTGATTCATGGCTAGCGCCTGCGCTGCACGATTATCTTCACCAGCCTGAACGAACGGTTGGGGTCCACCAAATATCGGACTGGAACCAAAGCGTGAAGAAAAGTGATTATTGAAAATAGTGATCTGCTGGTCATTGAATTCAAAAACTGCTTTTAGAGGGTCACGCGACGTATCAAACGCTGTCGTAACGCTTACGCCATTTTGTGCCAGAACGTCGCGCGTTATTCCTTGAAACTCAAGTAACGTTACCCGTGCAGGGTTGTAGAGGTAGGCATTGCGGATATTACCCAATGACGCTCCGCCAAACGTATCCACGTTATCGCGGTTGTCATCATTGGTTTCCACCAGCGGATCTACAGTGAACCACGCGTAGTCAATGCCACCGGCAGCCTGTATGTCGTCAACAAGCCGCTGCAGCGTAACAGAGGCCTCCAGTACGCCAGAGCACGCAGAGACATCGTCCCCTGGGCAGTCACTGATATCGCCATTGCTGTCCTGTACCTCTTGCAACGCGATAACATCGGGTTGCAGCAGGTTATTGACGATCTGTGAAGCTATCAATTCGCGCTGATCGTTGTCTGCATCCGCGCCACTGAGGTTCAGTACGTTGTAGCTTGCAAGTTTCATCGAGTTGCTTGTACCGGTGAAGCTTACTGTTTCTAGTTCAAGGCCACCATCATTAACGCTCACCGGGCCCACCGCTAAGACTTCAAAGTTACCAAAGCTATAGCTCATCACTCCCGTGACGCTTGCCAGAGTGTCACCCACTTTTATCGGTGGGTAGTCGGTGCTGCCAAACAGAGTGCCGTCAAACTGAATCTGAACGCGTTCAGGATTCTGATCTCCTCGATTATCACGATCCGGTTGTAAGAGAATGCCGCCACGTCGTGTTCGTTGACTCAGCGAGCTTGGGTTCTCGCCATTATCGGTGAGCACAAACACTTCGGCACTGAAGGTGCCAAATTGTCGAATACCAGATATGGCAACAGGATTGTCTACCGTCACACGCATGCCTTCCAGTGATTCGTAGAAATCAATGCCATCCACCGAAGGGTTGAATGGCGTAGCTGCAGCATCGTCTGCATTTTGAAGATTGATGCCACCAATAATTTCACTCTCACTGATGACCACCTCGGCAGGAGGTAACCTGCCCGCCTCCCCTATCACTACAGGGATGGGTAACGCAACATCAGACATTGATTCAAGCACTTGTGAATCAATTAATGTGGTTACTGACAGGTTACCGCTGCCTGCGCCGCCGGCGATAACTTCAGCTACGGTTGCTGACAGTCTAATGAAATCTCCCACTGCAGGTTTATCACCGCGCTCGGCTACATAGATACCATCTGCTGTTGCCTCATTCGAATCACCTTCGGGGTCTTGCAGGTAGTAACCACTGAACGCTACTGCTGTTACGACACCGCAGGTTTCGACAGGCTCATCGACAAGGGGCGACACATGGCTCGCTCCCTGAATGGTATACACGGGAGTGGAGACAGCACAGTCGGGCTGCGCATAAGCCACAGGGCTGCCTAGAGCAGCACCTGCAACTATCAGAACCAGGAGAGAGCGACAACGTGACATGGTGTTTGATCTCGATGGGATGGAATTACAGCCTACACTGTTCGCATCGAGTCAAGGTATATCTGCGCGCTCCTGATATGTCAGTTCCAAGTCGCGCCTGCGATGGCATGGACTTGAGATACAACAACATTTAGGAGCCTATCCGCCGGTCTACTTTCCGTTATTACCGATCAACTGAGCACAGGCAACTTGGCAATTGAGGAATCGATATCGGCTAATTCATAGCCCAGCGCAGTGGCAACATGTGACTCCACAACTCTTCCTGCAATAACATTAAGCCCGTTACGTAAGTGGGTGTTTGCCATCATTGCGGCGCGTGGCCCCATATCAGCCAGAGCCAAGATGAACGGCAACGTCGCATTGTTAAGTGCATAGGTTGAGGTGAGTGGCACGGCACCCGGCATGTTAGCTACCGCGTAGTGCACAACATCATCGACGATATACACAGGATCAGCATGCGTGGTGGCATGTGACGTTTCAAAAGCTCCGCCCTGATCAATCGCCACATCAACCAATACAGAACCCGCTTGCATACCTTTAACCATGTTGGCCGAAACCAGTTTGGGCGCAGTATCGCCAGTTACAAGCACAGCTCCAACAACCACATCTGCTGTAGCCACATGCTCTTCAAGCGCGGTGCTCGTTGAATAGATTGTCGTGACTGCAGTACCCCATCGAGCAGCACACTGATCGAGGACAATGTTACTACGATCAAGAATTGTTACATCACCACCTAAGCCTATAGCCATTTCAGCCGCGTGTTGCCCAACAACCCCTCCGCCAATAATTACGACCTTAGCGGGTGCAACACCTGGCACCCCACCAATTAACTTGCCACAACCACCGTTAGGTTGTTGCAAATAATTCGCCGCTGCCTGAATCGACATACGACCTGCGACTTTGGACATTGGTGCTAATAAAGGCAGTGCATTGTTATAGTCAGTGACTGTTTCATAGGCGATGCAGGTAGCTCCACTGCTTACCAGATCCGAAGTTTGAGCGGCGTCAGGCGCGAGGTGCAAATAGGTAAACAGGGTGTGATCTTCGCGCAGCATCGCTCGCTCCACAGCCTGAGGTTCCTTTACTTTAACTATCATCTGACTTCCATCAAATACCGCAGCTGCATCCGGCGCAATTTGAGCACCCACAGCCATATAGGCGTCATCACTTGCGCCAATACCCACGCCTGCATTGCTCTCAACAAGGACTGAATGTCCGCGACGAGTGAGCTCAGATACGCTGTCCGGGGTAAGGCCTACTCTTTGTTCGTGGTTCTTGATCTCTTTCGGCAGTCCAATTCGCACTGTCTTCTCCTCAAATAATGTTCGGTGGAATTCTTGAAAACCAAGATACGGAATCAGCGCTAGAAGGTGTATGCGTGTTTGTCACAAATATGCGATTTATTGGAATTAATTGCGAAATTTGAGAACTTTTATCGTACTATCTTCGAATGAATGAACTAGACAGCATGGATCATACGATCATCAAAGCACTACAAGAAGATGGTCGGATCACTAACGCAGAGCTTGCAGACAAGATAGGACTATCAGCCTCTGCGTGTCATCGAAGGGTTAGGCGCCTTGAGAGTGATAAATTCATTGAGCGCTATGCTGCGATCGTCAATAGAAGGCTTGTTGGTCGCGGAGTTTCTGTTTTTGTCGAAATTTCACTGGAATGCCAGAAAAAAGAAGCACTTAGTGAGTTCGAAGCAGCGGTGCTCAAAGTGCCGCATATTCAGAGCTGCCACCTGATGGCTGGTATGCCAGATTACTTGGTGCACGTGACCTGCGAAGATGTAGCAGGTTATGAAACCATCCATCGTGAGTGCATCGCCGGTCTGCCAGGCGTTGCACAAGTTCGCAGCAACTTTGCGATTCGCAGCGTTACAGATACCACTATTCTTAAATTCGACGACGCAGATTAGCGCTATCTGGAAACGGGGCGCACATTTTTCCTACCCACCACTGACCAGTGAGGTATCCGTGAATCATCCTTGCTACGTTTGCAAGCTAGGCAGCTTTACTCGATGGTGATGCTGTATCTGCCTCGTCAAGACTAGCGAGAAGAGCATTAAATACATGATCACCTGACAGGTGTTCGGGGTTGAAGTTTGTCTCCTCAGCTATCATGAAAAAGCGATCGGCGGATGTGGAATCTTCTCCGACGTGGGCCATTGACCAATTGGGAAACGCTCTTTTTTCAATTTGATTGAAATCCAGTATGACGATATCTGAATGTCGTCCATCACATTCAATACGATCAAAGGTTTTCTTAACGTTGTCACGAGGTCCTTCCAAGATTTGAGCAAAACAGGCGGTGTTGAACATCAGTGCACCTGTAATATCTTCCTTAACGTTCTTTTCCCGTGCCGATCTCAAAATTTGTACAATCTCTTTGCGAACAATCGCCTCATCAGTTGAAATATTGTTACGGCTCAAATAGACCATTCTATATAAATCGCTATTCATAGGGTTTCATCCTGTTTGGGTATGGATAAAGTTGTTTCTACTTTCGTCATAAAGCTCATTGGCTAGTATCAGTCCACTGATACCTTTGCCCATTGTGCTTTGGCACAACTGTTTAATTGCGAGCGCTGTGTATTCTTACCAGAATTTTTACTATCAAAAAATATATTTTATGGTCAGATAGATTGTTTCTGCATGAGTATGAAATGCTCATGAAAATTCTATTTGACAGAGAAATTGGATATCGAAAATTCTACAGCTATCACTGACGCACAAGTTTAGCGACCATTCCTTCTTCATATTTAACGAAGAATAACCGTATTCAGATATCCATCTCATCGCTAAGCAATTCGTACCCAGTTCTCATCAATTCAGTGAGCTGGTTCTACTATTTGACTACTATCTGCATCGCTATCAAACACAGTTGCTCAGTGAGTCAGGATTTTGATCGCAACGTAATAAGGACAAACAGGATAGTTACTGTTGAAGCAGGCTGCTGTACAACAGGCTTGAGTGCAATGTTAGGTGTCGCTAGTCGCTGCTAGTAATCTACTATTTGAAAAACGTGCCAATGGAGAAGTAGAAACGTTCAACATCCTCGTCATTAGCGCCGTAGCCAAGATACACAGGGCCGATGGGTGAGTCGAGTCCGACAAATGCGCTACCTGCTACTGTTAGTTCATCCAACGAAACATCTGAGCGCTCCGTAAATACGTCACCTGCCTCCAGAGAGCCGCCCACGTAAATCGGCAGGTCAAACAGAATGGATTGCTGGTTGATTCGGCGATAGAATACTCCTGAGAAAAGCATTGAATGCTGCCCACGCAGCTCATCTTCTGCGAATCCGGATAGGTGCAAGAATCCACCCAACCGTGAGCTAACACGCGAATCGCTATCGGGTCCATTGGTAGTAGAGAGAGTTCCTAGAAGCGTTAACGTATTCGCACCTCTCGTCAAAGGCTTAACGAAGAGCAGCTCTGTTTCGGAATAGTCGAAATCTGCACTTGCAAAGCGGAAGTGCTCAACACGAGACACGCGCGCCAATATTCCCACGTGTGGCCAGGAAAGCTCATCAAGTGTATCGATTGTAATACGTGCGAATGCACTAGCATCACGTTCGTCAGGTAGCTCAGTGGGTTCGAAGCCATTGGAGTCTGTAGTGGTAACTGCAAGTGACTCAATATTGCTCGATCCATAGCGCACCCCGAATCGCAATTCGCCCCATCGATCAAACAGGACTCCACCATCCACACCGATGCGGATTACGCCGTCGCGCTCAGCTCCCACTGGAACATCACCATCATCAAAAAACGGTGAATAGCCACGCGCAAGCAGTAGACTTGGTTCGATAAAGTATCGCTGACGCGGCCCAAACGGTTGGTAGAATTCATTTTCGATGCGTGTAACATCACCGATAGTCACTCTGCCGCGGTACTCACCACCTCGTCTGTTCACCTGCGGGCGTGTATAGGACATGCCGAGCGCAAATCGTGTATCCGCGTTCAGGTCTGAGTCCAGTGCTAGTCCGAAACGGTAGAAGCGCAGTTGGTCGCTATAGGCCTGTGCGTGTAGTGTCAATTCTCCTAGTGGATCGACGTCGTAGCTGATTCTCTTGAAAAGGCCAGTTGCATAGATGTCCTCGATATCGTTACCCAGAGAGACAGCGTCCAGTGGAACTCCAATCTCCAGGTCAATAAAGTCACGAATCAGATCATCTGACAAGCTTGAGTCTTGCTGGATACTGATAGAGCTAACCAATGGCCGACTTGCTTTGATACGCGCGCGCGTAAGGATATGCGCTTGCCAGTCTTGCTCGTTCAGAGACAATGGCGCTAGTGTGCTCGAGAGTGCATGAACTGAAGCTTCGCCTCGTCGTATCATCGTCGCAGCATGCGAAAAACTTGCAAAACCAAATTCATCCAGAATAGGTTCGATAAGAACGTCTGTGTCGCGTAGCGATGACCGCTGTGCACGCACGCTTGGATCTGTTAGCAGTTTCTGTGTCTGCCGTAGAACCCCCGAAAATCCGACTATAGAGTCCGCTGGTAGTGGTGCTGAGCCAACTGATACCACAATGACACGATCACTGCCCATATCGCGAGCAGTTGAGACAGGCAAGTTGTCGATGAAGCCGCCATCAATGAGTCGTCTTCCATCAATCTCGACCGGTGGAATCAATCCTGGCAGCGCCATGGAGGCGAGAGTTGCAGCAGCCAGATCGCCCTTCTCAAGAGTCACCACAGAGCCCGTTGAAAGATCCATCGCCACTGCTCTGAACGGGATGGGAAGCTCATCAAAATGGCTGATTGCACGCGAATCAACCATCAATGTCGATAACGTGAGCCACAGACTTTGACCTTGAACGACACCATCGGGAAGAACCGGCTTGCCATTCTTGAACGACAGATAACTATCAGCAAGAAATCCGATATCATCACTCTTTCGACGAAAGGTTGCTCGTTCACGCACGGTACTGTCGTCGAATACAGCGGTCCAGTCCTGATTGACAGCGAAGGTTTCGAGTTCCGCTCCGCTGTAACCTGCAGCGTATAGTGCACCGACAACCGAACCCATGCTTGAGCCTGCAATCGCGTCGATGGGTATACGCAATTCCTCGAGCGCTTTGATGACGCCGATATGCGCTATTCCGCGCGCACTGCCACCACCAAGAACAAGGCCTATGCGTTCGCGCTCGAGATCCAGTGCTGCGGGAACCGTTGGATTGTCAGCGCTGGTCGTGCCTTCATTTGCATTCGCTAATGATACAAGAGCAGCAAGCAGAACAGAAAACAACAAATTCACATACGGAGAGCGAATACACATTGTGTCAGCTTCGATACAAACCTACCGATTCTCAAGCCGCCCATAGTCCAAACGACCATACTCAATCGGATTCTCTGCGTACAAGACCTGATGGATATCGTCACTAAACCTCCAGAAATCTGCATTGGTTCTTCGTACGCCGTAGTTGTCAAGCAAGGTCTCATAGTCTCTTTCGGATTGCAGGGAGACTATCTCATCAACAAATTTGGTTATGTCCGCACTCTGTACTCGCATGAATACATTGGGATAGTAACCAACAACCCCTTTTGTCACGGTGATGGTATTTTCCTCTGGAAGCAATCGTTGTCCCTCAGCAAACAAGGAGGTGATATTGGTACGTGCATTATTGCGTGTAATGGACACAAGTTGACTTTCATCAGAGTTGTCATTGATCACTTGCACAACCGAAAGCTCAGGCAAAAACCGGGTATTTGAGCCATTGAAATCGATGAGTCGCTCCAAATTTTCCACGACTTGTGGATCTTCCAGCTGTTCGAGTGAGCGGGCGTGCGACAAAACAGGTGACATCCGTTGCTCTATCAATTCATAGAGTTCCTTTTTGTGATCTGATGTTTGATACATCACATCTGATTTGATGACATTATGTGTACTGGCTAGGTCTACATAGGCAGCACAAGCCCGATTCGTTTCTCGGTACCATTTACTTCTCTGCTCTGCTCTAGTCTGTTCAGGCAATAAAAATAGAAAATTTGATTCTGCCTCAATTCGCAGGAAATCCATCTGCAATCGCGAAAGAATTTGATGACTAACATTACCGTAAATGTCAAAGCCCGCAACCAGCAGATAGTGAATTCTCTCAAGGATGGAATACGTAATAACCCACGCGGTTTCCGGCGGCTTGCCGATCAGACCCTTTTCAACGGAAGCGCTGTTAAAGTGTCGAAAAACTGTGAGTGCTGCGTTGTCATTAACACCATCACCATCCCAAAGCAGATCAAGATTAACCATGTTTTCAGCACTGAAATTCTTGACTATAAATTCCTTTCTTGCCTCTAACAGGACGCGCTCTTTTTCCGAATACTTGAACCAGGTTGAAATAGGAACAAAATTATTACTATCTGCATTCGCAAGCTCTAGCTCAGCACTATTGGTGTGAATAAAATTAGCAATATTGTCACTCTGCTCCAGATCCGGATCGAGAAACAGCACCCAAAATTGATCACGAATTACGTTCAGTGCTATCTGCCCTCTACACACAGGGCCTTTTATGAAATTCATAATCGTAAACTGAGCTTCATCGAGTAAAAACTTATACCGCGACGTTACCGGTATTTCGGCAAAATTAATAAAAGGATTGTTCGTCGTTTCGCTGCTGTAACCTGGCAGCTCACTGATTTGATAGTCAGCATCGATAAAAAGCGACTGCCAGAGTTGCTTGCGCTTTGCATTCAACGCATACGGCAAATGAGTTTTCATAACGATCGACTCCAGCTCTGGAATCAATCGATAGTAAACTCTCTTGACCTTGGGATCTTCATAAGGACGGCGAGTTGAAATGAGCTCGACCGGTTCTCCGGGAGGTGTTTTTGAACGTACAATTTTAAAAAACCTCTCTGCTGATACCTCATCAAAATAGATATGTGCGAGGAATAAGTGTTCATAAATATAACGACTGGACAATCTTGATTTAAGAGACTCTTGATTGAAAAATTGTTCCCACTCATTAACTTGCTGTTGCAATTCGTCGCTGATACCTTGTCTTGCGGTGTGTCGCGCACCTTGCGTCAGCCAACTCTTTAAAATTTCTTGCTCAACACTGTCAAGTTGTGGCAACCCATAAGGCATTCCCCATAGCGGATGTTCTCGTGCGAAGTTCTCAACCTGACCCGCTGCGGAACATGTATGTTCTCGACCCACGTTAAAATTGAAGTCTTCACCAGATAGAATTTTGTCGTTGGGTAGAGGGTGGCGTTCCTTAAGCTCAAGAAGCTGATGCATGACGCCTGCCTGTTGATTGGCCTCAGGCACATTCTCATGTTCATTTAGTACTGCGAAAAAACCCTTATCTCGCCAGTCCGCTGTGGTGTGTGCATCTTCAAATAGCCGAGAAAGCCCTGTGGCTTTGAGGCGCTTTTGATTGTAGATATCCTCTGTTGTCGCTCCTCGGTCGATGCCTTCTATCGCCGTCAGCTTCAATTGGCAAGGCGCATCGTAACAGGCATGACAGCTGATACAGCGTTTTTCCAGAATGGGTTTAACCTCAGACCAATAGTCGACCTGACCATTCTCCAATGCACTGACAACACGATTATGCGGTTCTGCATCTCCATATTGTTTACTAAAGTCTTTCGTAGCAACAAACGCACAGCCAGACAGTACCGCTACGCATAAAGCGAATATATAGAGTCTTTTTTTCATGGATAGCCTTTCTTGATCGCGCTTACAAATTTCGACACACGATTTAATCTTACCTTAATTTTCAGGCACCCTGTGATCAGCGAAGCATAAGCAAACCGCGGTACGCACCACCTAGTGTGCGACTGCTCGCAGAAGCGTGGTTTTTAACTAGGCAATCGTTGATGTTCACAACCAACGAGATTTTAGGATAGATCGCGCAGACTGCTGTAAATTGCACACCGTATGGAAACGGCGTTCTATTACCCATTACCTGCAAACTGTTGGCAGAGCCCGTCAACGGGAAAAGACATCGGTGAAAGGCAACAAATTTCATGCTCCATACGAGCTGACGATCAATGATTTATATCGCATTATGTCAAGTTATGACCGAGCTAACCTCAGCATCGAATTTAGAATTGCTAATACTAGCGACTATCGGTTCTTATGGAGAATCACTATTAGTTGTGGTTCCACAGTTGTCTGCGTCTATGTGCACAGCTACGGAAATATTTTCTTTAGGTCAATTACTCGAAGATCAACTGAGGTTGAAAATTTCCAGCCATATTGGATAAATCGACTTTAATGAATTCGTCGCGATCCTTCCGATATAGCTCATGATTCAATCACATGGCATGGCCAATTTCAGGCGGCTTACAACCCCTACCTGTGCCGGAGTATCTAATAGCTTGGCGTCCACCTGCCCGGCCTATGCGCGAACACCAGGCCGTAAAATCGACGCAAAAAAAGCCGCCATTAAGGCGGCCTAATTCTCTATGACTAGAAAGCTACATTTGTTGAACTCTAAGCGACGATATGACGTCATTAAAGTTGATACCACGCAAGTCAGATACAGAGCCTGTAAAGGTCTCACATCTTCCTCCGAACCCACCATGCTGGCATGCATACACTTCATAGCCAGGTGCAATTTCGATTGCTGAAATCCGATCATTGCCGACGCTCGAAGCTCTTAACTCTCTGAAAGTAAGATCACCCTCGCCAACGCTAAGGGAACTACCTCGGAAATTGACATGCTGGTACACAGTGACTGGCAACGTCGTTACCTTACTTACCCGTAGCGACGATATGACATCATTAAAGTTGATACCACGCAAGTTGGATACAGAGCCTGTGAAGGTCTCACATCTTCCTCCAAACCCGCCGTGCTGGCATGCAAATACCACGTAGCCAGGTGCAATTTCGATCGACGAGATCCGATCATTGCCAACGCTCGACGTTCTTAACGCGCCAAAAGTAACATCACCCTCGCCAACACTGAGGGAACTGCCCCCGAAGTTGACGTGCTGGTAGACAGTGACTGGTTGTGAGTCATTCACCAGATCACAAGCATCACCAATATTATTATTGTTGGAATCAACTTGATCTTCATTAGTGATCGCAGGACAGTTATCTGAATCGTCGGGAATACCGTCGTTGTCACCATCTGGCTCAGCACAGTCAGGAATACCATCTCCGTCAGCGTCAGGTGATACGGATGTAGAGTCGAGCGGGTTGGATTCGCACTGTAATTCGTGCACGTCGGATTGCGAGTCGCCATCGTCATCGAGGTCGGCTCGATTACCAATACTGTCGTCGTCTGTATCGTCTCTTTCTGCCGCATCAAATGGAAAAGCATCTACGCCATTGTTAGCACCGTCGTCGTCAATATCAACATCACATATATCACCAAAGGGATCGCGATCGAGGTTGTCTTGATTTGCGTTTGCAGCTATGGGGCAATTGTCAACACTGTCATTCACTCCATCTTGATCAGAGTCGTCACAGGCATCACCGACACCATCACCAGGGCTAACGACATTCGATTGATTTGGATTAGGGGTTGCAGGGCAGTTATCTATATCGTCCAGAATGCCGTCTTCGTCCATGTCGAATTCAATTATTTCGAACTCAAAAGAACCAATCTCACAATTGTCTATAACAATAACACCGCGTTGGTCAGCTGCCGCTGTGCAACCAAACTCGCCCGGCGCACCACCGGCGTCAATTGCTATGCTTCCAGGTTGAAGTGCAATAGTTGGCGTGGGACCACCGTTATCCTGTGGTGTACCGAATGTAAATAAATTCGCACCGTCTTCGATAATTGTGGCAGCGCCACACGTACCGTCATCGCTAATGTTGTTCTGCTGGAGGGCAAATAAATTTTCGCTATTGGTTCCTGTTGCAGTACCCAGCTCGGCGCAATTCCGATTGCCGCCAGTAGTGCTGTTGCCAATGATCAAGTTAGCAGCAAGTGCCAATCTTGTTATTCGGCTTTCGATAAAAATGGCATCTCCGCCGTTACCACCAGTATTCCCAACCAGCGTATTGCGTGTCAGAAACGAGCCAGCAGCGCTGTCGTTCAGTGGCTGGAAAAACAAGGCACCACCACCAGTATCGGCGTTGTTGCTATAGAAAGTGGACAACGCGACTTCGATTTTCGATCGTGTCCAAATAGCTCCACCAAGAGACTCTGCATCATTATTGGAAAAAGTAGACTCGGCTATGACAGTGGTACCCGTCTGGTTAATTGGAGCAATCGCACCTCCGCGGCTTGCTGAGTTTCCATTGAAAACCGATCGTAGGACTGAAATTTCCGAACCGTTGGTGGTAGCGATAGCGCCACCCGACGTCTCTGCACGAACTGAGTTCTCGGTACCGCCATTCATAGCTATGGCTTGATTATTTTCAAAACTAGTAGATTCAATAAACAGTGAGGAGTCAGAAACTAAAATAGCACCACCAGCACCACTACCTACAATGACGTTGTCGTTAAATGCACTATCAGAAACTTGCACTGGAATACCTGCGGAATAGACCGCAGCGCCGCCAGCTTCATCAACCGCCCCATCGACAGTGTCATACCAACCGTCTTTGAAAGTCATTCGAGACAAAGTGAGACGTGAGATACCAAGAGGATCGCTATCAGTGATTTCCAGCAGTCTAAATGGCGTGATATCAGCAGCTGGTTGGATTGTTCCGTTTTCGATGGTGAGCAGATAACTGCCTTCGTTTGTAATCTTGATTGTGTTTGTCAGCTCAATTACGCCACCTTCAAGATCGATAACATCATTTTCTTGATTAGTTGCACTGATCTCTAGTGCATCTAATAAATCTTGCTCACCGCTAACACGAAATGTCTCTGCCGAGGCGACGCCAATACCAGCAACGCAACTGACTAACAGTGCTGAAAAAAATCGGCCTGCTAATTTTGCCCTGACACGTGCCCTAGTTGCGACGAGATCCTGCATTGAACTGCCATCCATAGAATTGAAAAAAATTAGTACACTGAGTGCTGTAGATAGAGACATTAAGTCTCATGGCACAACCGCTTAAAGTGTACGGTAGTTCTGATAGACAGACAGTACTTTTGCCTAAGTCTTAGGCAATAAGTTTGCAGGATATATATTGCCGAGCTTCATCTGGACTACCGCGGCTACGCTGCTAACAACACATAATTCTACTTTTAGGCTTTCCTCGATTTTGCGCTCTAGCTCACAAAAAACAGTAACTCTCAAGCCCTGTAAGTCGGCAATGGCAACCTATCGTGCTGGTGCTTGCAAAGCGATTTATCCAAGATGTTTTTCTAGTGTGTAACTTCATCCATTGAATAGGCTTCACCTAGTATTTCTGCATTATCAAAGTATTCGGGGTATAGCTCTAGTATCTGAGGCAGCGTACCGAGGATATCGCGTAAGTGAGTTCTCATAGCCGATTGCGCCTGTGCAGGATTTTTCCCGTCGATACAATCTACAATATGTTGATGCTGGTCTATCAGAGCATGCATCGGGTACTCATCTACCGCTATGAACCTTACCCGGTCGGTCTTTGATCGGGCAAGCTCCAGAAATTCCCAAACTCGCTGCATGCCGGCTGCTTCTGACAACGTATTGTGGAACTTGATATCCAGCGCAACAAACTCTTCAACAGAATCACTGGGACAGTAGCGCTGCTCCTGAAGTTGAGAGCGCAGCTCTGAAGTCAAAGAAGTATCCGCGCTTGCAGCAACCATTCTTACAATGTCAACCTCCACGGATTCCCGGACAAACCTGCCGTTCAATAACGATGTAAGATCAATGCGCTTAACAAACGTGCCGCGATGTGGCAATATTTCTACAAAGCCTTCGCTATCCAGTGGAATTAAGGCTTCACGGATAAGTTGCCGGCTGACATTGAACTTTTTCGCAAGCCTCGTCTCCGAGATGCTTTCACCGGGATTGAGATCGTCACAAATTATCTGATGGCGAATAATATTTCGAATCTGTGGAACTACAGCCTGATTCTGATCAAGCTTCGATTGGTCAGAGTTGTTCAGTGTGCTGTACCGGTGAAATTTTAGGGTGAAAAATAGCATACTTGCGTGCAGATATACAAGGTAAGCATCCCTTACCTCTCTCAACGACCAATACCGCTGAAGTTGCTACGGATTTATGACATGGATACCTAGCAGACACGGTTCAACGCACGCGCAGCCGATAATTTGGCGTCAGGTATTGCTCTACGGAGCACTCTGAACCTGAACCAGCGGGCGTAACAAGGCCTCAAACTACAGAACGGTGGCACTAAGGATCGCTTAGCGATACTGTTTTCGCCCCTTACCAGAATACGAATAGTCAATTTAACCCGAACTCAGCATGACTAGGGCATGCGTGAAAATCAGGAAAATTCATCAATTAGCGAGTCAACAATCTCAGATGGAAAGAATTTAAATCATCTTACTGTCGAAAGATCTTCGTGCTTCAGCCATGCGCTGATTAATGGAAGTAGCGCAGTTGATGCAGGTATGAAAACTACATCGCATCTCTTTTCCATTAGCTGGCCATAATTGTAATTCTACCAACTGCTGAAACTCAAACCACCGTTCATCGTGCTCTAACCGATTACAGATACTGCACATTGTAAAGTCAGACTCGTCGGTGACATATTTTCTAATCAATCGACTGTCAGCGGGCCTTGGCTCATAACCTAGCATCTTATTTAGAAATCCCACACGCGTTGAGGATGTTCTGGAGACCACTGCTCTAAGAAATACACAGTGAGTTTCAGTGTCGCAACGGTATGGATAACTAATTGTCTCTGACGTTAACCGCACATGCTCAATTAGCGACTGGTGTAAATCAGCTGTACTAGCGTCGGAAAATATTTCTCTAAAACTAATTCGACGTTTTGGCTCAACCTGATCTGGATAAATATGTTGTTTACCGGCGATGTTCACGTTACAAACAAAGTCAAATTCATCAATCTCGAACGATTGCACCTCTTCAATGCCAATTTGTCTATCTGTCTGATTCACTATCAGTATTTCCTTTGAATCTTACCCCGCTTTACGGCGGCTATCAGTACGCGTCTGCGAGTAGTTTACTTCCTCACACCAGTCAAGAAATTCGGTCAACCTTAAAGGTCGTGAAAACAAATACCCCTGAATGTAGTCACACGATATATTCTGAAGAGCTGTGAATTGAAACTCAGTCTCAACACCTTCAGCGACTACTTGCAAGTCTAGGCTGTGGGCAAAATTAACAATACCTTTGATCAATTTTATCTGTTTTTCAGCGCCCCCTAATTCATCAATAAACGTTTTGTCAATTTTTAGAGTAGTTCCGGGGAATTTTTGTAAGTTAAGAAATGAAGATTGACCAGTACCAAAGTCATCAAACGAAAACCCAAACCCCTTGCTCTGTAGTTTTAGGATATTGCCAGAGACAGTTTCATCAATTTCGGACGCAACTATACGCTCACTTAACTCAAGTTCTATCTGATTGGGATCTATGCCTGTTTCAGCCACAATCGAGGACAACTGTTCAGGCAGCTTGGGATCCAACAGTTGAACATCGCTTATATTGATAGCAACAATTCGGCCAGAATCTGCACTTATCCAACCATGAAGATCCGACAACGCTTTCATGAACACCCACAGTCCAAGCTCACGTATACAGCCTGTATCCTCAGATATTGGAATAAATTCATCAGGAGAGTACAGCGATACACCATCAACCTCCCACCGCACTAACACCTCTACCTTGCAGCAACTCAATGATTGAGAACAAACAATTGGCTGGTAAGCCAATCTGAATTCCTGGTTATTCAGCGCAATTTTCAATCTCTTCTCAATTTCCGTTACGCGATTCAGAGCATTTTTCATATTAGGGCTAAATACGCTGAAGCAATTACGGCCTTCGTTCTTCGCATCGTATAACGCAATATCAGCATTCTGCATAATGGCCTGCGCAGAGCCTACATCTTGAGCTTCAGCTGCAACCCCAATACTGACTGTTGGCTCTATGCGGTTTCTACACAAGAAAAGAGGCTGCAACAGTCTGGACTTAATTTTGTCGCATTGCGCACTCAGCGCTCCAGCATCTTTTTCACCTCTGAGAATAACTGCGAATTCATCACCGCCCATTCGAGCAATCGTATCGTTATCGCCAAGAACACCAGTCATTCGAAATGATATTTCGCTCAACAATACATCACCAACATCATGACCGTATGTGTCATTAATGTGCTTGAAATTGTCCAAATCCAAAAATAGAACTGAAAATTTATTGTCCTTTTTCTGTAGCTCTTGATCGAGCCTTATATCAAACAGTGTTCGATTAGGGAGCCCAGTCAGCATGTCGTAGTATGCGTAGTAATCAAGCTTACTGACTAACATGTTTAGTTGTTCTATCTCACCAGCACGCACCACGGCCTGTGTTGCCAAGGGTGTGAATGTTGTCAACAAGCTAAGGTCTTTTTTGCGTAGTTTCTCAGTGTCTGTTCCAGCACAGATAATCAGCGTTTGTTGCCCGAGTCCCGGCAAAGAAACTAATATAGCTGAGCTTAACGAATTACCCTTCGATGTTTCAGACACAGGCCATTCCATGACACGCGACAGGTCAGTCAGCACTGTAGAGCAACCATCCAAACACCGTTGAAATATGCCTACAATGGGTACTCTTGAAAATTTTAGCCTGTTATCAGTGCAAACGACTGTAGAAAGATTACCCTTTGATGTTTCAATCAATATTGCAGCGCATTCAAACGGAATCACTTTTTGCAGGGTACCTAAAATTTTACTGTAGATATCCGAGACACTACTGCTTTCGTTCAGTATGCGAAGCCCTTTGATCAAGGTTTCAGATTGCTTGAGAGCCGTCTGTTCTTTTTCTCTCAAACGCTGTATGTTGAGAAGAGATTCTCTAAGAGCCTCCTCATTCGAATCGCCAATGCTCATGGCTATCAGCTCTTCTTTCGTTTAAATACAGTAACGGAAATCATCAAATTTCCGTGTCTATTCTCCCCACCCATAAGACACCCTTGTTCACCAAAAGTAAAACATCCCAGGTACGGCTGGTTAAGCATGCTTTGGTTCAAAGGCTCAGAAATTTCATCCGCTCTAGGTTCCACTGCCAAAAGACATCCACCACAAAACACCATCAGCCCACCTATGACCTCACAATCGTCATTATCGGAATTGTGGATCGCCTCATTGGCGACCCTACTAGGCCGGCCAATTATGTTATCAATTGACCCCGACATGAGCGTCAAACTCTGCCCTTCTGACACTTCGCAGAAGAATGTCAAGGCTAACTCTTCTGTGTAGCTTTCAGGATGGGCGAGATTAAAGTATGGAATTCCGCCGACATCGCCCACTGCAATACCAATCGGGCTAAGCGTACTTGATCCAAGAACATTAACTGGTAGTGATGCAGTGGCCATATCAACGATTTGGTTAGCCCAACGATTATAGACTATCGCTGCAGGCTGGCCATCGATCTCGAATACAGTACGTCCATCGCACTTCGTAGCAATTCCGTTTTCTGTCGTAGGAATATACCCACTTTGAAAGCTCGTACCAATTTCATAGCTTGAAAACAGAACGGTGATTGAAACACCGCTACTACCGATCTGACCACCGGCAAAACAGCTCCACCTCCCTTCCAGGCTTTCATCTGCCGCAGAACCGCCAACAACCGAGACGTCTCCACCAAAGAACTCATCCAGAGCATTAACTACAGCCCCTTCGTTCCCGGGAGACGCGTGCATCCAGATTAGACTAGGCAACTCACCATTACGGCCACTATCTGCTAACGCTATATCCAGAGCGACAATCGTCGCATTAGCAACAATCGTTTGGTCTTCTACATCATCAAAGGCACAAAACCCCACCCCGTAATCACCTTGATCATCGCACAACCCCCAAAGAGCAATGTTAGATTCACCAAAAGCACACAGGCCTTCCGATGTAATTGCACCACGACAAGTAGATGCACCGGCGACTGAACTGCCGGGAAACATTACTCCAAGATTGTGAACCAACTCTGTAACATCAGCCAGACTTGAGTAGCTTGCCAAAATAAGGTCTGGCTTACCCTCCAATTTTTTCAAAAGTGAACTGGATGCACTGTTAAGATCAACTACAGAATTATAGGCAGTAGCCACTGTAGCAATTGGTGATCGCCCCATATTCCAATTCCTGCTGTTCCACTGCCTAGGTACGCGAGAATAGCGGCCTGACATCCAGTTACATTTGCATGTAAATATCAGTACAGCAGGCGAAAGCTCTGATTTTCCTCCATATCATGACCCACCTCACAAGAATCATCCACGGCATCTCAGTACGTCTTGCACAGCGTGCCATGACCGCCTGATCAATCACTTGGACAATGATTCTTACGGTAGTCAGTAGGCGACTGCCCATAGCGTTTTCTAAAAACCCGTGAGAAGCTCTGGAAGTTATTTATACCCCATGCAAATGCTATCTGACTGACCGAGTGCTGCTGCATTCGCGGGTCCACAAGTTCTCGTGCAATTCGTTCAAGACGTAATTCGCGAATCGCGCGTGAGATCGATGTACCTTCCTTTTGGTAAATTTCATTCAGGCGCCGTAACGACAAGCCGGCCCACGCTGCTACGATATTGCGATCAAGACAAGGATCAGAGAGATTTCTTTCTATGAAGGAATTTGTTCGCAGCAAGGTTTGCTGGTTAGGCGCATTGAGCTCATACGAGCCAGGAGCAAGTGAGGCAAGACCCATTACCAGTAGATCGATGATCGTGTGTTGCGCACCGATCTGTGCCATCTTGGGCAGATCAGATAAGGCATCGACCAGCTTGACTAGCATCTCCGCAACCAGAGCGCCACATGGCGTCGCGGATGACAGCGTAACTCCAGTCAAGCGGTCTGCATTTGGAAGGTGCGACAACAGTGTATCTCGCGGCACTTGGACAACCAATTGACTGAAGCCATTGGGTAGTCGCAGTTGATATTGCCTTACACTGCTATACAGCACCAAATCACATTGCTTAAGCAATGCCAATCGACCGTCCTGTTGTACCGAACCATCCTCAGACAACTGCAAACTTACCAGAAACGTTTCTTCATCGCTTCGCGCAATATCCCGTTGTCGTCGAGTGACAATCTGATTGCTGCCTGATACGTAGGATGTTGACAGCTTTTCTCTGCGCGTTAGATCGATACTTCCAGAGAACTGCCCGGGAGTCGTGGTTTCACAATCCAGAAGTACATAGCTGTCGCACACTGCATCGCGCCAGAATTCAACACGTTCTGCAGATGATACATCTTCGGTGCTGAACCTTTGTTCCATCGCACACTCTCGTCAATCTCACAGGCGGACCCGTAGATTTCGACTACCAATACCAACGGCCCATCGCTCAAATGTACACCATTCTCCGCCCAAAGTGGCAAGCAGCCCACCGGTATGTTCGCTAGCCTGAAATGAACCTAAACCAACCGGGAACACACATGACCGCGCCATTCAAAGTTGCCGCCGTTCAGGCTGCACCCATTTTTCTCGATCTTGATGCCAGCATTGATAAGGCGATTGGTCTTATTGAAGAGGCAGCCTCCAAAGACGTGAAACTAATCGCGTTTCCCGAAACGTGGCTGCCCGGTTATCCGTGGTACATCTGGCTCGACGCGGCAGCGATGAGCATGCAATATGTTCCACGCTACGCTGCAAACTCGATCATCGAGGGCAGTCCACAGGATCAGCGTCTGGCGGAAGCCGCGAGAGCCAACAATATCCAAGTGTCGATGGGCGTATCTTGGAATGTAAATGGCACACTTTACATGGGCCAATGGCATTACGACGAAGACGGCAAGGTACTCTCGCGTCGGCGTAAACTGAAACCCACCCATGTTGAGCGAACCGTCTATGCTGAAGGCGATGGTAGCGACATGGTCGTCATGGACACTGCAATAGGTCGTGTCGGCGCTCTGTGCTGTTGGGAGCATCTACAACCACTGAGCAAATACGCCATGTTTTCGCAGAACGAGCAAATTCACGTTGGTGCCTGGCCCAGTTTCTCGCTCTATGAAGGTGGAGCCTATGCATTAGGCCCAGAAGTAAACACCTCGGCCAGTCGCATCTATGCTGTCGAAGGCCAGTGCTTCGTGATTGCGGCCTGCGCCACGGTATCCGACGAAATGATCGAGCTGCTTTGCGACACACCAGTGAAGCAGCAGCTATTGAAGAAAGGCGGCGGGTACGCACGCATTTTCGCACCCGACGGCTCGCCCCTCGGCGAGAATCTGGCCCCTGATGAAGAAGGATTGCTGATCGCAGAGATCGACTTGAATATGATTGCTATTGGCAAGGCTGCCGCTGACCCTTGCGGCCATTACTCGAGAACTGACGTGTTCCGACTCATGTTCAATGCCAAACCTGCCCCGGCTGTGATGGCGTTTGACAATGAAGAAGCACATTCAGCGGAAGTAAGATCCGACGACTCACCCACCAGTTAGTCGTTGGTTAAACCCTAGTGTTGCATAAAATTCCGGCCCAGAACCGCTTCGCTGCTTCTATAGCAGCATCTAAGGGGCTGTACTCATTTTTCCTGGATCTCTCGGGGCCGCCCAGGCCTAGAGTGACTAGGCCTACGCGGCCCGACTCAACCCAGTAAAAATTCCGTGCAGCCCCTTATATACAGCTCTATAAGCTTCTGGTCTCGAAATTTTATGCAATACTAGGGTTAACTTATAGCACCTGCTCCGCATCAAATATATTGTCTACGGGAACTTGCATGGCATTTAGCAGATGATTGGTCTTGCCTGCAGTCATCACGATACGCAGAAACTCTGCGTGCTCGGGGTCCGTCATGCCACGGGCTTTCGCGGCAGCGGTATGCGAGTGAACACAGTACTGGCAGGCGTTGGCGATAGACACAGCCAGATACACCATCTCTTTCGTCTTGAAATCCAGTAGCGTCTCCGTGGCCATCAAGTCGCGTACATCGGTCCATACGTTTTCCAGTAAATCGGCATCCATTGCTAAGTAACGCCACAAGTTATTGATGTAGTCGGTGCCTCTGAGTTGACGGATTTCATCGAAGACAACCTTAACGCGAGGGTTGTCCTCTGGGTTATTGATTGGATTAATTGTGCTCATTTATGTTGCTAGGTTTGTTTTGGATGGGCTTAGGGTGATTAGAGGGAAAATCGTTGTGTGCAGCACACGATGCATTGTGCGCTGCACTTTTCACACTACGATTACATATTCTTCTTCACAACCCTCGTTTAGTAGCGGTTATGGTTGCAGCTACTACACCATGGCAAATATGCGGCAAGGCCCACCTGTACCACCACGATGTTTTGGTGCACCAACTACAAGGGTTGCCCCGCTCCTGGGCAGCTTGTCCAGATTGGCAATGTTTTCGATACCCCAACGGTTAGTGGGCAACCATGCGTAGTGCGACGCAAAGTCTGCAGACATACCTTGGTCAAGCGACAAGGTGTCGGATGCAATTCCGACAGCACCCGTCTCTTCCAATAGCATTTGAACAGCGTCAACATGGAAACCCGGGTAATGCTGCTTGCCCTCGGCATCGGCATTGCGGTACTTTTCTTCGTTGAGGTACCGGGCCCAGCCTGAATGCATCGCAACACAGGCCTTGTCTGGAATATCACCGTTAGCCGCTATCCATGCCTTGATATCCTCTGGTGTCAGTTGCGCATCTGCATCGGATGCCGCGCGTTCAGCAATATCAATTATGCACAACGGCACTACCAAATTTTCTACCGGAATTTCAGCCACGGACTGGCCATCAGCTGAGAAATGCAGCGGAGCATCGATATGCGTGCCAGTGTGCTCGTTCATCGTGTAGTTAAATAAATTAAAACCGTTTTCGGCAAAATTGAACTGTTGTTCCATGGAGAAACCCGACTCACCAAAATACGTGGGAAAGTCGGGATGCAGTTCGTGCGTCAAATCTTCTACGCTCGATACACCCTGAGCAAGCGAGGGTGTAGCAACGGCTCCAGCTCCTGCAGCTACGGTGGCGCCGATGGCTGCACGTTTCAAAAAATCACGACGGGCAGTCATGTCTGGTGAACGCTCGTCTAACATCCTGTTCTTTACTGCGTTGATGACACATAGGTCGCACATGGAAACTACCTCTGAGTTTATGGTTGGATACCGATTTTTGAGCACTTGAAAGATCGGAGTAGACCATCCAGCGCGCGCCCCCAGTGTAATACGGTGCAAGAGTACGTCAATACTCTCAGGTGGACAGGATGCATTGGCGTACTGAGCTTTAATTCATGTGTAGACACGCCTCTGGGGGAACATTGGCGCAGATAACGTTTTTATCAATAAACATTGCGCGCAAGCGGCCGTTAACGGCGTATTGGCTGCCAGCACACCACACGTGCCCAGGCCATTGATCACTCAGGATGGAGTCACGGGACATGTCGGCCTACTATATTGCTCGCCAGCCAATACTCGATGTAGTGGGTAATACATATGGCTACGAGTTGCTGTTCCGCTCTTCGCAGTCCAATGCGTACGACGCCAATGTTGATGGAGACACGGCCACTGCCCGAGTGTTGATCAACACGATACTTGAAGCGGGTCTGGAGTCTATTGTTGGTTCAGCGCTGGCGTTTGTAAACCTCACACAACGATTTTTGGAAAATCCTGACATCCTCGACCTTCTGCAGCCTGGGCGATGCGTCCTTGAAGTGCTGGAAGATGTAACGGTAACCGATGAGGTAGTTGCTGGGGTAGAGGCATTACGGGCAAAAGGTCATATAATTGCGCTAGATGATTTTGTCGATGTCGTACAGTTTCAACGTCTTTTGCCGTTGGCGCACATTATCAAGTACGACATTACTCAGCATACGATGCAGGAATTGGCCGAGCATAGGCTCAAAGATGAGCAAGCGGGACGGTTATCCTTGGCAGAGAGGGTGGAAACCATTGATGAATTCGACGCTCTAAAGGCGGCAGGATTTCATTATTACCAAGGCTACTACTTTGCAAAACCACGGATGATGAGTGGTGCCAAGGTTCCTCAGAACAAGGTGGCTGTGCTACAGCTGCTCGCTCAAATTAACGACCCGGCCGCCACTATCGAAGAGCTTGCAGAGACGATCAGTCACGACGTGGCACTGAGTGTACGTACGCTCAAGTATGTAAACTCTCCGATGTGTGCCCTGAACGCCGAAGTGACGTCCATTAGGCATGCGACCGTGATGCTAGGGCGGGAGCCGATCCGCAACTGGGTGACGCTACTCGTTATGACGGGTATGGACGGCAAGCCGGCCGAGTTGACAAAGATGGCGCTGACTCGCGCTCGATTCTGCCAACTTGTGGCCAAAGAGCGCAAGTTAGGATCTGACGCCATGTATTTCACGATCGGCCTCCTGTCCTTGTTAGGCGTCCTTATGGATTCCGAGCTTGTTGATGCGCTGGAGAAAGTCTCCATCAGTGACGATATGCGAAGTCAGTTGCTTGAACAAAGTGGCATAGGCGGCGAAATGCTGCGAACGCTGGAAGTGCATGAAAGCGCGCGCACAGATAAAAACTCAGGTTCAGCTGAATTCGGATTTTTATACCAAGAGGCTATCCATTGGTCCGAGAAAACGTTCGGATTGCTGTAACTACGGCGATGGCCTCCTCTTGGCACACAGGACG
>JALZVU010000169.1 GCA_023301795.1 Granulosicoccus sp.
GCAACACTCGGCCACATCGCCACTTACTGGAAACCATAAGTCCATGACCCATCAACCACGCTGTGCCGTGCCAGACAAACGCCCCAACATCGGCCGTTTGCGGATTGCTCCGTTCATAGGTGGTTTGTTGCTCATTCCGAACATCGCGCTAGCCAGCTTATGTGAAGGTTTGATCACACACAATGAATCGGTAGTGATTCCCAAGGTTGCCAAGCCTCCCTATCTTGCGGCCTACCGTGAACCAGCGTTCGGCACCAAAGTAACTCGCATAACTGATAGCAAGCCTGGAGAAGTTTTCAAGCCGGTCTACAGCACTGTACAAGCATGGAATGTTGATGAAAGCCGTATGGTGCTCTATCGCACTGGCAATAATTCTGGACACTATCTTGTCGATGGCCACTCTTATGAAGTTATACGGCAACTGGACATTTTCCCAAGTGACCTTGAAGACGTATTCTGGAGCCACACAGATCCGGACATCCTGTATTACTCCAGCAAGGCTCATCGTGAGGGCGGCAAGCTATACAGCGTAAATGTTGAATTGAAAGAGAGAACACTTATCAAGGATTTCTCTGACATCTGCAATGGTTCGGTCACTCACCCCGGTGGCGATGTGCATATGCAGTCTCTGGACGACGACCTGTTCGGTTTTCGTTGCTGGGACAGTTCGTCCAAGGAAAAGAACTACTTCGCCGTAACATATCGAATCAGCACCGGAGAGACCCACAGTATGCGCATGGGGCCGGGCACAGACTGGGATTCGTGGAGCGCACCAATCCCGACAGCTTCCAGTAAAAACGTTTGGCTGCAGGGGAAGATACTGACGCCCGATTTGAAGACGGTCGTACACGACCTTGATATGAGAAAATTCCACGAGCACGGCAATCTTGGGAAAACCTGGGATGGCCAAGATGCTCTGTATCAAGTTACGTTTGATGCTGCACCCAAGGGGTGCGACGGTGACCCGGATAAGGGTATCGGGCATCTTACCGAGTACAACCTCGAAACTGGCGGGTGTCGAACAATCATTAACGAAAGTGGTGGCTACCCTTACACAACCAGTAGCACTCACGTCTCATCGCAGGCGTACAAAAAACCGGGTTGGGTTGCCATGTCCAGTGTGGGCTACCCAGAACAATTAAAATTTCTGGATGGGAAGAAAAAGGCGACTACCTTTTTCAGCGAGATCTATCTTGTTAATACTGATCCAGCCAACACTGAAGTATGTCGCTTGGCTCATCACCGTTCAACAGGCAAGCTTGCGAAAAACGGTGAATACAGACCCTACTTTGGCGAACCACACGTCACCATCAGTCCCAGTGGAACACGCCTGCTTTTCGGATCCGACTGGTACGACTCAGGCACGGTCGATAGTTACGTCATTGAGCTTTCCGGCTACCAGCGTCCCTGAATATACAGACAAGCAAGTACCCGTTTAGCAGGGTACTAGCTTAGGACTGAGTCCAACCGATAGTGGTGATCGGCCCATTTTGTTGCAATGTCCAGGTCATGTGTTACCAGTACTACAGCAACACCGCGTTCTTTGGCGATGCCCGCAATCATCGCCAGAGTTTCGCGCTGCGTGATAGGGTCGAGACGAGATGTAGGCTCATCGGCCAACAAAACGGCGGGCTTGGCAGTCAGGGCTCGGGCGATTGATATCCTCTGAAGCTCTCCACCTGAAACAGCATCAGGGCGTCGCTCCATCAGTGACGGATGAATACCAAGTTCAGACAGATACCCCGAGACCACGGACCATTCAACGCCATGTAGTTGCGCAACGTCGCGCAGGCTCTTTCCCAGTGGTACTTTGTCTGGGAAAGCGGCAGGAGGATCTTGGTAGAGCTTTTGGATACCTGTATGGCCCACAGATCGCATGCGCGTTACGTGTCCTTCATCCGGGCTTCTTATCCCTGCTAGAACATCCAGCAATGACGTCTTGCCCACGCCACTGGGCCCGCTGATAGCAATGCGCTCATTGGCGTGAAGTTTTAGAGTAAAGTGTTTTAGCAAACACGTGTTATTGCGCCAGATGCAGAGGTTTTTAGCGCAAAGCAGAAGTTCACCAGATTTGACTGCTGGCTGCTTGGACCATGAGTGCGGTTCAGCGTCCAGTAGCTGTTGCGTGTAGCTGGCACGGGGGTTGGTCAACACCTCTTCGCTTGTACCGTTTTCGACCAGTGTGCCAGACTTCAACACCATTATGTCTCCGCCGAGCTGTCTTGCTACAAAAGCCTCGTGGGTGATGGCAACCAGTGCTCCCCCTTGATTCGGCCACTGAGCCAGCAGGCTGATGATTTTGTCACGGCGTTCGGCATCGAGCCCCTTGGTGGGTTCATCGGCGATTAGCACGGGAGCACTTGCCGCAGTAGCAGCGGCAAACGCCACACGCTGTGCCATGCCTCCAGACAATGCCCCGGGTAGACGTCGTTCAGCACCATTGAGGTCCAGTGTGCTGAAGTCATTCGCAGTGGCTGTCGACGCTGTTTGTTTATCCAAGCCCGCAACAAAGCGATGTGACTCCTGAACTTGTGCGCAGGCTTGCATTAAGGGGTCGAGTGCGCGCCAAGGCTCTTGCGGTAAGATGGCAACCTCTCGACCCCAAAACCTCGAACGTTCCTGTGGGCTGAGCTGGTCAATGCGCTGACCATTGAGATGAATAACCCCGCTTGAACGTAAGCCGTCGGGCAAAGTACCTAGTATCGCTTGCGCGAGCAAACTTTTACCAGCTCCCGTCTCGCCCATAATAACCAGCGTCCGCCCAGCCATGAGACGAAAGTTGATTGGCCCCAGAAGTTGCTTGGTGCCAGCGTAAACGAATAACGCTTCTACACTGATAGTTGTTTGACTCACGCAGGTTTTCTCACACCAACGGATAAATGCAAGGCGAGCACTGTCAGTACAAGACAGAGCACAGGTTGCAGAATTAGAAATGGTGCTTCGCGCCAGTAGGGTAGAAGTTGGGTCATCATGACACCCCATTCAGCGGTTGGTGGTCGGATGCCAACACTGACAAATCCCAGCGCTGCTACCGCCGTTACGGCCGTGGCCGCACCAAAGGCTGCGATGGTGAGTAGGCCAGGGCCTATCTCTGGTAATAGATGCCGTTTAACGATGTGTACTGCGCCAAAGCCCAGCAATCGAGATGCCTCTACAGAGGGTTCGGAAAGTATCACGCGAGAACGCTGACGAGTGTAGCGAAAATACTCCACCCATAACGTCAGTGACAACCCCGCGTAAAGCGCCCACCAGGAACCTGGTGAGATGGCGGCCAGCATTAGTACCAGTAATAATCCAGGCAAGGCCAGCACGGCGTCTGCAAATAAAGTCAATATGCGATCGGTCCAGCCTCCACGCCAGCTGGCAAGAATCCCCATCAAGGTGCCGGGTACTGCCGCAGTGAACACTGACAAGGCGGCGAGAGACAACGACAGTTGCGCCCCGGATAGCAGGCGCGCCAGCATGTCGCGACCCAAGTGATCCGTGCCCAACCAGTGCGCAGCACTGGGGCTTTGTAACGTATGCATTAAAGACTGACGCGCAGGGTCTATGCCGATGAGTTCAGGGCCCATCACAGCACACAGTGCCAAGCCTGTAAGCAGGCTTAAGCCGAGTAAACGGGCGAAATTCAGACCACGTTGTTGAGGCGTGTTAGCGAGGATCTGAGTGTGGCTCAAGCAATTGCTCTCCTGCGTGGGTCTATGCCCTGGCAGCTAAGGTCGATAAGTAAGTTGAGTAAAACGTATAGCAACCCCAACGCGAGCGCTGTGCCCTGAACCATCGCGACATCACGACCGAAGATAGCGTGAACCAGGGCATGGCCAATGCCTGGCCAGGAAAAGATGCTCTCTACGATCACTACACCTTCGATGACATAAGCGAGTTGTACGCCGACATAAGCAACAACCGGCAGGGCGGCATTGCGCAACACATGACGCCTTAGCGTTTGCCAGCGCGAGAGCCCTTTGGTGCGTGAAAACATACGCCATTCCGCAGACATGGCGTCACAGACCGCATCGCGGACTACTCGGCTAGAAACCGCTGCAAGCCCGAGTCCGAGCGTAAGCGCAGGCAGGATAAGGTGCTTTGGACTTTGAAACCCTGCAACGGGCAATAACTTCATATGCACTGCGAGTGCGAGCATCAGCAAAACGCCCAGTGCAAAGGCAGGCACTGCGCGCAAGACAATGGATGCGCCCAAGCTGATGCGATCGACAATACCCCCGGGGCGAAGTCCGGCGGCCACACCGATGGGCACGGCTATCAATAGTGATACGACAACCCCTGCACCCGCGAGTAGTAGTGAATGACCGAGCTGAACGCTGAGTTCCTCGGTCACTCGATTGCCAGTGACAGCAGATTTTCCAAGGTCTAGCTGAGCCAGTGAACCCAGCCAATTCAGCAGCTGTACTGACGTGGGTTGGTCCAGTCCCAGCTCAATGCGAACGATAGCCGCTGACGCTGCATCCATCATGTCGTAACCGTAGCGCCCGGCGGCGATGCGATAGGCAGCATCACCAGGCAGAGCTTGCATCATGCAGAAGCTGACCACGCCGACGACCACTGCAACTAGCACAGCCTGTGAGGTGCGCCCCGCAACAGCGGACCAAAATACGGACGATCGAATCACTCAGCCGTCCAGGAGATTTTGTTCAGTCGGTAACTGCGCTCGAGCGGATCCACTACATAGCCTTGCAAACCCTTGGCAACAGAGACTGTTTGTTGATACCAGACGATCGGAATCAAGGGCAGCTCTTCGTGAAGCGTTTCGACAACGGCAGCGATGTTCTCGTTTCGTGCCGTCTGGTTATTGGTGGCAGCGATGTTTTTAAGAGATTGTGCAACATCGGAATTGTCCCAGTTCATGGCTCCCCAGTCCCCTCCGCCCGGGCCGAAGTCTTGCAGCACCGTGCCAATGGGATCGGGGGTGAGTCCGTAGTTGCGCGCGTAGAGCGCCACATGTAGCGAACCGTCTTTGTGTCCAGCCGGAATCTCTGAGTAGCTGCTAACACTGACTTCCAGCTCCACACCGATGGCGCGCCATTGGTCTTGTAGGGCGGCAGCCATGAGGGGCAACTCAGGCCGGTCGGGGAAAGTCCGAAGCAGCATTGAAAAGCGTTCGCCATCTCGACTCAAGATGCCGTCGTCGCCGACTACCCAGCCGAGTTCGGCTAGCAGGGCTTTAGCGGTTTCGATATCCTGGATCAATGGCTCAAGCTTGTCGTTGTGCCATTGATCCAGTGCTGGTGGGAATAGCTGCGACGCGCTCGCTTCAGGAAAGCGAGTAATCGCGGTGGCAATGCCAATACGATCTATGGCAAGGCTTAGAGCGCGACGTGCGCGTGGATCTTCAAGAAACTTGTGACCCGCGTTGAGCTTGAGCGTTACCACGCGCGGGATGGGGACAGCCGTTGTGTCCACACTGTCTATCTCGGCCAGACGAGCATAGCCCGACGGATCAAGTGAGAAGACCAGATCGGCATCGCCACTCTCAGCCAGAAGTGCTCGCGTCTCGGCCCGGCCTGCAGCCAGATAACTGACTTTTTCCAGCTTCGCTTTGTCCCCCCAGTAGTTGTCAAAGCGCTTGACGTCCACACTCTGTGGCGGGGTGAAGGTGTCTACTGCAAAAGGACCTGTGCCGATGGCGGCGATGTGAGAGCCGTCTTCATTGATTGAAGCTGGGGCAACAATGACGGTGGTGTTATGGGTGAGCAGTGAGGGGAGGGCTGCAAAAGGTCTGTCAAGCGTGATCACCACCGAGTTTTGATCAGCTTCGATAGCTGAGATGGGCGCCTTCTCGAGCATTCCTGGTTTACCAAGCGCGTGTTGCAAGGACTCTGCAGCGATCTTTGCTGTCAGTTGGCTACCGTCGTGGAAGCTGACACCCTGGCGTAAGCTAAAGCGCCAATTCAGACCGTCTTCGCTCATCTGCCAATCAGTGGCGAGCCCGGGTATGAGTACGCCTTCTACTGTTGCGTCCACCAGTGTTTCCATCACCCCGAGGCGGTAGAAAGCAAAGCCTGCAACCGAAGGTTCATAACTGGCTATTTCCCACGGTGAGGATATGTTCAACGTGGTCTTTTCAGCGGCAATAGACGTGTGTGAAATGAATAAAATTGTCGCAAATATAGTCGTCGCAAGCGTTTTAAGCGTGAGGGGATTTCGATTATCAGTGTGATACATGAGACAAGGGGGTAGTTTTGAATGGATGATGTTATGATATGTTGTAACATAACATTGGTGATGTCAATTGTCTGGATATTGTTGATGAGCAAAGTGCAAAACATAATCAGCCACGCTGAAAACCAAATAACCGGAGCTTGATATGTCTGTTCTGAATGCGGTCCCCAACTGTAGTGCTGATAGCTGGGGCCGCGTAACTACCATTGCACAGCTTGCTGATATATTCGATCCCGCTATGCAAGTGTGCAGCTGGCAACGCACGCTTGATAGGGGAATAACATCTTACGTCACTGACGCAGCTGCACACCGACCACTGCAAATGATGGAAGTATTGAAAGCGAATGATCGACCGCAACTTGTCGATTTACCAGCAGGTGAAGGCGGTGAGCTACTGCGCAGCGATATAGCCTTGTTAACAGAGATTCTGTGCGAACTTGTGGATTGCCCAAGCGTAGGTCTTCGCTACGCTAGTGTAGAAAGCGCTATGTGTCCACGCTGGCATGTTGATCGTGTCCCGATCCGGATGCTTTGTACGTACACCGGACCAGGCACAGAGTGGTTAGAAGATCAGGGGGTTGATAAAGCACGTTTTTCGGATCCGGAGATTGTTGGTGGCGTGTGCCAGCGCGCCGCGAGGGGCGAAGTTGTATTGTTAAAGGGTGCGCTTTGGCAAGGTAATGCAGGCTTTGGCGCTATACATCGATCACCGGCGATAGCCTCTGGAGAACAGCGGCGCATGTTGCTAACTCTGGATCCCCTATGGTCTGATTGAATAGTCAGAATCCAGACAGTCATGAATTCGATTGACCAGAATATCAACCCACGGCTTCCAATATAAATATGCAAACTCCTGCGGATCATCTTTTAAACATGCACGGCAAACTGCCAGTTACGGTTCTATCTGGATTTCTTGGCGCCGGCAAGACTACATTGTTGAATCACATACTGAATAATCGTGAAGGTCGGAAAGTTGCG
>JALZVU010000170.1 GCA_023301795.1 Granulosicoccus sp.
CCTTTATCAGGTCTTTGCCTGAGGGTTATCACACTGAGGCAGGTGAACGCGGTGATCGCTTGTCAGCTGGACAAAAGCAGCTTATCTCGTTCGCTCGCGCCATTGTGTCTGACCCTCAGATATTGATCATGGACGAAGCCACGTCCTCCATCGACTCTGAGACAGAACAGCAGATACAGCAAGGACTCACCTCATTGCTCAAAGGTCGTATTGCCTTTGTGATCGCACACCGCTTGTCTACCATTCGGCAAGCAGATCATATTGTCTTTATTGATAAGGGCCAGATTGTAGAACAGGGCTCGCACGACTGTTTAATATCATTAAACGGGCGTTATCGTGAGCTATACCGTATGCAGCAAACGAGTAAAGTCATGTGATTGTAAAGCAGCTACATCCACACCCAGATAATCATCGGTACCGCAACACTGATAATGACAAGATCGAGTGGTAAGCCGACTCGCCAGTAGTCGCCAAACTTGTACCCACCGGGTCCCATCACCAGAGTATTGGATTGGTGCCCGATGGGTGTGAGGTAAGGCGAGGCGGCGCCAATCGCCACGGCCATAAGAAAGGGGTCTGGTGGCAGATCGAGCCCTATTGCAATGCTGAAAGCGATGGGCGCCATAAGTACGGCCGTGGGCGTGTTGTGCACAAGATCTGACAGCACCATGGATACCGCAATAATCAATGCCAGCAGACCCCACACTGGCATGTCATCTGCCACACCGACAAAGCCTTGTGCAATAAGATCGGTGGCTCCCGTGCTCTGCAAAGCTTCTCCGATAGGAATCAAAAAGCCAAGCAACACGATAACAGGCCACTCGATGCTGCGGTAGGCGGCGCGTAGCGATATCATTTTCATGAGGACCAACACCCCCACTACAGTGGCAAATGCTATCTGTACGGGCACCCAACCCATGGCGGCCACGAAGATGCCCAGTCCGAACGTTCCGGGTATGAACAATGCCCCGCGACGAGCAACGATCTCTCTGCCACGATTCTTGATGGCCAGACACCCAAAAATCTGGCACATCTCCTCCAGAGCACGTGTTTCTCCCTGCAGCAGGAGCAGGTCCCCCGTCTTGTACTTGATGAGCTTCAGCCGAGTGCGTGCAGCACGTCCTTCACGGGCTACAGCCAGTAGGTTGACGCCAAAGCGTTTGTGCATACTCAATGAGCGCATCGATAATCCTTCGATGGCTGAGTTGGGCATGATGACAGCTTCGATAACGCGAACTTCCGGTGATTTAAGCCATTCCGCATCTACTTTTTCCGCGCCTGCTTCCAGCAAGCCCGGATTTTCAAAAAGCGGTTGCAGAGTCTCGGTATGGCCTTCCAGAATTAACAGGTCGTCAGCTTGCAATCGTTCTATTGCAGGGGGAGCCATACGTCGTCTGTCTCGACGTATGATCACCATGACAGTGGCTTCGTTATCACAACGCGCTTCAAGCTCACCTACTGTAGTGCCCACCAGTGGTGAGGTTTCTGGAATTCGCACTTCCGTGACATACCGTGCGATTTGAAACTGTTCTGATTCTCCATGCGTTGGATCTGGCTGCCGTCGAGGTAGAAGTCGCCAGCCGATAGTCACCAGATACACAATGCCGAATACGGCCACCACCAGTCCAACAGGGGTGAAATCGAACATGCTGAAGGGCTCGCCCAAGTTGTTGGCGCGGAATGTTGCGATGATGATGTTCGGTGGCGTGCCTACCAAGGTGACCAGACCGCCTAGAAGGCTGGCGAATGACAATGGCATCAGTAGCTGAGATGCGGAGCGTTTGGCCTTGTGCGCATCGCGTATGGTGACTGGCAGCATCAGCGCCAGAGCGCCGATGTTGTTCATGAATGCGGAGAGTAGTGCGGTGACAAAAGTGTTGGCGGCTACTTGTTTGTATATGGTGCCACGCGCATAAGCAAGATACTTGAGAAAAAGCTCCACAACGCCACAAGACTGGAGTGCATGGCTGATCACCAGCACGCTCGCTACAGTGATGACGGCCGGGTGAGAGAACCCTTCGAACGCGTGCTCGGCCGGCACCACGCCTGCATAGACTGCGCTGATGAGTGCAAACCCTGCGACAACGTCATAGCGCCAGTGATCCCAGACGAACAGGATCATCGCTACAGCTAAAATAAGAAATACGGCTGATTGATCGAAAGTCACGTCCGTGATGCTCTGTCAGATGCTCGTTAATGTAGGTGCCCGACGGGGAATGTAACCCCACGTGTCGGTATACCCGACACTAAGCTGACGCGGTTCTGCGCGCAGAGGGTCAGGTGAGTTGGCCAAAATGTCTCTGCTTGACCAAAGAATGGGCAAGATACACCGTCCAACTGAATTGCTGCTGACGATTCCAGAAGTGGCGTCGTGCCGAGCATATAGCGTTACTACGTCTCGCAAGTAAATGGCGATCCAAGCGTTAACAGGCCCATATTTTAGTGTGCATCGATTGAAAAGTCTAGTCGTTTGGTTAGGGCGCGATGCCGGCGAAGAATTCACATCGTCGATAAGCTAATTGCAACTTCAAGTTAACGCAAACCAACCGGTTGGAGATTTACATGAGTGCCCGGGTAGTAATCTTGACGGCGTCCAGTGGGGGCGGCCATAACGCAGCAGCTAATGCGTTAAAAACTCTCATTGAGCATCGGCTGGGTGAAGCCTGTGAATTCAGTGTGATCGATGTCTACAAGAAGAATCTGTTTCAAAGACTACCCATGCTTGCAAGGCTTCGGTATCACTGCGATTTCCTCTGGTTTTCGTTTTTGAATTTGACCAACTTTAAAGTCATCACACATTGTACTGCTGGGTTGATGCGTCCCTTTATGGTTCGCAGCATAAAAAAGCTGTTGCCAGAACAGTGCGATTACCTCATCGCTGTTCACTTTAACCCTGCGCATTGTCTGCCACAGCTTGCTGCTCGTTTTCCCAAACCCCCGAAAACCATTATCATGGCAACAGACTTTGACCCTCATTGGGCATGGTTTGGATGTGGTGCTGATGCAATGTACGTTATGAGTGATTCAGGCAAGGAAAAAGCCCTGAAATGCGGCTATCAATCTCATCAGATTTACACGCTGCCATTGATACCTACCGGACATACTGAATACCGTTCCCCGTCAATCAAGGCCTCACCTTCGATACAGCTTGGCCTTGTCTCTGGACAAGACGGTAGCAACCCCAATCAGATTCTTGGTTTGCTCAAGGTACTTGCATCAATGCCTAATGCTGCCGACATCAGTATCAGTGTCTTCTGTGGAACCAACATTCAGTTGCTACAACAGGTTCGCAATCTGATGAATGATTGCCACCCTTTACAGCTAAACGCCCAAGGCTATACAGCAAATCTCAAATCACAATTCCATCAATTCGATCTTATGTTGATTCGAACAAGCCCGGGCATTCTGTCTGAATGTGTGTCTGCTGGTGTGCCTGTGGTGGGCTTTGACTGGAGTGCCCATGAGCACTACCAACAGCATTTTATCCAGATGCACGGAATTGGCTTTGCCAGCAGAAAACTAAAAGACTTGCAGGGATATCTGAGCGGATTGTTTGCCAACCCGCAAATGCTTGAACATTTACAAAAGAACGTTGCCTGGCTGAGAAAGCAGAATGACTCAGAGGCAATGCTCACCCATTTACTTAATGTTGAGGTGCGTTGAGATGTTTCATACATTAGCAAGCTGGATACTATTGGTGGTCGTAGGCACACTGGTTTTCATTACGTCCTGTATCACTGATGTTGTGATAAAGGTGTGTCACCGCTTAAAACTTGTCCAGGCTTCACGCTGGAGTTTTATCTTGCTCAATCGTTTCATTGAACTGCTGTTAAAACTCTGGGGAACTCGCATTGAATTTGATACCTGCGCTATGAACGTTGATCCAAACCGCCCGATCTTGTTTGTGGCCAGTCATCATTCGTCACTGGATGTTTGCATTTTGGGTAACCGTCTTTTTAATGCTGTAGGTTATAAGGAGATAGCATTCATCTGTCGCAGTGGACTTGATCGATGGCTTCCTTCTTTCAGTTTCTATGCGCGTCAGTTTTGCTATTCGCTACCTGCAAAAGTGAAAACACCGACGCAAGGTGAGTCATCGTTCACAGCCCATGAGGCTGCGTTGTCAGCGTTTGCCGAACGACTAGACAGTCAGGGAAGGGCAGTTATATTTTTCCCTGAAGGGGTTAAGCGTGTTTCAGAGTGTGAACATCGTCGGCCGTTTCGGCGCAAAGGACTTCGTATCCTGTTAGAAAAAATGCCAAACGCGCAGATCGTGCCCATTGGCGTTGCTGGTACGCGATCATTTTTCACAACACCACGTTGTTTGAAAAGCATATTGCAGGTGTGCCCAAGTTTCAATCGTCGACTACTATTTCAGATTCTTCCTACGTTGCAGTATTCTCAATCCGAGGACATGGAGCAGTTTATTGATAAGCTCGAAGCGCAAATTTCCAGCAGCTATGACAACTTGAGCCACCAGATTGCTAACCACTCTGACTCAGTGGGGTTACGTGAGAAATGGACTCAGTAACCCATGCCGCCAGTGGGGCATTGTTTGGGATGGCGGTAGCTCAGTTGGCAATACCCGAGGCAATGGTTGCCTGTATTGTTGTTGGTACTATTGCAGGGTCATTACCTGATCTGGACTTTCTGGCTGAATTTCGCGGCAAGATCGCGGCCTGGAAATTCCACAGAATTCTAACCCACAATATCCCTGTGGCTTTTTCACTGACGTTACTGCTTGCAGGCTTGGCAAGTTATACGCAAGGGTTGCCAGTGGGGTGGATGTTAGTGCTTTGTATCGGTGCCACAAGTCTACACTTGCTACTTGATGTTCTCACCAGCTTCGGCACCTGCCTTTTGCATCCATTTTCAGGCGAGCGGTATAGCACTCGCAGTCATTTCATTGTTGATCCATTCATACTGGCAATTTGTGTGTACGGTCTTGTGGGGCCTTACGCATGGCAAAGTATGATTGCGCTGATGGTGTATATCGGTTGCTCTGTGCTGCTAAAGTCGTTAGTGCAGGCGGCTATAGAAGTGCGATTGCCAGTAGATCTTGCTGGACTAAAACCCCAGCTTGAACCGATGTTTCTGGCACCACTGCGTTGGCTAGTCATTATTGAGACTGAAAAAGGCTATGTGTACCGCTACCAGAATCTGTTCTGGCCCAGTCAGTGGTATTCACAAGATCACGAGTCAGGAGAGTTCGTGGCTCTTTGTCTACAACATGAGTTAATGCGGCATGTGTTGAAGACTTTTGATATGCCTCTATACCAATTGCGAACCCACGATGGCGAACAGTACCTGATAGTAGAAGATCTGAAATGGCGTTCAGAGCCTGGGCTGCGGCCGTTGGCATTTACGCTTCATCTGGAGCGGGTCGATGATGGCTGGAATATCAAAGAGGCAACCCAGGGTGGTTTTTTTCAGCGAAGTGATTCGGTGTTGTTTCTGCCGGCTCTAAAATGGGCAAATAGCCAGTAACGCACACCCTCGAAATGCACATTACTGGCCGTGCTGCGGCAAGTCATATTTTCAGTGACTTATCATCCACGGGCGCATGGACGGAAACATCTTGTCACCAGCCCCGTTACTGAGCGTCTTGCCAGAAATCCTGCTGGACTTTGAGCCACAGCAACCTCCACTGTGCTGGTGCTCAGCGCTATGTCGGGGCTCATTGCGAGTCCGTCGAGAAGCGTTGTACTTTGTGAATCTGCTGTGAAGCCGTGGTGAAGTTTCAGATCGAATGGGCGGGGTTTTATCCACAGAATCGTGGGATAACTCCTGTACAACCAATATAGGTTGTTGATATTAAAGCGTATTACACG
>JALZVU010000171.1 GCA_023301795.1 Granulosicoccus sp.
GCCACCTCGGCTCATCAGCGTAAACAGTAGTGGGCCGGTTGACCACCAGGCAGGCGCTTTTGGCAGTTCTGCCGTTACCTGAGGTATAGCCGCAGACAGGCGCGTGAACACTGGATGATTAGCAGGGGCTGCAATGAATGAATTTGCCAACAGTGTGCAGCCTTTGCCGGTGTGGCGTGGAATGTCCTCTGGCATGGCGGTGAGTCCTGTCATAGGTAAAACATCGTTAAAACTGATGTCGTGCCTAACCGGGTACCAGTCGCAATCAAGATACACTCCGCCGAACTTGTGTAGGATGTTATATCGGGCTACATCGACTGCACCTGGCAAATCCCCTTTGTCAAGCATGTAACGATACATCGGGTCATCGTTGACTCCCAGCGACTCTAAGCTGTCCTCGCGCCACAAGCGATAGTCATAGCCGTGGTGTTTTGCATACTCTCGCCATGCCTCAGTTCCCACCGGAGCGGTATTTGAGCCAATCCAGATCTGGTGGATCACATGAGGTATTGGCTGCCGGTTGGCCTGTGTGATGGCACGGCGCTCCTCAAGCGTAAACGCTGCGTACTGGTTTAGAACATGGGTTGCCGGCACTAGATGGTACTGGTAACCAATTGTCTGGATAGCGTCTCGCTGAGTCTTGGCAAGCTTCAAGAAGGCCGAATGCAGTCGCCTGGGTAATCCCAGTAACGTTGTGTGGCCTAGCAGAGCTGAATCAGGGTCTGCGGCCAGGGAGGTTAGTTCGTCATGAGCTTGGCTATACTGTCCTTGCGCTCTGAGTGATGCTGCTGCGTCCAGTCGCCGGTTCAGGATCGTTTTTATTGTCATTAGAATAACCTGAATATAAGCGGGACGGTATGTTCAGGCTCATGTTATCGTAAGTATCAGCCGAACAATGGTATGCAGCGCGGATCCGCCATTGTGCGAATTATCGGTGTCCACCGTGTCAGATAGAATTCGCTGAGAATAGTAGCCCACTCAATATGCCTGACCTTGTGAAACCAGAGACCTCTGATACTGATTTATTGCGCATAGAGGATCTGCGTGTTTCCTTCCCATTGCTAGGTGGGAAAATCGATGCGGTCAAGGGTGCCAGCCTGCGTGTTTTGCCGGGTAAGGTTACAGCTCTTGTAGGTGAATCAGGTTCGGGCAAGTCAGTCATCAGTCAAGTGATCATGGGCCTGCAGCCTGAGATAGCCGATGTGCAAGGCAAGGTGCTTTTTTGTGACCCACGCGAGCCTGACGTCGTGCATAACATGGCAGAGCTGCCGCACGATGGCCGCAAGATCCGCTCCATTCGGGGTAACCGAATCGGCATGATTTTCCAGGAGCCGATGACCTCATTTTCGCCACTACATACCATCGGTAATCAGATCTCCGAGCTGCTCACCGAACACACAATAATGTCACCTGCCGAGCAACGTAGCCGCTGTGAGGAAATGTTGGGCATGGTGGGGTTTGAAGAGCCTGGCAAAGTGTTTGATATGTACTCATTCGAGCTGTCTGGTGGCATGCGCCAGCGCGCAATGATTGCCATGTCGCTTATCTGCGAGCCGGCGTTGTTAATTGCTGATGAGCCCACAACGGCGCTGGATGTAACAATCCAAGCACAGATTCTAGAGCTACTGCGTGATCTTCAATCACGGCTGCACATGGCCATCCTGCTGATCACACATGATCTTGGTGTGGTTGCCAACATGGCTGATGAGGTCTCAGTGATTTACCGCGGACAGATCATGGAGGCAGGACCTGTCGACGCTATATTTCGATCTCCCGAACATCCTTATCTCAAAGGTCTCATGGGCGCTATCCCACATTTCGGCATGGATCGAAGTACACGCCTGACCCCATTGCGCGACATTGACACTAATGTTGATCACTTGCTGGAGGGGCTATCGGTGCCAGAGCGTTACGCTGCTAAAGGTCCTGAGATACTGTTGTCCGTCAACAACGTCAGTAAGACTTTTATCACGCGTAAACAAGACTGGAAAGTTCGTGATGGGAGTGCGGAGGTGCGAGTGGTCGATGGTGTCAGTTTTGATATCCGTCGTGGAGAGTGTCTCGGGCTGGTAGGCGAGAGTGGGTGCGGCAAGACAACGCTTTCGAAAATTCTGATGAACGCTGTGATCCCTGATACAGGCAACATTACGTTTAATAACGGTGCTGGGCCCATTGATGTGCTATCAGCAAAAGGGCCGGAGTTGCAGGCGCTCCGCACACAAATTCAATTGGTTTTTCAAGATCCGATTTCATCACTTTCCCCGCGTATGACGGTAGGTAATATTTTACGTGAGCCTTTTGAGGTTCATGAACGCGGCAGTAAACAAGAACGCAATGCCGCTGCAGCAGCGTTGCTAAAAGCTGTGGGTTTGGGTACCAATGCCTTGCAGCGTTATCCTCATAGTTTCTCCGGCGGTCAGCGTCAGCGTATTGGAATTGCTCGATCATTGGCATTGGCTCCCAGTCTTATCATTTGTGACGAACCTGTCTCAGCACTTGATGTCTCGGTGCAGGCGCAAATTCTGAATCTGTTAAAAGATCTTCAGCAAGGTATGGGGCTTACCTACTTATTTGTCTCGCACAATTTGGCTGTAATTGACTATATGGCAGATCGTGTGGCCGTCATGTGGGCAGGTAAAATTGTAGAGCTGGCGCCTCGCGATGTCATCATGAACGATCCGGTGCACCCCTACACTCGATCACTGATGAACGCGGTGCCGTTTCCCGACTTGGATCGGCCATTGGATTTTTCCACCGCTGCCACCTCCAGCGCTGCTTCATCGATGTCCTGGAATGCAGCGTTTCGTGGTGACAAACCAGGCGATTTATCAACGGTAGACCTGGGTAATGATCATTTTGTTCTGGCACGCAATGCGGCTGATGCGCGGGAGTTAAGATTATGATTACTCGGCGTCAGATGTTAGGTTTGTTGGCAGCCACCACTGCCGTGCCGGGCAAGCTAATTGCCGAGTCTCTCGATTCGCCCTTGTTGGCAAAGCGCGTGAGTGATGGTGTGCTGCCAGAGCTTCAGGATCGTTTGCCAAAAAATCCTCGGATTGTCAATCTAGCAGCCATGGGGCGAGAACCTGGTCAGCACGGTGGGCGCGTGCGAATGCTCATCGGGCGGCAAAAGGATATTCGATACCTTCCTATGAATAGCTATTCAAGGCTTGTCGGGTACAACAGTGAGCTTGAGCTGATTCCTGATATTCTGGAATCCTATGATATTGAGGAAGGGCGAATATTTACGTTTCATATACGTGAAGGTCACCGATGGTCTGATGGCAGTGAACTGACCTCCGATGATTTTCAGTACTATTGGAACGATGTCGTTCTTAATCTGGATATCCTCCGAGGTGGGCCACCAACGAGTTTAAAGCTCGACGGCAAGGTTGCAGAATTCGAAGTGCTGGACAAGTACACGGTGCGGTATTCGTGGGATGCACCTATGCCTCAATTTCTCACGCAGCTTGCGTCGCCCATCCCGCTGACACTGCTATTGCCGGCAGCTTATATGCGCCAGTTTCATGCAAAATTCCAATCAGCATCAAATCTGGATGCTTTCATCGAGCAATACCGGGTAGATGACTGGGTGGGTTTGCATCGCAAGATGTCCAGACAAAACAGACCTGAAAATCCGGATTTGCCCACACTTGAAGCCTGGCGTCCCACCACATCGCCGCCGGCCGAACAATTTATATTCGAACGAAACCCTTTCTTTCATCGAGTGGATGAGCTTGGCAAGCAACTGCCGTACATCGACAAGATGGTATTGAACGTCAGCTCGGCAGAAATCATAGGTGCTAAAACTGCCACGGGCGAGAGTGATCTGCAAGTAACCGGCATCAGCTTGCCCGACTACACATTGATCAAGGAGGCAGAAAGCCGATTCCCTATAAAGGTGTCCTTGTGGCGTACAACACGCGGATCAAGTGTTGCGCTGTTTCCCAATCTCAACTGCAAAGACGAGACGTGGAGAACATTGTTTCAGAATGCCCAGATGCGGCGCGCCATGTCGCTAGCGATCAACCGCCGAGAGATTAATCAGGTTATCTACTACGGCTTGGCCAATGAAAGTGCCGATACCATTTTGCCGGAGAGCTCGTTATTCAAACCCGAATACGCCACGGCGTGGGCAGCGTACGATCCCGAACAAGCCAACCGCATGCTTGACGAGCTTGGGTTAGAGCAGCGCGATGATAGCGGAATAAGGCTACTGCCTGACGGTAGGCTTGCCAACATCACTATTGAATCTGCGGGTGAGAGCACGCTGGAGACCGATGCGCTGGAGCTGATTACTGATCACTTCAGGGATGTCGGCATTGCACTGTTCATCCGCTCCTCTCAGCGCGATATTTTTCGCAGTCGAGTAACCGGAGGGGATGTCATGATGTCCGTCTTTATGGGTCTTGATAACGGTCTACCGTCTGCAGATATGGCGCCCTCGCAGCTTGCGCCCACTATGGACGATCAATTGCATTGGCCTGTGTGGGGCTTGCATTATATGTCGGCAAAAATGCAAGGTAGCCCACCTGACATACCAGAAGTGCAGCAGCTGCGACAGCTTCTTGATGACTGGATGCAGACGACAACAACGGAGCAAAGAGCTGAGATATGGGCCAGCATGTTGGCTATCCACGCAGACCAAGTATTTTCAATCGGCACAGTTAACGGCTCATTGCAGCCTGTTGTTCGATCTTCGCGAATGCGTAATATCCCTGACAGTTCGCTGTTGGGTTTTGCACCTACCAGCTTTCTGGGTGTTCACATGCCTGATACGTTCTGGCTGGAAAAAGAAGGATAACGATGCTGCGTTACATCCTTTGGCGGATCATTACGATGATCCCTACGCTGCTGATAATTTCTGCGCTCGTCTTCACCATCATCGAGTTGCCGCCAGGTGACTATTTTGAAAGTCATGTCTCAGAGCTTCGTGCCATGGGTGAGGCAGCAGATCTGGCTGAAATCGAGCAGCTGAAAGAGCGCTATGGGTTTGACAAGCCGATGGTGGTGCGCTATTTCCATTGGCTTGGCGGTATTGTGCAGGGTGATTTCGGTTACTCGTTCGAATTTCGCTTACCGGTGAATGAGGTGGTCGGGGATCGTTTGTGGCTGACTATTCTGGTGTCTGTTGTGACTATCGCCTTTACCTGGTTAATCGCGTTTCCCATCGGTATCTATTCGGCAACGCACCAATACAGTTGGGGTGACTACGGCTTAACGTTTGTCGGGATGATTGGAATTGCGGTGCCCAATTTTATTCTGGCGTTGGTCATGATGTATTTTGCGAATGTGTGGTTCGGCACATCCATCGGGCATTTGATGGGGCGGGAGTATCTTAACCAACCCATGTCCTGGGACAAGTTCATCTCCATCCTGGAGCATCTGTGGATACCGGTGCTTATTATTGGTACCGCGGGTACGGCTGCCATGATTCGACGGCTACGCGCCAACTTGCTTGATGAGCTGCGCAAACAATACGTGATCACGGCACGCGCCAAGGGGCTCCATCCATTTAAGGTAACCGTCAAGTACCCACTGCGCATGGCATTGAATTTCTTTATCTCGGATATTGGTTCTATATTGCCAGCGGTAATATCAGGTGCTGAAGTCACAGCCATTGTGCTTTCACTGGAAACCACGGGGCCAATGTTAATCAAAGCTCTGCAAAGTCAGGACATGTATCTTGCGGGTTCGTTTCTGATGTTCTTGGCCGCGCTTACCGTCATAGGTGTACTGGTGTCTGATATTGCTCTGGCACTACTTGATCCACGAATACGATTTGGTGAGGGACGACACAAGTGAAGTCGCCATTACCTAATCCAGGTGCGCCGCTGGAGCACTTTGTATCCGATGCACCCTACGATCCCAACGATGTAGAAAACGATAACGATCTGGCAGGCCCCACGGCCCATGCGTCTCAGACTCGTTTGATGTGGTTGTATTTCAAGCAGCACCGGTTGGCACTAGCGTCTGGCATTTTCCTGATTCTGATCTATCTTGCAATCCTGATCAGTGAGTTTCTTGCGCCTTACAACCTGCATACACGCAACACTGAGTTTATCTACGCTCCGCCAATATCTGTCAATATTTTTCATGAAGGCAAACTTGTAGCGCCCTTTGTCTATGGGCAGGACATGACGCTGGATATGAATACGCTACGTCGAAATTACACGGATGATCTCACTGACATACAGACGTTAAGGTTCTTTTGCCGTGGCGACTCCTATGAGTTTTGGAGCCTGTTTGAGTCTGATCTTCATCTGGTCTGTCCGGCAGAAGGTGGTCAATTGTTTTTGCTGGGTACCGACAGGCTGGGGCGTGATGTACTATCGCGCACCATCTACGGTGCAAGAATATCGCTGACGATCGGCATACTCGGTGTACTCATGAGCTTTGTGCTCGGTATCATCATCGGTGGTATTGCAGGCTACCGTGGTGGGATTTTCGACATGGTTGTGCAGCGGATTACTGAGGTGTTGCAATCTATCCCGAGCATTCCCTTGTGGATGGCGCTGGCTACTATCATTCCGCTAACCTGGAGCCCGCTATTGGTGTATGTCGGCATCACAGTGATTCTGGGATTACTGGATTGGACAGGTCTGGCACGAGCGGTACGATCAAAGTTGTTATCACTGCGTGAAGAGGACTACGTAGTGGCGGCTCAGTTGCTAGGCGCAAAAAGTAGTCGAGTGATAGGTCGACATTTAATTCCGGGATTTATGTCACACCTTATCGCCAGTGCGACATTAACAGTGCCTGGAATGATACTTGGTGAGACGGCGTTGAGCTTTCTGGGTATCGGTTTACGACCACCCATCACCAGTTGGGGTATTCTGTTAACCGAAGCACGAAGCATCAATATCATAGCGTTGTACCCTTGGCTGTTGTTTCCAGTTGTTCCTGTTATTCTGGTGATACTGGCGTTCAACTTCCTGGGTGATGGATTGCGTGATGCGGCAGATCCCTACAAGTAGGCTTAGTATCTTAAGCGTACGGTGTAGTCGATCGCAGCAGTGCTCTATATAGCAGTCGATTCAGCGGGTTTTATATGATTGTTTTTCAATCATATTGAGTTAAACCAAATTTATATTACAACGGGCAAGGTACGGTACGGTGGGAGATTTAAACGGCGCACGAATTCTCATGTACAGCCACGATACGTTTGGGCTGGGGCATCTGCGTCGCTGCAGAACCATTGCTCATTCACTGGTTGAACATTACAGTGGCATCACTGTGCTCATTATCTCGGGATCCGCTATCGCTGGTGCCTTCGATTTTAAGGCACGCGTAGATTTTGTAAAAATCCCCAGCGTTATAAAGCTGCGTAACGGTGAATACACCTCGCTTGATCAACACATTGATCTGAGTGAGACGATTCGAATGCGTGAGTCCATCATTCGCCATACAGCAGAATCCTTTAAGCCCGATATCTTTATTGTTGATAAAGAACCCATGGGGTTGAAAGGCGAGATTAGCGATACGCTGGCCTATCTGAAGACACAGAAAACAACCCTCATTCTGGGTTTGCGTGATGTGATGGATGCGCCGCGGCTTCTCAAGGTAGAGTGGAAGCGGAAAGGTCTGATCGAAAAAATTGAACAGGCTTATGATCATGTCTGGGTGTACGGTCCCGAGAGTTTCTATGATCCGATGGTCGGACTGGACATCCCTCAGAGCATTCGGGATCGAACCCGATTTGTCGGGTTTTTAAAACGCCACGCTTCAAAGGATGGCTTGTCAAATCGCAAGCAGCAGGGCGATTACTTACTGGTGACTGCCGGCGGCGGTGGTGATGGTGTTGCGCTTATCAGGGCGGTACTTGCAGCCTATGAACAACAACACGATTTAGTCTACAAAGCGTTGATTGTGCTGGGGCCCTATATGCCAAGCAAAGAGCGCAACGAATTCATTCGTCGGGGAGAGGCGCTGGGCAATGTTCGTGTTATTGATTTCGATTCGCGGATGGAGGAGCTCATATCCAACTCAAAGGCAGTAGTGTCGATGGGTGGCTACAACACATTCTGTGAAATTCTGTCTTTTGACAAACCTGCCCTCATTGTTCCGCGTACCGTCCCACGTGAAGAGCAGCTGATTCGAACTCGGCGTGCAGCTGAGCTTGGTATGGTGGATATGATCTTGCCTGAGGATGCTGACGACCCTCGTAAGATGGCAAAGGCTCTTCAGCAGCTGCCGGAGCGTCCCAAGCCCTCAGAGCGTGATTCGGATTTTGAACTCGATGGACTGACTAACGTCGCTGAAATTCTGGGCGGCATCGTGCGTGCGCAACGTGCTCAAGAGGCGCTGCCTGTTGCAACAGTATGAGTGCACTTGTGCCTCGTAAGCTGGTCGTTGTCCTGAAAGGCTATCCACGGCTTTCAGAGACTTTTATTGCGCAAGAGTTATTGGGGCTGGAGCGAGCAGGGATCGAGCTTGTTCTGGTGTCTCTAAGGCAGCCCACTGATACCAGTCGGCATGCTGTACACGATGAGATACAGGCGCCGGTGATGTACTTGCCTGAGTACCTGCATGAATCGCCTTTCCGGGTGGCCAGAGCATTGGCTTCGAGCTTCAGAAGGCCAGGATTTTTCGGTGCGTTCAAAGAATTTTTAACAGATCTTAAGAAAGACTTCACACGCAACAGGTGCCGACGTTTTGGGCAAGCCCTGGTACTAGCGGCCGAATGGCCGGAAGGTGCCGGATGGCTGCATGCGCATTTTATTCACACGCCTGCTTCTGTAGCCAGCTACGCCAGTCGGATCCTTAATGTCCCCTGGACGGTATCGGCGCATGCCAAAGATATCTGGACCTCACCGGATTGGGAGCTTAGTGGAAAGTTGTCCAGTGCCAGATGGGCGGTAACCTGCACTCAAACTGGCCATGTACATTTGCAATCGCTGGCTGCTGACCCTTCACGGGTTCATCTGAGTTATCACGGTATCGACCTAAAGCGGTTTCCACCTATGGATAGACCATTGTCAACCCGTGATGGCAGGCAGCCGGATGACCCCGTCATTATCCTGAGTGTTGGGCGTGCGGTGCCAAAGAAAGGCTTTGATCTACTGCTAGAGGCACTTGCCTTGCTGCCTGATGATCTGCATTGGCGCTTTGTCCATGTGGGGGGCGGAACAGAACTAACGAGCTTGCAAACACTGGCCAATGCACTGAAGATTGATGACAGGATTGTGTGGGAAGGTGCCATCAATCAACACGCGGTACTCGCTCACTACCAATCCAGTGATGTGTTTGCGCTGGCTTGTCGAATCACGCCCGATGGTGATCGTGATGGACTGCCCAATGTTCTGGTGGAGGCAGCCAGTCAAGGCCTGACATGTGTCTCCACCACTATATCGGGTATCCCCGAATTGTTTGTCAATGACAAGAATGGACTACTGGTGGATCCGGAGAACCCGCAAGCAATTTCGGCAGCACTGCTTCAAGCCATCTCTGAGCCTAAGCTGCGTGATCGGCTTGGGCGCGCTGTACAACAGCAGGTGAGAAGCACATTTGACTACCACACAAGCATTACGCAGCTGCGCGTATTGTTTGAGACTCAATGGAGCCGAGCAGACTGATGTCTGGGCATCAGCCACTGCGTGTTCTTTTTTATGTGCAACATCTGCTGGGTATCGGTCATCTGATGCGTGTACGTCGTATCGTATCGGCGCTTCGGGATGACAACATTGATGTGATGTTGGTGACAGGCGGCATGCCGCTGGCAGGTTTCGATCTTACTGGTATTGAACATGTTGCCCTGCCGCCCATGGCGGTATCCAACGACGAGTTTTCCACGCTGGTAGACGATACGGGTAAACCCATAGACGATGCATTTAAACAGCAGCGTTGTCAGATGTTGCTGGATACCTATCGATCATGGCTCCCGGATATCGTGGTTCTTGAGGCGTTTCCGTTTGGGCGCCGTCAGGTGCGTTTTGAGTTGTTACCGCTGATTGAAGCTATTGAAGCATCTGAGACTAAGCCGCTTCTCCTAAGCTCCATTCGGGATATTTTGCAGCGACGCACAAAACCTGGTCGTGATGCAGAAACTGCCAGATTGATCAATGCTCATTTCGATAAAGTACTGGTCCATGGCGATCCGACATTCGCCACGCTCGATAGCAGTTTTGCCTGTGCGAGTGAGATCAATGACAAGATCGTATACACCGGCATGGTTAGCGCTGCGCCGCCCAATTCAATCACAGAACAATTTGATGTGGTGGTATCTGCCGGGGGCGGTGCGGTGGGTGCAGATCTTGTGCGTGCTGCCATTGGTGCATCCACACAACTCCCTTCTCTGGGTTCCTGGTGCGTGATTACGGGGCCGAACTTACCTGAGCAGGAGTTTATTGAAATAGCGCGCAGTGCACCGTC
>JALZVU010000172.1 GCA_023301795.1 Granulosicoccus sp.
TGCAACCCACTATCGCAAATACTCCTTGATAACTACTACTGCGCGAGTACTGCAAGCTCGTCAGTGGAGAGCTCACCATTGGCATCGGCATCAAGCGCTACCCAGTTGCCGATAATCATCTCATTGGCAGAAGCTTCAGCTTCAGACAATGTGCCACTGTCATCGGCATCAAGCGCCTCCATGACTGCAGCAATATCAGTCTGGGCAACAGCTACAGTACAAAGTAACGTCAATGGGAAAGCAATTGTCAGTGCTGTTTTACGAATAGTCATTAAAATCTCCAATCATTTTAAGCAAGTGAATACTGCGGTTGACCGAAGCGGTTTGGCTCTCACTCTCCAGTTCGTCCATCCGTCGATGGGAACCAGAAGATGCGCTAAGACTGCTTCGGTGCGGAACAGATTCTGAACGCTACGAATGACTATTGGGTGACATGCGCACTACCATAAATACATGACATACAGATCATGATTCGACAAAGCCTGACGCCATGCGGGTTAGCATGAGACAAGCGACTACAACCTTACGAGGATGCCATGGATGCAGCGAGTTTGATGAAACCCTGCTCCAGACCAATTGCAGGTTTCCAGTCGAGCAGCTCTTGCGTTTCACGTTGATCAAACCAGTGTGCTGTGGCCAACTGTTCCGCCAAGAAACGTGTCATTGGCGGATCACCTTGTTTGTCCAAAGCTTGCCAGAGCATTTCAATAGCACCACCGGCAGTGATGGCCACAGCGCTTGGCACGTGGCGCAATTGTGTTGACAAACCTGCTGATTGAAGGATTCGCCCAATGATCTCCTTGACTGTGCGTGGCTGGCCGTTAGAGACAACCAGTGCACGACCAGCAGCACGTTCGGTGTTATCAACGCCTGCCACTATGGCACTGGCGGCATTGTCTATATAGGTGGTGTCGATGAAAGCCTGTCCACTGCCCACCAACACAAGCTTGCCAGCACGTGCTCGATCAATGATTCGCTGCGTTAATTGTGTATCACCAGGGCCCCACACAAGGTGCGGGCGCAAACTAACCACCTTCATGGCATCACTGTTAGCCGCCAACGCTATGATCTCCCCCAGTGCTTTTGAGCGTGCGTAGTGGCCACGGACATTGTCAGGATCTGCCGCACCGGCCTCAACACCCACTAAAGACTTACCGGCATGCGCCACTGACGGCGATGACACATGCACAAAGCGCGGTACCTCAGCGCTTTGAGCTGCCTGAATCATGCGGCGAGTACCCTCAATATTGACAGCCTCAAACAATCCCCAACGCCCCGACACACTCACTTTAGCAGCCAGATGCACCACCGCATCACAGCCTTTCATAGCATTGCACAATGGCTTTAAAGGCTCGCTTACCCCCAGATCACAGCACAGCTCATCAACCCCCTCAAGACCTGACTGGCGGCGCTGAACTACTGTCACCGAATCACCACGTTGCAGCAGTTGCCCAACGACATGACGTCCAATAAGACTGGTTGCGCCAGTGACTAATACTTTCATAGTGCTGTTTGTTTATCCCCGGCAAGCATGCTGGCCGCCCACACAGCCACAGCGGTTCTGTCGATTTTGGAATTATGACGACGATCAACGGGTAGCTTCTTAACCACAAGCACCGCCGCTATGTCTGCCAGCGATCCTACGCATGCACGCACCGTATCGGTTAACTCCAAAGAGGCACTACCAGGACTATGCCATGAGCTCTCGTGCATTTGTAGAACCGCCACAACAGCCTGAGTACCCACAGGGCCAACACCCACAACAGCAGCTAATGCAACGTCCGATGAGGTCTCGATAGCCTGTTCGCAAGCAACCGGCCCCAGGGGGCCGGCAGCACGGTTAATCACATGGCCCAGTCTACCGGCAACATATAAACGGCCATCGCTATCCAGCTGGCCAACATCGCCGCTTCGATGGGCGCCGTCAGAAACAGCAGCCAGAAAATTGGTATGCCAAAGCCTGTCATAGCCTTGGCCTATGTGATCAGCCTGCACGATAATCTCACCCAACAATCCCGCATTACGTGTGAGCTCACCTGTGGGCTTGCCATCGTCACCCAAGGGATCAATGGAAATCTGCACCCCGTCCAACGGGTAGCCGACACACACGCCGAAACCAAAGGTTGAAGCGCGATGATCAGTATCTTGCGGCTTTGCATCTGCTTCAAGAGCCTCAAGCTCATCTAGCGAGATGTTGGCAACAGGCAACGCCTCAGTCATACCATAGGGAGTTTGAAAACTGGCATCCGAAAAAACTGCACGCGCAGAATTCAGCAGCGATGCTCTCACTGGTGCTCCCGCTGACAATACAAGCCGTACCGCTGCATGAGCAGCACTTGTTTTCGCTGACACACCCGAGTGTGTTGCCACAATATTTACTAGAGCTGCAGGTGAGGCGAACACCAGCGTCGCCTGAATCCTTGTTATTGCAGTACTCAGTGCCTCAGCAGTCAGGGTACCGGGCTTGGTGACATCCATATCCGGCACCATCGAGGTGATACCCATCGTAGGCCCGTAGAGTGCGAACGGTGCAAAGGCTGCCACTAGCGTGTCATTGGGCGTTATCTTGTACAGATTCATCAGCGCATCTCGCTGCGCCTGAATCTGACCGTGCAAATACAGTACGCCCTTAGAGGGGCCGGTGGAACCGGATGTAAACACCAGCGCAGCCGGTGTGTCAGCCGTGGGCCAGTCGGGGACAGCCTTGCCCAGACCGAGATCGCTCAGGCTATCGATGTCTGTGATGACACCCAGGCCGCGCTTGAAAGCTCCACGCCCCGAACTCACCGCAATACGTTTGCCCGGCCAACCCAACAGCTTTGCGGCCACCAGTGCTTTGTCAATGCCCATTAAATAGTCAGGCTTTGCGCTACGCAGCGCCTGTTGCATGCCTGCCTTGCCCAAACCCGAATCAACCAATACAAGTGTGGCACCCAGCCTCCAGCACGCATACACCGCCTTTGCCAGATCAATACCCGGTGTTATCAACAGAGCGATTCTGTCACCCTTATTGATACCGAATGCTGCCATGCCAGCTGCCAGCGACTCCACGCTGGTGTTCAGCTCACCAAAGCTGATTGACGCATCAGTTGGCGCAAGCTGCACTACCGCTTCAATCTCTGGATCGACCTGTGTGAAATCCGCTAATGCTCTGCGGCTTGCTACCTCAGTTACGGGCTCACGCTTAGTCTCAACAGCACTGGGGTTTTCGTCGCGCATCAACCCGCCCAGCCAGTCACGCACAGCACCGGCAACATCAGCATCCTCAGTCACAAAATGCGCAGCTTTCGGGTATCGGTGTACGCTGGCGTGTGGCAGCCGTCTTTCCAGATCATGTAAGTACAAATCACTGAACACTTTGTCGCGTGGGCCCCACAACAGCAACGCAGGCGTCGAGGCTAGCGCATCCATTCCTGCAGCAATCTCATCAAGTACTGCAGCGCTTTCATGACTGGAGTCAAGCGGAATGTCAGAAACGAAATCCTCAATGGCCGCACGCCTGACAGCAGATTTATACGGCGCGTTAAAACCGTCCCGCACATCCGCCGACAACGCGGGCCTGGACATCTCGATGGCCCCACGAATAAAGGCTGTGGTGGTTACCGTGATCAGCTTCAACAACCCTCTACTACGAATCAGGCGGATCACTGCTGGCGCTGAAGCCGCCTCTGGTTGATGAACAGCTGTATTCGTTAATACAACCCCTTTGAGGTGCGCTACATGCCGAAGCGCCCAGCCTAGCGATATCGGGCCACCCCAATCGTGTGCCAAAGTGACCACCGGTCCCGACACCCCTAGTACCTTGGTTAACTCGCACAGATCGTCCACACGCATGCCTAGCGTTCGACGCACCCCACTTCGCTCCGAGAATCCCATATCAAGCTGATCAACGGCAATCGCACGCACGTTCGTCGGCACGCTGGCCAGCACATGACGCCAAAGGAAAGACCAAGATGGGTTACCGTGCACGCAGAGCAACGTTAGCGTTGGTGCTGTCGTGTGCGCCTTTGCACCCTCTACGTTGCTCTCATGAGTGCCAGTCTGATCGTTTGTATTGATGCCTTCTGGAGAGCGACCGTGCCAGGTATCCAGTAAATGCCACGTTCGCAGCGCACCTTGTGAATCCGGCGCTGTGACTAACCTCGACCATGCCGGATCAAGCCCGGTAATGCCAACTGGAGGCAAACTGGCAGCACCACTCGTGCTCTCATCTGCAGCCGCGCTTGCACCCGCGCTTGCACCGGCGCTCTCTTTGTTTTGCGCGCTCACCAAAGCAATTCTACGAACGCGACGTTCAGCCCGGAGCCAACGCCAATACATAACACCCTGTCGCCTGGTGACAGCGAATCAGCCTCCTTTGCCAAGGTGACCGGCAATGCCGCCGGCCCAATATTGCCAAACGTGGGAAACGTCATGGGAACACGCTGCGGATCAATGCCCAGCGCCTCGATGATGGCAGCAGTGTGCGTTCTGGACACCTGATGGATAATGTAACGCTGCATATCATCCCAATCTGCCTTGTCTGACTCGTCCCAACCCAGTTTGCCAAGGGCTGTCCCCGCCAACAGTAGTTCGCGTGTATTAGTCCGCATACCCTCCAGCGAGCCAACGCATAAATCATGATGTTCGGTGTCAGCCCGAAAATCACCCCGAAGCAGTCGATGACTCCCGGGATTCTCCGAATGCCGGCCCAGCACCATGGCAACAGCGCCTGAACCCAATGTAAGACTCGCAAAGTTGGCGTACAGATCAATCAGTGTGGAACTCTCATCCAGCAACCTGTCCAGAGTATGTTGATAGATCTCGCGAGTGCCTTCCCCGTCGACAATCAGCGCGTAGTCCATCTGACCCGATTCGATTAATGAGCCAGCCATATGCATCGCACTGACAAAGCCCAGACAGGCGTTAGAGATATCAAAATTTAGGCATGTCGTTGATAGCCCTAGCGCATGGTGAACACTGACAGCTGTAGAGGGTTCCAAGCGATCGCGGCACACGCTGGTGTTAGTCAACAGACCAATGCGTGATCGATCTATCCCCGCAGCTTGTATCGCCTGCTCACCAGCCATGGTTGATGCCTGAATGAAGGAGACATCTGCAGGCCACTGCCGCCTCTCCTCGATACCTGCCAACTGTTGCAAGAGCCCAGGCTCTGCACCTACGCGCGCGTAGAAAGGCGCCAGCATGTCATCAATTTGTGAGGAGGTTACAACGATAGGCGCATCGCACGCCTCGATCGATACAACAGCGACATCATTGAAGCTGTAGTTAAAATTCCCTGGCATAGCATTCTCTGGCTGTGTGGCCAGCAGATTTTCGCATGCGAAGCCAGAAAAAGCTTGGAGTGCTGAATTTTTTACGGTAATCGAACCAGACAGGCCTAGAAACGAACCGATCTACCCTAGATGCACCCTCAAATGCCTCTCTAAAGAGGAACTACGGAGCCAATTCGCCATCTGTATAGTATCCATCCTCAACGCCACAGGCCATCTACCCATGACCTCTATCAAACGAATTTTTCTAGCAGCAATGCTTGCTGTGTCAAGTCTTGTGGCAGCCAACGTCACCTTGGCAGCGGAGCCCATCAACACACTCGAAAAAAAGGGTTTCTTTGGCTACAAAGCGTCGGGCATAGCGATCCGCGGTTACGACACCGTTGCCTACTTCACCCAGGGTGCGCCAGTTGAGGGCTCTCCTTCTTTCACTACCGATTACGAAGGCGCCACTTGGCAGTTCTCATCGCAAGAGCACCTTGACTTGTTCGAGGCAGAACCCACCAAGTACGCGCCACAGTACGGCGGGTACTGCGCTTATGGCGTAGCCCAAGACGGTTTGGTAAAAATCGAGCCAGAGTACTGGTCCATTCTTGACGGCAAGCTATATCTCAATTTCAGTGACAAGGTGCAAAGGCTCTGGGAGCAAGATGTGCCTGGGTTTATTGAAACCGCTGACGCCAAGTTTGAAGCGCTACTGGAAAGTGAGAAGTAGTAAACCCTAGAGTTGCAACTGCCTGAGCGATCAAACGCAAGATCGCTCAGGAATTCGCCCAGACAGCTGCTGACCGACAGCTAATTACAGACCTCGCCACTCGCCCTACATTTGTGCGGTGGTGGAGCCGCTCTTGTCATCCAGATCGCCGTCTCGCACAGCTGCCATCATGGGCACAACAAACATTGCAAGGCAAATTAGATTTATCAGGAAGGTGAAAAATCCGACATGCGCACTTGCCGCTAACAGTATTGTAGTGAAAACTGCGCCAATTATGCAGGCGTCAAACCAACCGGGTCGTGTGGGCATTGGAACTCTCTCAAGGTATCTGATATCGAGCCACTATATCTGATCGCGTATGCAGTGTCATGAAGGTTTATTATGATTATCATCATCGGTGCAATTGGGCTTTTTGCCTTGATCTTTGGTCCTCAACTGTGGATCCGATGGGTGTTTTTTCGTTATAAAGCTGATCGTCAAGACATCCCGGGGACAGGTGCAGAACTTGCCCGCCACCTGCTCCAACGATTCGAAATTTCCGACGTTATCGTTGAGGAGACAAAACCGTTTGGCGATCACTTCGACAGCAGCCAAGCGGCTATCAGGTTATCACCCGACAATTACCATGGGCGCTCGCTAACGGCAGTCGCCGTCGCCGCTCACGAGGTAGGGCATGCCATTCAGTGGCACCGGAACGAACAGATATTCCAGCTGCGAAGCCGCTACATCCCAATGGCCATGAAGCTACAACGCGCAGGGCTGGCCCTTTTGTCCTTGTCACCGATCATCGGCGTACTCACACGCCACCCTGCAGGCCTCGGCGCACCACTGGTTGGTGGTATTCTCATGGCAGTATGCGGTGCAGCCACCTACCTTATCGTCTTACCCGAAGAGTGGGACGCCAGTTTCAACAAAGCCCTGCCAGTTCTGAGTGACGGCGACTACGTCAGCGACGAACAGCTCCCAGCTGTGAAACGCATACTGCAAGCAGCAGCACTAACCTATGCCGCAGCCGCTCTTGCATCTGTGCTACAAATATGGCGTTGGCTGCCCTTGTTACTCAGGCGCTAAGTCAGTTTGCATCTCGAGCGCTGACCCAGCCTTCGTCGACAACGGTTCAATAGCACCCAAAAATTTCGCATCGCGTAACACCGCCAGCGCAGGCCACCACATCGAACTTGACGGTTGCTCAAACACGCTATCAACAAAACCAGAATCCACGCCGGCGCTGAGAAGGCGCTGTTGATCACGTCTCTGCTCCTTGGTGACATCGGTCACTATGATCGTATAGCTGGCATCGACCCTGTACTGATGAAAACCAAAACTGGCACCCGGCCCGGCTGTGCGCCGCACACCACCCACAAACGCAATCGTACAAGCTGACGCACAGCGTTCACTGACATGTGTTGCTACGCTCTTGTCGCTAAACAATTGAGACAGTCCGCGGGCCTCATAGATATTTCCGCCCTGGCTATTCAACACCACTGTGTGGATCGTTGAAGGTTCTTGCAGCAACGCTCTCACAGCGCGGGTCATCCCCAGCTCAATAGTGCCATCAACAAACAACACATCGTTACTATCGGACAGCTTCAAGGTATATTCATTGGCATGCTGTTGCGCCATGTTGTGCAGAGGGTTATCACCGGGCTTCGATGCTGTGGCCATGGTCATCTGAACAGCCTCAAGCGAGTAAAGCGCCGTGAGCACAAACAGCAACACCGCCCCTAACTGCGCGCCCCAGACCAGGGCCATGTTGCCATTCTCTGCAAAGTGATTCTCAGCTGAGCGAACCACACCTGTAATCCCCCAAACAAGCAGAACAATGTGGAACGCAACGATACCGAATAGAACCAAATTACGGTAGTCGCTATAGTCAACGTCGGGGATCTGCCCCAAGGAATCTTGCAGGCCGAAAACGACAAAACGAATACCCACAAGGTTCACCCAGAACGACCAGCCAAGCGACTGTCTGCCGTGCCAATGATCTGCGATGTAAGGCGTCACGAATTGTCTGCACAAGACAGCAAAGGGTCGTGCAACTTACCGTTGCGCAGCTTAACGAAATACTGCTTGCACACTATCACCGGCAATAGTCTCCGCCTTCAGACTGGCTGATTCAAACAGACCTTTAAAATAACTCACGTTCGGCAAAAAAGCGTTTTGAAACAGGTCCTGAAGATGCCCAAACGCCAAGGGTTGATAAACAAGTGTGGCGCTAACCTGCAACTGCCCTACACCGCTAACAGCAACGCGGTATTCAACCTCGTCACCACCAGCATCAAAATCAGTGTCGTTCAAGGCAAGACCGCGTGTCCTGATATCGTCGGCTGCCGAGGCCTTGTCAAATCCGTCTGGCAGCAAGCGGTTATCTTTGAGGTATTGTGTAGCGTTCATCAGGGTATGCGTTACCTGATCAGCAACATCGCCCATAATGGCTTCATAAACCTGCACCTGATCAGCCGCGGTTATAGCCTCGTAATGCTGCTCGAACGTGGCGCTATCGGCATCGGTAGCAACTCCCACCACACTGCCATCAGCGTTAGGTCTCCCCGATTCAAAAACAACAGCTCCACTGTCATCAGTGACGACAAAGTGAATATGGGCGCGTCGGGATGCGAATCCACTGGGTAACTTATGCCCGGCCAGGTTACGGACACGCACACGACTGGTGAGCGTACCGTCCAGCACCTCGGCAGACAGGATGTCAACCGACGCTGATGTTTTGATAAACGCGCGATTACGCACAATTGATTTTTCAAACTCTTCGGCCGGTACGCTGATGCCAAGCTCTGCGGCGTTGTTCATCAGCATGCTTTGCATCACCGTATTGGGCCCTAGAAACGTATGTTGAGAGAATCCCTCTCTGGGTATGGCACCACCCGAGCTTGCGATATTGACCAGACCATCAACCTCAGGCATATGACAACTCTGGCACGTACGCTCATTACCATCACTCACTGCGAACGCACTGTTTTTCCATTCTGAATACACCATTTGCTCAGGAAAGAATGATGCAGGCGATGTACCCTCTGCTGTGTCCTGCCCGAACTCTGGTGTGCGTAAATCATGGCAGGCAGCACAAGTCTCGGAGGTGGCCATGTGTGGGCCAAAGACAGGATTGAACTCAGATTCGGCCTGCATCCTGACGCCATTAGGATCCACGTAAGGACCATAGGCAGGGCGGTTTGATCGGCGATCAGCGATGGGGACACTGAAATTACCCGATGTACCCTCCACGGTGCCCAGCAAACCATCATCCTCAACCTGATGACACAACGTGCAGCTCACCCCTTCCATCGCATGATCAAACAGCGGGTTATCCTTATTCAAAAACCCCTCATCACCCAGAATTGCAATGGGAGACCCGTCCTTGCGAGCGGTATCGTTCGCCATCGGCGTGTGGCAACGAGAGCATGTGTCGTTTAGCTGATCTTCCAATTGCGGATTACGGGCCATCTCCGCCTCCACCTTGGCAATCCAGTATGGATCGCGTGCTGCGTTGGCCATCATGCTGGTGGACCAAGCATCCACAATGGAAATATCTTGTCCCTGCGTGTCTGTCATATCGTTATGACAAGTAGAACACTGCCCCGAACCTGAGAAGAAGGAGCCTTCAAATCCGTCGTTGTGTACGAATCCTAGGGCGCTTTCAGTCGGCGGCTGAACGGGGCTTGAAGGCTCTTGTGGCTCTTGTGGCTCCGTGGGTGTTGTAGGTTGAGGCTGCTGAGGGGTTGGTTCAGGCGACGGCTCAGCTCCCTCCCCTTGCTGCCCCTGTTCCCCCAACTGCACCCCGTCTGAGCATGCCACGACAAACAACAGTGCTCCACAACAAACGCCAAGCTTGCACAGCCTTGCCACGCTACGATGAGTGCGTCGCGTGATACTGCCAATCTTTGTCTTTAAGCTCATTAAAATAGAGTTATCGAAAGCGTTTTAGAGGGTATAACAAACAAAGCGGTCAGCTACCGACCTTGGAACCATACTTGACAAGAAGACGCTTCACAGATTTTCTCGTCAACACTAGCAGCGCACCAAAAGCCAGAACAAATAACGATATCCCACCAACACTTACATTCTGAGTGACATCTCCTTCACTTGAACCACCATCTGAGTCATCACCCCCATTGTCTCCATCAGTGGGTGTGGGTGTCGGCGTGGTCGGCGTCGGTGTCGGCGTAGGGGTTGCCGGGTTATCCGCCACCCCGTCAAAACGAATACGCCGAATCTCACCGCTTGTAATACTGGCGTAGTAGAGCGCGCCATCCGCACCCACTCGCATTTCTACCATCGGCATCATGTCAGTGGCAAAGTCTGTAACCACGACATTTTGTGGGTCACTGATATCAGCGTAGCGCAACCAGCCTTTGATGAAGTCACCGAAAAACAACTTGCCGGTGAATTCCTCCGGAAACACTTCGCCGAAGTAGAAGTCTCCGATAATGGCTGCATTGCCACCACCATCATGTTCCCAACTTACCAACGGATCAACGACAGGTTCATTGTTCCGAAAAGCATCCTGACAAAAATCCTGTGGCTCAAACCCCGGCTGACGCAAGCTAGCCGACGGGCCTCCCTCGTAACAGGGCCAGCCAAAGTTGACGCCGACCCCACCATTAATCTCTTCCCACGTGTCGTTACCAACCTCTCCGACATAGGGAACGCCCGTTACCGGATGAATAGTCAAACTGTAAGGATTACGCAAGCCGTAGTTCACCACGCGAGAGCGATTACTGGTGGGGTCTCCGTCGAAAAACGGATTGTCAGGCAAACCCTCACCGGTGTCGGCATTAATGCGTAGAACCTTGCCGCGCAAGCTGTCCAGATCGTAGGTCATCTGGCTGGTAGGCGAGAACGATCTAAAGCTTGCACCATCGCCATTGGTCACATACAGCGATCCATCCGCCCCGAACCGCAAGCTACCAATGGTGTGCGTGACTTCATCGATAGGCAGACAATCCTGCGTTGGATTGCCGATAGGTCCGCACGAAGGCGTCGCTGTGTCCCAGGTGTCGAGAGGATTACCAATAGACTCAAACGTACTATTTGTGCCCAGGATTACCCGCTCACTATCCGCTACAGCCACATTGAAATTCTGGCTGGCATCTGCGGTGTATCTGACTAGCCGCGACACCCGGTTACCATCTCCGTCCTGAACACCGCGATCTTGCAGGTTATTGCTGACAAGCTCTGGCGGATCGAACGTGTAGAGCAGGTACACAAACGGGCTTTGCGGGAACTGTGGGTGGACCGCCACAGACAACAGGCCGCGGTCAACACGGTCATTGACAATGTCACGCAAGTCAATGAAGGGCTGCTCCAGCAAGTTTCCGTCGTTCACCACACGCACGATGCCTGACTTTTCGCTGATAAATATGCGCCCGGGTGAAAGCGCATCGAAGGCTGTGATCTGCCCTGGCAGGTTACTGACGAACGCCTCATCCACAAAATTGTCTGGCAGTTCAATGGCGTGCACGGAAGTCAGCAGCATGGGGAGCAGCCCCAGAGCCAAGATTCCTCTATTAATCTTCATGTCGCGCGACGTCATTAGGTATGTCCCCCATTCTACAAAAACTCTTACGATATAACCGGTGTTGCAACACCGATGTGGCCTAAATACCCACTCTCGCCAACTGGAGACATCGGCATTGCGCAAAAAGCCGGGCCTTCAACTCTGTTACGTCTATTGGCAAACTCTGACAATAGGTAGATGATGTTCTACTACTTCTGAATACTAGGTCACACTATTTTCCTTTTTGGCACCTCGTTCGCACTCGCCGTGCTGCAAAGACCATTGCCGAAGACGTGATCTGTACCGACATGAACAACACACAAACCAAAGCCAACACCGCTACAACAACCTCCTCTCCGGCCCTTGCGCCTTTCACCAATCCGGTGTTTCGCTCTCTGTGGCTGGCAACGCTGATCTCGAATCTGGGAGGGTTGGTGCAGGCGGTCGCTGCCGGCTGGACGATGACAACGCTCACCGATTCAGAGCAAATGGTGGCATTGGTGACCGCGTCCACCACGCTTCCCATCATGTTTCTCTCTCTGCTGGCTGGCGTTCTGGCTGATAACTATGACCGGCGCAAGATCATGCTGGCAGCGCAGATACTCATGTTCGTTGTGTCCATCGGACTGACGCTGGCAACCTGGTTCGACCTGCTTACGCCCTGGCTATTGCTGGGCTTCACCTTCCTTATCGGCTGCGGCGCAGCACTGCATAACCCCTCCTGGCAAGCTACTGTCGGCGATATCGTCCCCAGACACCAAGTACCAGCCGCTGTCACGGCAAACAGCATGTCATTCAACCTGATGCGCAGCGTCGGACCTGCCCTTGGCGGATTTATTATCGTGGTGGCAGGCGCTGCTGCTGCCTTTGCTGTCAATGCGGTGAGTTATCTGGCCATCATTGTGGTGCTGCTGTTCTGGAGGAAGCAAGCCGAGGTGCTTACCTTGCCGCGCGAGCCGTTTCGCCAGGCGGCAACGGCAGGTGTTCGGTATGTGGGACTGTCTCCCAATCTGCTGCGCATTATCCTCCGGGGCTTTCTGTTCAGCCTCACCGCTGTGGCGGTTCTGGCGCTCCTGCCTTTGGTGGCAAGAGATCTGCTGCAAGGCAGTGCATCCACCTACGGCGTACTGCTGGGCAGCTTTGGCATCGGAGCCGTCGCAGGTGCGCTGACTAACGCAAAAATACGCCGCAGCTTTAATACCGAAATCATCGTCAGGGCAGCCTTTGTCACTATGGCACTAGGCGTACTGTTACTGGCAGCAGGCTTTGGTCTTTTAGCATCAATACTGGCACTCATGCTATGCGGTGCCTGCTGGACGACAACCAATTCACTGCTCAACGTATCCCTGCAGCTATCCACGCCGCGCTGGGTAGTAGGACGCGCTCTATCGTTTTATATGATGGGCAATGCGCTGGGTATGGTTCTAGGCAGTTGGCTGTGGGGTCTACTGACGGAGACCCATGGCTTGCAGACGGCGATGGTGGCATCAGCGGCAACCCTGTTGGCGGGCGGCATGGTCGGCTACCTGCTACCGCTACCCGAATTTGAAACGCTGAACCTTGACCCTTTAAATAAATTCATAGAACCCACACTTGCATTACAACTTACCCCGCGAACCGGGCCAATAATGGTCACCATAGACTTCGACATCACCGAAGAGGATATCCCGGACTTTCTGCAGACCATGGCAGCTAGACGACGAATGCGCCTTAGAGATGGTGCCCGACGCTGGTCTTTGCTACGCGATCTTGAGCACCCACGAATATGGACAGAAAAATATTATGTGGCCACATGGGTTGAATATGTTCGGCACAACCAGCGCCGAACAATGTCAGATTCAGGGATATCTGATGCACTGCATAAAATGCATCAAGGCGCCGGCCTACCCGTGGTGCGACGAATGATTGAGCGTCAGACAGTACCCAAACAGGCAGATCCGCCTATCAAGGGATATGAAGAGCATCATTGATATCTCCACTTGTCAGACACAGTTCCTCGAAGTTGCCTGGAGGATTACCAACGCGCCTCACCGTCCACTGCTGTGGCACCTCGTCATCGACACTGGCCATTTCTACGGGATATCTTACCGAGGCACTGGTTGAAACACTAGGCCCGGTGACACTCAGTACAAGCTCGTTCCCAAGCCCGGCATTACTAATACGGCAACTGTCATTGCCAAGAGGCGTAAGCACCCACGCAGCAGACTGGTTTTGCGCTAACGTATCGTCTACCAATTTGATTTGCATCAAACCATCGTCCGCTGGCACCACCAGATTCACAGCTGAACCCAGCAAATTTGATTGGCTTTTGACGCTGAGCGTAGTCTCCCCGTCAAACAACCACGCGACCGATCCATTGTTTGTTAAGTTAGGCTCAAATACCAATGCCTGCACATTGGGTAATTGATCGGATCTCCTGGCATCCAAATAAGCCGTGCCGGCATCAGTTTCTATGCTGATGTAGTACACATCAGTGAGTGGGGTGTTTCTGTTTACAAGATCGCCAGAATCTGAAGAACACGACCAGAGAATGCCCGAAACACACAATGCTACGATCGTGAGCCCCGTTCTGTGCAGGAGGTATTTTACAAGCAATGGATTTTTCAAACTAGGCATCACGGATAAGTTCTCTGGTAGAAGCGGCTCAAAACACCGTATAACTCAGGGGACAC
>JALZVU010000173.1 GCA_023301795.1 Granulosicoccus sp.
CCTTAATACCGCTTATGTAAAGACACCGGAGCAAATCCTAGTCGAAAAAGCAGGATAGAGAGGGCCCCGCGTAGCGGTTTAGTTCAACAAGTATTAGGTGGATTCAGATATGGACCCATATCCAGAGTCTACCTTCATCCCTAATATCACACACAATGTAAAAACTTCATATCGACGCACTCCTGTATGTAAAACTAGTGAAGAGTCTGATATGCACCATCATCCCATTGATCTCACCCAGATCATGATGCTAACCTTCGTCCATAATACAGACCTAATTACATTCAAGGACGAATCTAATGCCAGGCCAGATACACACTGACCACGCTCTTGCTGGCCAAACTCGCACTGGCTTTGAAACGTGGCTAACGCGCGAAGGCATTCCATCCAAGAGCCACGTATATTACAGGCATCGCGCAAATCAGTTCATTAAATCGGCCAATGGCCGTCATCCGGCGGAGCTGAGCGCAAAGGAAGTAGGCGAGCTTCTTGAGCGTTTCGGTCGCGACGAAAATCTGGCGGACTGGCAGTTCGGCCAACTAGTAGACGCTGTGCGTATCTTGCTAACTCACTGCCTCGCATCTACGGCCGCGAAACACATCGATTGGGAATACTGGAAGGGCTCAGCTAGTAGCCTCTCAGCCGATCACACCACCACAGCCCGTGAGCATTCGCCGGATGAATTGGTTTATCTGAAAGTCAGTCGCGGCGCAGGCGAATACGCAGATATCCGTAAAAAGCATCGTGAGCTTATCGTTCGCTTTGTTACAGAGATTCGTGCACGTGGGTATGCCTACAAGACTGAGGAAGCTTACGAGCAGTGGGTTGTTCGCTACATTGCCTTCTGCAAGGGTGAGTCACCAACAACCACTGGCGCAGACCACGTAGCCAAGTACCTCAACGATCTGGTTGTATCAGGCAACGTCAGTGCCAGCACGCAAAACCAGGCTCTAAACGCATTGATCTTCCTCTACAAAAAAGTTCTGGGTGCACCTTTGGGTCAACTGGAGAATTTCGCCCGTTCAAAGCGTAAAAAGCATGTGCCCGTTGTCATGTCGCGCATAGAAGTCAGAGCTCTGCTGAATGAGCTTGATGGTTGGCAACAAAACATCGCCTCCCTTCTCTATGGAACTGGCATGCGAGTTATGGAGGGGCTGACCCTGCGAGTTAAAGACATCGATTTTCAATACGGTCGCATTCACGTCTGTCAAGCAAAAGGAAATATAGTCAGGTCACGACATTAGAACGGTCCAGGAATTATTAGGCCATTCCGATGTAGCCACCACTATGATCTACACACACGTGCTAAATAGTCCTGGCGTAAGCGTCACCAGCCCACTCGATCAATAGCTTGGCGCACATCGGTTCACTAGGCATCATTGCAAATACATCAGCACTAGGTATAACTGCCGAATCATCCCCTGCCCCCAACAAACCCAACAAACCCATCAAGAAACTCCACCATCTTTTCCTGATTATCAGAAGTCAACAACGCCTCCTCAATCTCCCCCTGCGTTTTGTTCATCATTGGAATACTCAGAAAATGCTCTTCATCAAAATTGGATGTCACGGTAGACATCACCAGCCGTAACGATGAAAGCATGTCATCGCCTCGATGAGAGGCATGTGCCAGCGCCACTGGCTTATTCAATATTTCGCTTCTCGATACCAACCAGTCAATGGCATTTTTCAATCCTCCGGGCAATGCACGAACGTACTCGGGACTGGAAATTATCAATCCATCAGATTGTTCTATGACGCTACAAAATTGCTCTACCGATTGGGGCGTATTCTCACCTTCTCTGTCGGGGTTGAATATCGGCAATTCAAAGTGGTCCCGTGTCACTTTCACTGTGTAGTCAGACGACTGCACTAGTGCTAAGGCTTGAAGAAGTGCGGTGTTTGTTGACGCCAATCGGGCACTACCGGATATTGCAGTAAAAATCATAAATTCAAAAAACTCTCTAAGCATCTACGCAGGGGCTTTCATAAATTTGCACACATGCTTCACAAAATGCCAGCAATTGCATAGTTGTAATTCAACGCCACGTTCTTGACCTTTCACGCTACAAGCACGTGATCAAGGGCTTGGCGACATTTTTTTGACTAAAAATCAAGCGGCGAGGTAAATTCTTATTGATTTCAAGGTACTTGCGCGCCCATCGTTTCCTTATACTGTCGTTCCACTATGCTCGTGCCACGAGCGGTATCGAAACCGAGGGATCGATCAATGCGCGCCGAAGTATTAAATTCCATTCTCAGCGATCTCAATGGATCCACGACCGACATTGAAGCCTCGGCGGTCCTGTCCACAGACGGTCTGATAATGGCGTCCATGTTACCAGCCTCTATGGACGAGGATCGTGTGGGCGCCATGAGCGCTGCAATGCTCTCCCTGGGCAAACGCATCTCCACAGAACTGATGCGCGGTGAGCTTGAACAAGTCCTTATCAAAGGCGATCAGGGTTATGTGTTGATGACGCACGCAGGCAAGGAAGCGGTGGTCACGGTTATCGCCAAAACCGATACCCGCCTTGGTTTGATATTCCTGGATATTCGACGCGCCGCAGAGGCCATTGCAAAAATTATCTAGCCCAATCCTTATGTAGCCCAATGCGTATTTAATTCAGCCCAATGAGTCGTATCCAAGATGTTAGCGTTCGCTTGTTCAAGGTGCCGCTGGCCGAAGTACTCACCGATGCCATGCACGGCGATCACACGCACTTCGAACTGCTCACTGTCTCCATCACGCTGGAAAACGGCACTGTAGGCACCGGCTATACCTACACAGGTGGCAAGGGCGGTCACTCCATTGCTGCCATGATTAACCATGACCTCGCCCACTGGCTGGTGGGCAAAGACGCCACTCCTGTAGAACAACTTAACGAGCAGATGCAGTGGCATCTTCACTACGTAGCGCGTGGTGGTATCGCAAGCTTTGCCATTGCAGCGGTCGATATTGCCCTTTGGGATTT
>JALZVU010000174.1 GCA_023301795.1 Granulosicoccus sp.
AACACAGGCCAATTGCCGGTCCTGACATACAGGGTTGTGCCGTCACGTGGCTGCACTTGCACATCCAGTATGCCTTGGGTGTCATGGCTGATTCGGCCCATAATCCCGCCCTTGTAGTCAATGGCCGATGACACGCCCGTATTTGTTACCCGCACCAGAGGCCGCTCAAATTCACGGGCGCGCATGCGCGCCTTCTGCTCATGTTGGTGTGGTGCTGAAGAATTCCCGAACCAGGCGTCGTTAGAGACATTCACCAGCATTTGCGAGGCTGGCATCAATGCGCGCATGTTCTCGCCGTACACATCCTCATAGCAGATGGACAGCCCAACGGCGGTATCTCCAATTTGGATAGGCTCGTAAGGGCCCGACCCTGCGGACAGATCAGCTCTCGGTATATCGATGAATCTTGCAGCAAAATCAAATAGAGACCTTGCGGGCATATACTCGCCAAAGGGCACAAGCTTGCGTTTGCGATACACAGCACGCTCCCCCCCCAACTGCTTGATGGCGTTGTAGACATCCTCGCCCTCGCTCACGAATACCCCACTCAAGACATCCACACCGCGCGCATCCATCGAATTGGCAAATGGCTCAAACCATTCCTCTACCCGATCATAGTGAGTGGGAATAGCAGTTTCGGGCCATATCACCAAATCGATATCAGTGAGCGATTGCTCAATGCTCATGGAGGTATACAGTTGCAAAGCGTTATCGAGTCGCTCACGGCCGAACTTCATGGCCTGCGGAATGTTTGCCTGTACAAGCCTGACACCCACGGGTTCACCCACAGGCTTTGAGAATTCTATGCCTTTTACTGAAAAACTTGCCAGCACCAGCACAAACGTTAGAGGAAAGGCATATAGCCGTGACCTCTGAGTTCCCATGACGATAACGGCAATCAGGGCACTCATCAACACGATCAAAAAACTCAACCCGTAAACGCCGATAAACGGGGCCAGATGCCCAACCGGCCCACTGGTCTGACTATAGCCAACAAGAATCCAAGGAAAACCACCCATGATCTTCCCCCGTGCCAACTCCAGCAATACCCACAGTGAGGCAAACATAAAGGCATTGACGAGAGGTCGCGAACCCAGCTTGAAGCGCGCCCAGAGCCCGCAACACAGGGCAGGAAAAACAGTCATCACCAGCACAAACACCGCCGTGAGAAAGGCAGCAAGAGGCGCGATAGCAGCGCCGAACAGATGCAAACTGTGATAAACCCAGTGCACACCAATGCCAAAATACCCCAAGCCGAATAGCCAGCCGATGAAGGCGGCCTGTCGAACTGTTGATGTCTGTATCAGTACGTACAGAATACAAAGGCACACCACAGACGCTTGCCACCATTCAGTGGGAGCAAATGACAACGGCAACACAAGACCAGCGCATACAGCCACGATCCAGGCTAACCAAGGGGGAAGTGAAAACGTGTTCACAAATACTCCGCGCAGCAGATTACGTTAGCTTTCAACCGCATCAGTAGAGCGGGTCACTTGCAACAGATGGACTCGCCGAGAGTCAGCAGACAGTATGCGGAACTGACAGTCGGCAATGGTAGCCGTCTCACCAGGCTTGGGCATATGCCCGATGTGTTGCATTACCACACCACCGATAGTGTCGAATTCCTCATCACCGAACTGCGTGCCCAAGGCGCTATTGAATTCGTCAATAGGCGTTAATGCCCTTACCGAGAAGCGACCATCACCGTGATCGCGGATATCACCATCGACTTCATCTGCGGCATCATGCTCATCATCGATCTCGCCAACAATTTCCTCTAATACATCCTCAATGGTCACCAGACCATCCACCCCACCGTACTCGTCCAGCACGATGGCCATGTGGTTTCGCTCAACACGAAACTCTTTGAGCAGCACATTGAGTCTTTTGGTATCAGGGGTAAATGTGGCTTTGCGCATGATGCCTTCAAGGCTGAACTTCTGTTGTGCACCAGCGCCTGAGAAACGCAAAAGATCTTTGGCAAGCAACACGCCCACCACATCATCTTTGTCTTCATTGATAACCGGCAAGCGCGAGTGCCCAGACTCAATAACTACCTTGAGTATGTCTTCAAAAGCCAGATCGCTGTCCACCACTTTCATCTGGCCTCGAGGGATCATGATATCGCGAACGCGCATCTCAACCACCTGAAAGACACCTTCCACCATCTGCAAGGTGTCAGCGTCGAAGATGTCACGAGCCTGAGCATCACGCAGCAGCTCCAGCAGCTCCTCCCGGTCTCGAGGCTCACCACCGATGGCGTGCACCAGCCGATCCATGAGAGATCGGTTGCTGGCAACATCCTGCGTATCGTCACTCATTAAACGGCCTGAAGCTGGTAAGGGTTAGAGACACCAAAACTGGATAGTATCTGAATTTCAAGACTTTCCATCGTGGCTGCCTCGTCGGACTCTATATGATCGTAGCCACACAGGTGCAAAGCGCCGTGTATCACCATGTGCGCCCAATGCTCGGCCTCAGACTTTTCCTGATCACGCGCCTCTGCCGCCACAACCGCAGGGCAGAACACCAGATCACCCAACACCAGCAATGCACGATCCTGCTCGTCGTGCAGAACCGGCATATCAGATTCGAAACTCAATACGTTAGTGGCTTGAGGTCTGTCCCGGAACTGCGCATTGAGTTCACTCATGGCAGTTTCATCAAGCATTTGCAACGATATCTCTATCTCATCGATGTCGGATAGATCCACCATGGTTTGCAGCTTGAGCGCCGCCATGCAGTGTTGCTTCATAGCGGGCTCGTCCAGAGCGCAAAGGCCAGCAGCTGACGCTGGCGAGAACATCAGATTAAGGTTGAACATGAGCTCGCCGTTGTTGACAGCTTCATCACTTGTCTTCCGCCTCAATCGCCTCGTAGGCAGCAACGATACGTTGAACCAGAGGATGTCGCACAACATCGGATGCGGTGAATTCGCAAAAACCCAACCCATCCACGCCCTTGAGCACACCTTGTACGTGCTTTAGTCCAGATAACTGATGCTTGGGTAAATCCACTTGCGATGTATCGCCTGTGACAATGGCTTTAGAACCAAAGCCGATACGTGTCAGAAACATCTTCATCTGTTCAACCGTGGTGTTCTGCGCCTCATCCATAATAATGCAAGAGTGGTTGAGCGTGCGTCCGCGCATGTAAGCCAGAGGTGCAATCTCGATGATATTGCGCTCCACCAGCTTACCCACCTTTTCAATCCCCATGAACTCGTACAAAGCGTCATAAATGGGGCGCAGATAAGGGTCGACCTTCTGCATCATGTCTCCGGGCAAAAAGCCTAGCCGCTCGCCCGCCTCTACCGCAGGCCGCACGAGCACCAGGCGTTGAACCTGGTCGGTTTCCAGCAACTCTACAGCGCAGGCCACAGCCAGGAACGTCTTACCCGTGCCGGCGGGACCAATACCAAAGGTAAGGTCACGCTCTTTGACACTGTTCACATACTCTATTTGTCTGGCACCACGACATTGAATCGTGGAGCGTCGCGTCTTGATGATCGTGTTATTGCGTGGTGCTGCACTAGGCGGCGCGGCAATAGCCTCAAGTCCGGATTCCTGTAGGGACAGATGCACCTCCTCGGGAGCAAGATTTTCGTTTTCAGTAATGGCGTACAAGTGGTCAATCAAGGCGCGTGCGCTTGAGGCGGCAGGCTCTTCCCCTTCCACTTCAAACTGGTCGCCGCGATTGCTTATCTTTACGTCCAGGCGCTTTTCGATCTGTTTGAGATGTTCATCGAACTGCCCGCACAATCTGGCTAGCCGATCATTGTCGGCCGGCCCAATACGAAATTCTAAACGTGGCATTCAAGATCCATAGTATCAGGCACATCGATAAGCGTGCCGCGTAGGGAATTGGGTAGTGCCTCGGTGATTTTCACATTGGCGAAATGTCCAATCAATGCGCTGTCGCCGTCGAAGTTAACCACCCGGTTGTTCTGGGTACGGCCACTCATTTGCAGCGGATCCTTACGTGATGGCCGATCGACCAATACTTCTTGCACAGTGCCCACCATTGCAGCACTGATAGCGGCGGCCTGCTTGGTGATCTGGGCTTGCAAACGCGCCAGTCGCTCTTTCTTGACACTCATGGGTGTGTCATCTGTCAGTGATGCCGCAGGCGTACCCGGGCGAGCGCTGTAGATAAAGCTGAATGAATGATCAAACCCCATGGTTTCTATTAACGACATGGTGTCTTCAAAATCTTTCTCCGTCTCGCCGGGGAAACCTATGATGAAGTCAGAAGACAAGGTGAGATCTGGGCGCGCTAACATCAGCTTGCGAATTTTCGACTTGTATTCGATAGCTGTGTGTCCGCGTTTCATGGCAGCCAGTATTCGATCAGACCCGCTTTGTACCGGCAAGTGCAAAAAGCTCACCAACTCGGGCACCGTGGCGTAGGCCTCGATAAGTGAATCGCTGAACTCCACTGGGTGTGAGGTGGTAAAGCGGATTCTCTCAACGCCCTCTATGGCCGCTACGTAGCGCACCAGTAGCGCCAGATCAGCAGTGCCACCCTCGTGCATGTCCCCGCGATAAGAATTCACGTTCTGTCCCAGTAGATGGATTTCGCGCACACCCTGCTCGGCCAGCGACATGCATTCGTCGATAACATCGTCAAGCGGACGGCTGATTTCCTCGCCACGTGTGTACGGCACCACGCAGAAGCTGCAATATTTGCTGCAGCCCTCAATGATAGAGACGTAGGCAGACGGGCCGTCGGCTTTGGGCTCGGGCAGACGATCAAATTTTTCGATCTCTGGAAAACTGATGTCCACCACAGCGCCTTTTTTCGCACTGCTCTGGCTGATCAGGTCCGGCAAACGATGAAGCGTCTGGGGGCCAAACACCACGTCCACAAACGGCGCTCGCTCATGAATGGCATCGCCCTCTTGGCTGGCCACACAACCGCCCACACCGATGACAACGCCTTCGCGCGCCTCTTTTAGTGGACGCCAGCGTCCAAGCTCGGAGAATACTTTCTCCTGGGCTTTCTCCCGAATGGAGCAGGTGTTCAGTAGCAGAATGTCAGCTTCAGCGGGATTGTTGGTTGCTTCAACAGGCCCTTCAGCCGCCAGGACGTCAAGCATCTTGGCCGAGTCGTACTCGTTCATCTGACAACCGTGCGTCTTGATAAAAACCTTACGCGTCATGGATGTTCAAATATTGCTCAAAAAACGGATTATACGCACCTGATGGCCCCTGCCGTCAGCTTTGTGCAGGTGTTGTTGAGTCTGTGCGTTTCACGCTGCATCTGAATAGGTCAATGGCCGATAAATTTCGTGCTTGTGCACATTTCAGCAGCGCCACTCACTAATTAAATATTTAAATTACCTTAATATGCAATTATTAAACATTATTATTGCTCTGCTGGCGCGCTATTTGTAAGACAATTGACTCAACAACGAATCAAGCCCCTCGTGGGCCGGTACCCGTGTCCACCTCAACTCCTCCCAATCAAACTGCCCAAGACCTGAATGCGCGTCGGCGAAAAGCTGTGCAGCTGCGTCTGGACGGCAGTACATTGGCTGACGTCCAAAATGCGGTTGGCCTGAGCGCACCGACTATCATCGCCGCCACCAAGGCCTATCAGAGCGGCGGCTGGGATGCTGTACACGTTGCTGCGCGTGGCAGACCCAGACGCACAGCCCAACAAACGGACCAAACAACCGAACAACTACACAGCTTACTGCTCACGCACACAACGCTCAGCAATAGCGCAACTGGCAACTCCACAAGCAATAACAGCGCCACCCTGATGAACATCGATCAGCTGGCACTGTGGCTGCAAACACATGATCACCCGCTCAGCCGCTCCGCTCAACAGACGTTACTGAACAAATGGGATTTGCAGCCCGAGAATCACTACAAACAGCTGCGAAGTAGTGCTCAGCGCCTTCAAAGCGAAGACGAGCAGCATCAGAGCCAGAAAAATCCTCTTAAACAGCCCTTGCGCAGACCGATCCTGCCCGAAATCACCCAATCGGCACAAAGTGTGCGATGGCTGGAGCATCACAATCGATTTGCTGATCGGGCGCGTCGGCGCGGTGCTGCCGTTCTGTGGCTGGCCAGCCGTCCTGTCCTAACCGGTCAAACCCAACTTTATGCACACGATCTGCGCGGCCGAAGCCATTGGTGCCTAGTTGAGGGCCAAGCCAGCAGCCAACATTACCATCGCTTTCTCAAGGCGCTGGACACACATCTGGAACAGCCCCTGGCGCTGGTGTTCTCCAACTCCCAACTGCCGCGCATTACCGAACTGGCCCAATGGCTAGCCACAACACACACCCAATTTATCTGCGTTGACGAGTCAAGCAACGCGCCTACTTTCAACCCAAGCCCTGGTCTCACTATGACATCAACTACTGACGCCGCACCCGTTGCGCGGCAACCTGATACACCTTCCGACACCCTCACCCACTTGCAACGGCTGGAAGCTGAAAGCATCCATATCATGCGTGAGGTGGCGGCCGAAGCTGAAAACCCCGTCATGCTCTACTCCGTGGGCAAGGACAGCGCAGTCATGCTGCACCTGGCACTCAAGGCGTTCTACCCGGCCGTGCCACCGTTTCCTCTTCTACACGTGGACACCACGTGGAAGTTCAAACAGATGTACGAATTTCGGGAAAAGATCGTAGAAAAATACGGGCTTGAGCTACTGCGACACGTCAATCCAGAAGGCCTTGCACAGAACGTGAATCCGTTTACACACGGTTCATCCTTGCACACCGACATCATGAAAACCCAGGGTCTCAAGCAGGCGCTAAACGAACACAAATTTGACTTTGCGTTTGGTGGTGCTCGACGTGATGAAGAAAAATCACGTGCCAAGGAACGCGTTTTCTCTTTCCGAAATGCTCAGCACAGTTGGGATGCAAAAAACCAGCGGCCAGAGCTCTGGAAGCTCTATAACGCTCGCAAACAGCGTGACGAATCTATCCGTGTATTCCCTTTGTCCAACTGGACCGAGCTGGATATCTGGCAGTACATTCATAAGGAAGACATTCCTATCGTGCCTTTGTATCTAGCTGCAAAACGCCCTGTGGTTGAACGCGATGGCATGCTCATCATGGTTGACGATGAGCGCATGCCACTGAACGAAGGGGAAGTACCAGAGATGCGCAGCGTGCGCTTTCGCACCCTGGGCTGCTACCCACTGACCGGCGCTGTGGAATCCACTGCCACCACACTCGAAGAAATTATTCAGGAGATGCTGCTAACACGCACCTCCGAGCGTCAGGGGCGCATGATCGATCATGACTCTGCTGCATCCATGGAAAAGAAAAAACAAGAGGGCTACTTCTAATGCAATCGATTAGCGACGACCTGATTGCCAACGATATCAGTGCCTACCTTGAAAGGCATGAACACAAAAGCCTGCTGCGCTTCATCACCTGCGGCAGTGTAGATGACGGAAAAAGCACGCTGATTGGCAGGCTTTTATATGAATCAAAAACACTGTTCGAAGATCAGCTGGATACGGTAACCCAGGATTCAAAAAAGTTTGGCACGCAAGGCAAAAACATCGATTTTGCCTTACTGGTTGATGGCCTAGCCGCAGAACGTGAGCAAGGCATTACCATTGATGTAGCGTACCGGTTCTTCTCCACTGACAGCCGTAAATTCATCGTTGCCGACACCCCGGGACATGAACAATACACACGCAACATGGTGACAGGTGCATCCACTGCAGATGTTGCGGTTATCTTGTGTGACGCACGCTACGGCCTGCTTACGCAGACACGCCGACACAGCTATCTGGTGTCACTGCTAGGCATACGTAATGTGGTGTTGGCGGTCAACAAGATGGACCTGATGGACTATGACGAAAGCGTTTTCAACGAAATCTCTGAGGCCTACACCGAATTTGCAAAGCCTCTGGGCATTGAAAATATCACTGCCATTCCCATGTCGGCGTTGGCCGGTGACAACATCACCGAACCCAGCAACAACATGCGCTGGTTTCACGGCACCACACTATTGTCATGGCTTGAAACGGTCAAGATTGATAACGAGCGTATGCGCGACATGCCGTTTCGCATGCCAGTACAATGGGTAAACCGCCCATCTCTGGACTTCCGAGGCTATGCTGGCACGATTGCCAGTGGCAGTGTCTCCCCCGGAGACGCCATTCGCATTCAACCATCGGGACGCACCAGCACCATTGCTCGTATTGTCACCATGGATGGCGATCTTGAGCAAGCCCATACAGGGCAATCGGTAACGCTAACGCTGGCCGATGAAGTGGATGCATCACGCGGTGATGTCATTTCTACCACTGAGGCACCGGCCAGTGTTGCTGACCAGTTCGAGACCACCATTGTATGGATGGATGATGAACCGCTTCTGGCGGGCCGCCCTTATCTACTGAAGATGGGCACGCGTACGGTGAATGCTACCGTCACCACCATCAAGCATGAGGTTAACGTCAACACACTGGAGCATAGTGCCGCAACGCAACTTGCACTGAATGCCATTGGCGTATGCAACATCAGCACGGATCAACCCATCGCCTTTGATAGCTACAAAGACAACCGGGACATGGGCGGCTTTATCCTGATTGACAGGATGAGCAACTCAACCGTCGGTGCTGGCATGTTGAATTTCTCGCTAAGGCGCGCTGACAACATCCATCTTCAAGCCACCGATGTCAACAAGACAGTACGCGGGCAAATGAAGAACCAGAAGCCTGCAGTGGTCTGGTTTACCGGCCTTTCCGGAGCGGGCAAGAGTACCGTTGCCAACCTGGTCGAAAAGCAGCTTACCGCCAAAGGCCATCACACCTACTTGCTCGATGGTGACAATGTTCGCCACGGACTGAATCGTGATCTGGGCTTTACCGATGCCGATCGGGTTGAGAACATTCG
>JALZVU010000175.1 GCA_023301795.1 Granulosicoccus sp.
TATCTTGCTATAAAACCGTGCCGCGAAATTGGTACAACGTAAAGACAACGTAGGAGGCCAAAAAGGCATATCCCGTGTTCCTGGTCAGTGGTTTATTCATGAACAACATGGCAGCAAACAAAACTGTTACGCCGACTACGACAACCAGCTCCAGTCCGAGAAGTGAGCTGTCTACAGCAAGCGGCTTTACCGATGCAGTGGCTCCCACGATCCAAAGAATGTTGAACGTGTTACTCCCGATGATGTTACCAAAAAGAATATCAGTCTCTTTCTTCAGCGCGGCGGCGATCGATGCTGTCAACTCCGGCAACGATGTACCAATCGCAACTGCAGTCAAACCGATAATAGCCTCCGGAACACCTAAGATTCCACCGGTCACTACAGCTCCGCGTACTAACATTTCAGATCCAACAGCAAGTCCCGCAAAACCACCCAGTAGATAGAGCCCTGCCTTGGAAGCTGGCAATGGTTCGCCGTCAAGCTCGGCTTCGCTGGTGTCAATATCGTTGTTGAAGAACTGCCACGCCACGAAAGCTGCAAGGGCTCCGAACATCACAAATCCCATCCAGCGTTCGAATACGCCAAACAACATTCCTGCCACCAGAACGGCAGTGGCCGTTAGCATGATAATAAGATCACGGGCGACTAATGATGATTTGACAGCGAGCGTACACACTAATGCTGAGGCACCCATAACAAACAATATATTAGCTATGTTTGACCCTACTATATTGCCTAATGATATTCCGGGAAACCCTTGCAGGTTGGCGTTTATTGAGGTAAATAACTCAGGCAGAGAGGTGCCGAAAGCCACGATAGTGGCACCGATAAATACCGGTGAAAGATTAGCTCGGCTAGCGATAGCCACTGCTGCATCAATCGTCAGATTACCGCCAATGATCAGCAGGTATATCCCAGCAACAATAGCACCGGCCGCTAGCACCCCAACCTCGTAGGTGGATAGTTCAATCATGCGAATTCGTTTCTTGTTGAGCCATGAAGAGGTGTAAGGGGATGATTACAAATCGAAGTTGCTGGGATCTAAGCCCAGTTCTACGCATATCATGTGCACAGCAGCCTTCTCGTCGGCATCAAAATTTCCATCGGCAGCACCAATTGCGCAGCAAACTCGCACGACTAACTGGGCTTCTTCAGGCTTGCCCTTTATTTTGCCGATCAGTTTTAGTGCTTCACCTTGACCAATGCCTTTGTCAAATTCGAACTTCTCGACAACGTCGGTGAATGACTTCATGACGTCAGTCATTTTGAAGATCTTAAGCTCGTTAGATGTTTGCATATAGCCAATCATCTTTTGCTTTTCTTCAGAGGAGATATCCCCATCGGCAGCGGCAACGAGTGCACAGCCTGCAACAATGGCATCCCTGAAGTCAGCATTTTTGTACTTAGCAACTTCCGTAGTCAGCTTCTCGCGTGCTACGTTTGCGTTGTCTGTTAACCACTTAAGCATTAGATATTCCAGTTAGTAGATTTGTTGATGGGGAGAAGACCTGAATGTGTTCCGGTAGCTTCTTATCTTAATTTAAAGCACTGACGATTTAAGGTTGACGCTTGCAACCCACGAGGTTGCTGTCGCAAGCGTCATGGCTTGCAGTACTTAAGCGCTGGCGATGGCGGCGGAAGCAGCACCCATCATGTCTTGAGCAGTCTGGCCATTGGCCACTGTACCGATAGCTTTGAATTCCCAGCCTGAGTCCTTTAAAGACACGATGCCCATCACCACACCCGTATGCGCGCCTTGGTCAGTAAGAACAAACCGGCAAATCTCAGTGTTGGAATCCATGTCCACAACGCGACATACAGCGTTGTCTACTTCGTTAAACGATTGTCCCTGAAATGAGTTCACGGTGAGGACAAGATGCTTGACGCTACTGTTTAGCTTGGTGGTGTTAACTTGAATAACTTCGTCGTCTCCATCGCCTTCGCCTGTGACGTTATCACCGGTGTGATGAATGGCTTTATCAGCGGTATCGAGCTGTTTCCACCAGCAGATGTCAACAGGTTGGCCAGATGCGTCGCATGCGATGCACGAGGCATCTAAATCGATGGATTTGGCGCCACCACCACCCATAAGCTTGCCAAAGAAGCCTTTAGGTTCAGGTGCCTGTGCTGGATCCCAACCCAGACCAAAATGTAACGAGGTAATTCCGCCGCCACCTTTTTTAGCGAGGCTGACAGATTGTCCCTTATTTAACGTTACAGTCATTACTAGATCTCCGAGTCGATTATGGGTTTGTGTGTGGAAGCGTGGTGTGGCGCCCCCGAGATACACAATTGTGGGCACGCGAGGAGTGAATTTCAACAGTCAAGCTATTAATTGTTTGATATATATATTGTCAAAAAAAACAAAGGTATAGGTGATTTCCTTCACGTGGCTCGGTGCTATATGGATTATAATAACGTCAACGCAGGTTGCACGCTTTTACGGGTTATCGCATGGCACGTTTGTCAAAGAAAATTGGCACACTAAGCACGGGTACGATCTCGGTTGAAATCAGCGGAGGAGGCCAGTGGCGTGACATCTTTGGGTTCGCGGAGAGAGTGAATCCAAAACGGGCTTTTTTGTTTGTCTCCAACGTGCTTGGTCGGCACGTTCCCGTGCAGCCTCATGTCATGAGCAGAGCTTTTGTCAGCCTTGCCGAGAGCATACCGGGTGATCTACCAGGCCCTATCGTCGTTACCGGTATGGCAGAGACTGCCATCGGTTTGGGCGCTGGAGTCCATGACGCGCTACTGCGCAAGGACAGTCGCGACGATATCCTGTATCTGTCAACCACGCGCGCAGCGCTTGAAGGTAAAGTGATGGTGGAGTTCAGCGAAGAGCACAGCCATGCTTCCTATCAAAGCCTCTTCTACCCGCAGCACGCAGGCGATCGCAAACTTCTAGAGACGGCCAGATCATTAATCATGGTGGACGACGAAGCCAGTACTGGCAAGACGTTCAAAAACCTTGTAACGCCGCTGTTAGAGAAAGCCACGCCTAATATTGAACAGATTCACACCGTGGTGCTCACTGACTGGTCCGAAGAGCCATTGTCAATCGAGTGCAGCGGGCGACAAATAACGGCTACGCGGTCGTCGCTGGTGGCAGGGCGTTATGAATGGGAGGGCTCTAATCCGGAATTGACCCCGGAACTGCCCGATCAGGATATCGCAAGAACCAGCCACGTTAGCCCGATGCATAGAGAAGATGATGGCCGGTTAGGTAGATCTGTTCTCTCAGCTTCACCCTGCGTATCCTCTATCGTTACTCTGTTGCGTCAACGAAATGACAAGAGCATTCTGGTAGTGGGTACAGGCGAGCATGTTTGGGAGCCTTTCCTGATTGCCGAAGAGCTTGAGGATCTAGGGTACAAAGCGATGTTTTGTGCCACCACACGTTCGCCAATCAGAATGGGTAACGCTATCAAGTGTGGTCTTGTTTTTGATGATCATGAGGGTCTGGGAATTCGTAACTACTTGTACAACGTTGACCAGACAATTGCCGATGCCATCATAGTCTGTGCAGATACTGCTAAAGATGCGGTAGACCCGCGCTTGTTGAAAGCACTTGATGCGGATTTACTCATCGGAAACACATTGATCCCTAAAGATGAGCTTGTACAGCTGACTAACAACGTCAAACCGGCGCAGAGCGTCCCTGCACAGCCTGTAGATTCGGAGCGTCCGTGATGAGCGCCACGTTATTTATGTTTGCGGATCTGGACGACACGTTGTTTACGACGGCGTCTAAAATTTCAGAACAACGCCTGAGCGAATCTGTCAAAGTGACTGTCGCTACAAACGGTAACCACAGCTACATGACGCCGGCTCACAGGCAGTTGTTAGAATGGATTTCGCCTGAAAGACTTGTCACTGTGACGGCTCGTGGCAGCGATGCCTACTCCAGGGTAGATGACCAGTACAAGCAAGGACCTTTCGCGGTCATTGCCAATGGTGCTGTGATTCTCGATCAGCAGGGGAAACCCGATCAACAGTGGGCCGAGGCCGTAAGGCAAGCGTTATTGCCTGATCTGCAGACGCTCAACGAGCTGCCAAATCTGGTAACACAGAGTGCAACGTTGCACGGATTCGATATCAGAACATGGAACGTAGAGGAAGACGTCTGCGGCCCCACTTATTGCGTTGTAAAATCGAACGCTGGTGACAATGGTGCATGCCTTGCGTCATTTGAAATCCATGTTAGACAGCTGCTGGAAGGCAAGGGCTCATGGAATCTGCATAGAAACGCGAACAACCTTGCCATCCTACCGACT
>JALZVU010000176.1 GCA_023301795.1 Granulosicoccus sp.
AGGCATAAACGTTGTCGAACTAAGCCATGAGCTACAGGATCATGTGTCAGCGATACAAAGCGCAGCCATCAGCTGTGCGATTTTTATCGATCCGGATGAGCAACAGATTGAAGCTAGCGCACGGCTGGGAGCTGCTACGGTGGAGCTCAACACAGGCTTCTACTCTGCAGCCTCAACACCTGTTGAACGTAGCACTGAACTAGCACGTGTTGTGTCATGTTGCGACTACGCTTACAGCTTGGGTATGACCGTGAATGCAGGCCATGCGCTGCATTATGACAACGTACAAGCAATTGCTGAAATTGAAAGTATCAACGAACTGGGGGTCGGGCACAGCATCGTTGCGCGTGCGTTGTATGCAGGGATACCGGCAGCTGTCAGCAAAATGAAACGTCTGATGGTGGAAGCGCGCCACCGATGATAGGAGTCGTTAAATGATTGCTGGTATCGGAGTAGATTTAGCGACGTTGAGTCGTGTATCTGCCACTCATGAGCGTTTTGGTAGACGCTTTGCTGAACGGTTTTTACACGAAAAGGAGCTAGAGGCCTATGAGCTGCACAAGCATCAGGATCGCTTTCTGACAAAACGATTTGCCGTAAAAGAAGCTGCGGTGAAAGCTCTGGGAACCGGTGAGCGGACTGGAGTACTGCTCAAGGACTTCTACGTCGAGCATGATGAACTTGGCAAACCGCTGCTCAGAGTGAGCGGCAAGGCAGCCGAGATTTGCCAGAACAGGGGCATCAAAGGATTCTGGGTAAGCCTTAGCGACGAAGGCGACACAGTGGCCGCCTTCGTTGTTCTGGAAAGCCTGTAACTGTAACGTTCCTACTGCTCGCGTAATCTGTACATACGAACGTAATCGACGTCTAGGGTGGCAGGGTTTGGTGTGGTTCCATCTGGAGGGCTGGGCCAGACACCGCCCATGGCAAGATTGAGCACCAAAAACATGCTCTCTTGCGGCACGTTTTCACCCACTATGCGGTAGGTGGGTTGTCCATCCAGATAGTACAGAAGCTCACCCGGACTCCAAAGCAAACCCAGCGTACGGTATTCGTCAGACAAGCCTGCGAGCTCCACTTCCTGTTGGCCCGGTGAACGCAAATTGCCATCGGAGTCCTGGAAATTGAAATTGTGGAAGACACTATCCGGCCTGGAACCATCGTATTCAAAAATGTACACCTCTGGACTAATACCGTCGGTGTCTGAGCCCAGCATCCACAGCGACGGCCAGATTCCACGACCAGGTTGAAACTTCACTCGTGCCTCTACATAGCCGTAAGTGATTTCAAGCAGATTTCTGCTTGTCAGTAAACCAGACAAATACGTCTGCTCGTTCGCAGCACTTTGCTGCTCCTGAGTAGCCAGAGTTGCATTAATTGTCAATTTTTCACCATCCAGACTGAATGGGTTGGGTAACGTGTTGCTATCGCTCTGTGTATCAACATAGAACTGCAGCTGGTCGTAGACTACCGTATCCGGTGTCCACAACGCTGTATCCCAAAGCGCCTCATCGATTGTGTCGCCCTTGAATTCATCAAGAAACGCCAGCTCGTACTGACTCAGGTCCAGACCAGCAGGTGGTGCGAGTGCAGGCTCCGGACTAGCAGGCCCTGCCGTCGGTGGTTCTGGTGTTGTCGGTGTTTCTGGCGTCGCGGGAGTTTCTGGTGTTGCGGGGGTTTCTGGAGTATCAGATGTCGCAGGCACTTCTGGTGTTGCGGGCGTCACAGGGGTGTCTGGCGTCGCTGGTGCTGGCGTAAATGGCGTGTCTTCTGACTCGGCGACAGCATCACTAAATTGCTGTTCGTGCAATTCTGCTAGATCGCTCTCACCGCAGGCGGACAACGTCGCCACTAACACGCAAGCCACGGACAAATTTTTTCGCAGTATGTGATCGGTTTTCATTTTAATAGCCTGTTTAGTAGTAGTAACGAATACCGATTCCCAAAGAATCATTGTCGCCAACTTCAAATCGCGACATAACATCCAGGCGAGGCGTTATATGGTAATAACCACCCCCAATGAATGTCGCATCCCCTTCAAAAAAACTGCTGTAACCCAGACCACCCTTGAGTTCAAACTTGTCGTTAACAACAAAGCGACTCAATGCACCCAGATAAAAACCAGTGTCTTCTGAGGTCACTGTCAGTCCAGGTGCTCGTGCTTCATCTGATAATTCAAAGCTACCGTTTTCGATGCCAGCCAGCAGAACCAGCGTCATCCGTGTAGCACGAGCTGGCGTGACGTAATAACCACCACCCACCATGAATTCTCGAAAGGTATCTGTCACCCCTAACCTGCCGACAAACTGGAATCGCGAACGGCCCTGTGCACTGCCCTCCAGCATCAACCCGTTACCACCTATGTCGTAATTGGTAGGCGATACCTCTACATAGGAAAAGTTGCGTGAGCTGGCACGTGCATGTATGGGTAACCGCAACGCTGTTATAACTGCGGACTCTGTACCTGAACCGGTATCGCTCGCAGAAGCCCTTACGGCATCACTTGCTGCTGTTACCGACTGTTTTGCAGTCGATTGCTCTGTCACAGACGGCTTTGCTGCCAAAGGCTTTGCTGCTGATGGCTGTGCTGCTGATGGCTTTGCCGCCGATAGGCCGGGGAGCAAGTCTTGATCCGTTTTTGTGCGATCCGCTGCGGCCTGCCGCAACGCTAGCTGCTTTTGCTCGGCAATAACTTTTTGTTCAGCTAATACGCGTTGTTTCTCCAGTGCCTGTCTTTCGGCAAGCTTACGGCCTGCCTCGAGTGCAGTCTGCTCAATCACTGCATTTTTAGCTGCCAGTGCTTCTCGCTCAGCAATAGCTTTTTGTTCAGCTAAAACTTGTTGTTCAGCCAGCACTTTTTGCTTGGCTAACATACCTTTCTTACTGGCTGAGGAAAGCTCTAAGCGGTTTTTTTCTTCCAGAGCACGCGCAACACTGGCTTGTTTTTCCACCTCCGCTTGCGCACGTTCACGAATAGCTTGAAGCTCTTGCTGCTTCTTGCGCGCAACTGATACTTCGTCAGTGTCCACGGCGACAACAGAGTTTGCAGCAGCTAGATCCAGCGCTTGCTCCTCTTGGTATAAGTCTTCGGATGTCAACGTGCCATCATCTTTCAGATATACAAAACCATCCAGAATAATGCGGGTGCCCGGCGCTCCACCCTGCGCCGGCAGGTCTGCTCGAGCTCGAAGGAAACGATCATCACCCAACATGACGCTGTTACTATTCAATTCTTCAGGGTTTGCGCTATCAGTTGCATCAGTAGAGTTGTTGTTAGCAAACTCTGTAACAATATCGATGCTCGACATTGCTTCATTATTAAGATTCGGCTCGTGCTTGTCCAATAGCTCACTGATAGCATCAGCCACATCCTGACGTTTCCCCTTATCCTCGGTGACGGTGGGATTAGCATCCGGAACAGCAGCTGCAGGGGAGCCCGGCGCTGCGTAAGCCGCCGCAAGGTTCCAGCGAGGGCCAGCAGATTCGCAACCGGCGTAGGTACCATCAACAGAACCAACGCATTCAGCATCACGGGGGCCACTGAGATTGACAAAGGGTCCATTGCCGCACTGAGGATCCTTAAATACCGTATGGTTAAACAGCCCACCCGTATTATGCAAGCCCGGCCCCTTGCCCACTTGCGAGCAGACCTGCTTGACGGTTTGTCCACCAATGGGAGTCGGTACAATGCGCGACGCTAGCGTCTGAGACACATCGCCACTGCAAAAGCATTGATCATCAACTGAATAACTTCCTTGCCAAACAGTATCCGCAAAGGCATTACCGGTAAGAGGACAAGCGGTAGCGACAAGTAACGCTATGGGTAACTGGCGTTTTCGCATGAATGGGCGTTTCCAACGTATTCGGTGTGTGGTGAAACACGAATCAGGAAACATGCCAGCCGTCAGCCAACAAACCTCACCACAATGTGCGCAACTTCATACTTTTTCAATCAAGCCCTCTGTGACTAAACCGATACCGTTGTTGTAGTCAACCGTTCTTCGCAAGCGAATCTTGCGTGACCACAAACGGATTTTTGAATCTCGTCGTGATTCATGGATTTCACGATACAACCTTGGAACGAGAAAATTTTCATGACATTGATTAACCATAGGTGTAATCAAAGTGCAACTAGTCGGGCAGCTGCTCCAGCTCTGTCTCTGGTACTCGTCGCGCTGCTTAGCGCTTGCACCGTTGAGGGCGTGACCGATGCGAATGAGACAAATGCAAATGGGGGCGACACCAACTCGCCGCAACCAGAGCAACCTGCTGCAGCGACGCCCACCATCGTGCGTGGCTCACTTAGCGCAGCGCAACTGACTAATGATTCTACAACTACGATTCAGGCTGCATTCGCCTTGGTCTCAGAAAGTAACGGCGAAACCTTGCCAGAAATAATTCCATCGACTGACTCCACACCCGATGTCAATCCGCTGGCACCCGTTGAGCCTGTAACACCTGTTGATGTTGAAGAGCCAGATGAGGTAGTTCCAGATGAAGCAGTGCCGGATGAATCGGATGTATCAGATAGCGACGATGCCGATGCTGAAAACCCAGAGTCAGAAACTCCCGCTCAAGAGCCAACCGTCGAGGAGCCAATAACTGAGGAAAATTCTGATACTGACACTGGCGCTGACCAGGACAGCAATACCAGTGATGGCGATCAACAAGAACCTGAGCCTGAGCAAGAACCAGAGCCAGAGCCAGAGCCAGAACCAGAACCAGAACCAGAGCAAGAGCAAGAGCAAGAGCAAGAGCCTGAGCAAGAACCAGAGCAGGAGCAGGCACAGACTCCGACAGATACCGACAACGAAACAGACATCGGTTTTGGCCTGACATCCTTTACGTCAGTGACAAATCCAGGGTTCACCGGAGAGGTGCTGGATGATGCTATTCGTATCCGATGGCAGGCAGACCCAGAAGCGCGAGGTTATAACGTCTATAAGCAAGCTGAATATTACACCACTGTATTCGATACCGAGTTCATCGACACCGATGTCTACGACAGCGACTATTACTATGAAATACAGGCTTTTGACTTTGACGACACGCTGTATTACATCGCCACTGGTCTGACCGTATCAGCTCGTACACTGGGCAGAACAGATCCCGATGCCCCGCAGCCTAATGACCAACTGCTACAGGACTACGAGTTGGTGTTCTCTGAAGAATTTACCAATCTGTCTCTCGACACTAGTAAGTGGAATACCAGTTTTCTCTGGGGCGCGGATCTGTTCATCAACGGCGAAGAGCAATACTATGTTGATATCGCAAACGATCCGGATTTCGGATTTAATCCGTTTACCTTTGACGGCGAACATCTGACGATTAACACGATAGAAACCCCAGACGAGCTTTCAGCGAAGGCGCAGAATCAGCCTTATCTGTCAGGGATTATTACAAGCTACGATGCGTTTAAATTTACCTACGGCTACGTAGAAACCCGCGCAAAGTTCACGCATGGTCGAGGTTACTGGCCTGCTTTCTGGTTACTCAATGCCTATTATGTTGATGCAAGTCCGGAGATCGATATCATGGAATTTATCGGTCACAATCAGGACGTTGTCTATCACACCTATCACTACTTCGATAGCGAGGGCAACCTGCGTTCAACCAAATCGTTTCCAGTACCTGGCGTTGACTACACGGCCGATTTTCACACCTTCGGTGTTGAGTGGTTACCCGGCAAGCTCATTTTCTACATTGATGGAATCGAAACCTACTCAATAGTTGACGCTAACGTATCCAGTCAGGAAATGTATGTCATTGCCAATCAGGCCGTTGGCGGCTGGTGGGCTGGATCGCCTGATGCCACCACCCCTGTGCCAGGAGAGTATGTGATTGACTACATTCGTGTGTACCAACGCACAACCCCCTTCGAGGATTTTCAATTCGATCAGTCGACTGACCTCATTCCGCTATTTATCGAAAGCCCTGGCGAAGTCATCCCCAACAAACGTCCATCGTTCTTGTTGTGGCCTGAAGGTTATCCAGAAGGACAGTAACCACAATTTGTAAACCAGCTTTACACAACTCAGATCACCACGAACGGTTCGGTGGTCTGAGAAAAAGTGTGAAGCATAATCTGGAAAGCGTCAAAAAGAGTTTGTTCGTTGTCAGGCTCACCGATAGCATAGAACGCTAGGGTGTATCCGAATGCCTGGACGCCACGCTGAAAAATGACTAGATCCACCGCAGCGTTAGCGTCCACAGCACTATCTACTAATAAACGATCATAGGCTACCGGTTGTGCGTCGATCTCGATATAGCGACGCTGTGCCTCTGTAGCCTCGAACAATCCGAATTCATTGCCAGGCAATACTTCAATCAGAATGTAATCGGCGAAAATATCCGAATCCCCTGAGCGAGGTGATTCGAACCCTACCGCATAGCCCGGTTCGAGAGACGCAAGCACATCAGCGACGTCGTCAGTATCGGCGGCAACAATCCTCGTCCACCCTACAGGCACAGCCAGACTAAACCCGTAATCTGGGTCGTCGTAGCGCTCCAGATCAGCGATCGGATCAACCGAGGCAGCCTCAGACTGTTCGGCAGCATCTGCTACATCAGACTGTTGAGTGTCAGACTGAAGCTGCCAGAGTACGACAAACGCAACGAATGCTGACGATAGGGTTGTGACGAGAATACGCATGCGCAAAGCATGACGCTAAATAGACATTGAATCCGAGAATGGCAGCCCATTCTGGCCAATATCCAATGCTACTAATTGACGATTAGAGGGTCTACCGTAATGGTAACGGGAACGCCCGATGCACCGGATCCACCACCGTCATCGTCACCACCGCTACCTGCCGCTGCTACAAGCGCACCGACAATAACAACCCCGAGCGCGCCGTAAAGTATCTTCTCAGTCGTGCTGAGCGATCCAAGCAGTGAGCTGGAGTCAGGCTTGGCTTGCTCTGTGCCAGCAAGACCTGTGGCCGATCCCGCGAGCAAAACACGTTCCAGAGGATCAAAAGAGAAGCCTCGGAGCGTGCGATTGCCCTCTTCGTCTTTCGCTTCAAGGTAGTACTGAATGACATCTGCACGCTCAGGGATATCGTCGGCTTGCAGAGTAAAAGTGAATAGATCGGTGCCACCAATACGCCTCATCACCGATATTGCATACTGTTGGTCAGACCCAAAACGATAAAAAAACTCCAGTGAATCAACACCAACATTATCGGCGGCTGTGACCGTAAACACCTGAGAATCACCCTTGCGCGTCTCCTCTACCTCATCGAACGTTATCGTCGGCGGTTCAGTATCTCGCGATTGAGCAGCAGCTGTTGTCGCAAAAAGCGACAAGCAAGATAAGCTAATCTGGCAAAAAATCAGTAGCGAGCTGATAACGCGTCGAGGAGTCGAAAACTTCATTATGTCATTTACCGTTTGGACACGTTACCAACGTATTGCTGACCAATTGTCGTCCTGTCTTGTAGAAGACAATCTGACCGAGCCAAGATTCAGTGGAGGACCAGTGACAGAACCGTCCGCTCGCTCAAGTCGTGTAATTTGCAACGTTCCCTGAATCTCACCGGCAGCATCTAGAGTAGATACATTGCGTAGACGAGTCTGAATTGAGACGTTGTTTTCGAACATCTGCATCATTTGCTGAATGCGTATACCCGATCGTTCAGTGAGCTGGATGACCGTGTTGACGTCGCGATTTTCTATTGCATCCTGCAATTGAGAGAACTGGCCATAAACACGCTGCAAGTCTGCGTCGGTTATAGGCTGAGTGGCTGCACGTGCCACAGGTTCCCGGGAAGGACTAGCCTCTCCTCCAGCAGCAGCTTGATCGGCAATTTGCCCATCAGCTAGCCTCTGCTGGCGCGCCGCCTCGCGCTCGCGTCTCGCAATTTGCTCAATGGACTCAGGAGCACCGTCCACGCCTCCAACCGACTGCCAGTCACTTTGCCTGTTGGCCGCTAACGCTGATTGCTCAACCGCCAGTTGTTGTTGTGCCAGACGCTCCTGTTCAAGCAAATTTCGTTCACGTGTAGCTACAGCCAACTGCTCAAGGCGCGCTCGCTCTTGCGCCTGTCGATCAGCATTAATCTGCTCAGGTGAGTTGAGTTCTGCAGCTGGTTGGGATGGTGAGGATTCCAATTCTGCACTCTGAGCTGCCAGTCTGGCCGCGTCCAACCTAGCGTCTTCAAGTCTCTGCGCTTCGATGGCTGCGTTTTGTGCGGCAGTTACACGTGCCAGTTCAGCTCGTGCGGCTTCTGCTTCAGATGCTTGTTGTTCAGCAAGCAGCGCCGCCGCTTGCTCGGAGGCCGCGATACCAGCAGCGTTGGCCTCGGCTATCTGTTCTCTGATCTGGGTGAATTCTGGCGCACCGTAGCCATAAACGGCTCTATCCATGTTCTGCAATATCGCCTCAGCCTCATCAACAGCTCCTTGCTCCATGAGTCCTTCAAGACGAGCCAACTCATCTTTAAACAAAGTGTTCAGTGATTTAGGCGCATTTGCAGATGGCGCCACAGGTGCGTCCACGGCGGCAACTGCAGGCGCTGTCGGCTGATTCTCTGCAGAAGTTGTAGTCTGAACATCAACCGGGGCGCCTGCAGGTTCGGGTTCGATAGCAAGCTGAGTACCTAGGGAATCCACGGGAGTATCAACGGCTGTACTACCGGTTCCCATGAAATCCAGATTCAGGCCCGTGCTCTGTTCAACAAACTGTGTTGCAGCTGCGGTTTTCTGATCAACCCAGGGGCGAACCTGCGGTTGTGAATAAAGGGCTGCGCCTACACCTGCCACAATAAGCAGTGTTGCGAAAACGTAGCCCAGCTTGCGTGCTACGCCCCCACGAACAGGCTCCTCAGCCATAGGAAAGGGCCTTGAGCTTCTGTCCACCCATTGTTCACTATTGGGCCACTCTTCCGACCCCAGGTCTAGATCCAGTTCGTCAAGGTCAGTAAAACTGTCCTTGCGAGCATTCGCAAGCGATGGGCGAGCAGGTGCAGATCTATCAATCTCTGCTGCCACGTGAGGTGAATCCACTGGCTCACCGGGTCTGGGAGGCCTGAGAGGGCCGCTCCGCGCAACGCTGACAGGTCTTCTGATAACAGGATAAGGTTTGCTGGCTTTTGGGTCGCGGCTACCTGAACGCACTCTGCCAGAGCTTGGTTCCTCAGGCACTGGCGCGTCCAAAGCGCCTTGCGGCTGTCCGCGAGTCATCTTGTCATCCATAGCATTGAGGAAGTCAAACATCGACTCGGCCTCGTCAGGATTCAGTTTGTCAGGAGCTGATTGCATGGCTGGTAGCTGCTGTCCGTGTTATTTGGCGTTACAAATTTCTAGTAACATCATAACGGATAAGCGGTTTAGTGTTCGCCGGAACAGTGTGAACATTCAGTGGTTTACGACGCATTCTTCGGCTGAATCGACTGAAATTGCGGGTTGGAACACGCGTGACGGGCTTTTTGGTTAGATACAACGCAAAATATTACCGAAATATCAATAAATCACTGGGTATTCAGATAAACATCCCATTGCTCAAACGATAGCGCTACTGACGGATCGGCGGGCAGCAGAATAGTCAACATTTTGCCACTACCGGGCCCCGTAACCAGCCAGGCTCCATCCGCCTTGCTTCCCACCCGGCCTTCGCCAACAATGTGGGCAGGAGCACGCGATATCCTCGGGTCAGGCTCTTCTGTATTACTTACCATCTGGCCACTTTCATCTCGCCAGATCAGTCTGGCAGTGCCAGGTTCAAGTTGCGCTATGAGGCTCTGTAATCCCGGTTTTTCTGATGGAATACTGCGTGAAGTGGCCTCATCTGATCGTAACGTCATCAAGGCACCGTCAGTACGCACAATCTGGCGGACATGATGGCCTGCTTCATCAAAACTTAACAGCACTCTTTGCTCACTCTGAGGTGGCTGACCCTCAGCAAAAGCAGATGCTATTAAAGTGACGACAATAGCCGCAAAAAAAAGCGATGGTATTTTCATAGCACCTCAATACTCCAGCTACGTGTAAAAATCCCCGCGTGCGGTGGGGCCACCCGAATCCTTCCACTGATATCTGACACCGTCACGACCAGCTCATGCTCACCCGGTGGCAGTGAAATCAACAATTGCGATGCGTCCTCGCTGGAGGATGCCTGAAGCACTCCTCCACCTTGCAGCTCCAAACCCACAAAAGGCTCCAGAGTTCCTTCTGAATCCGGATCAGCTAATGGGCCTGTTGTAATTGGCTGAGACGCGATGCCAGTGGGCACAAGCTCCTCCCCATTCAATACCCAGACAATGCTCTGGACATCATCGCTGAACATAGGCTCAATCGAAAAATTCTGTAGCTCTCCTGAGACAATCTGCAATCTGTCATCTAACGGTGAAAGCTCTCGGATACCGTCCGTCAACGTATACAGACGAAGGATCCATTGCTCTGTATTCACCGGACCAAACGGTTCAGCGTAATCACGCATTCGGCTGGAAAAGGTTGCGCGATAGACACCTAAGGGCCGATAGAGGCCCCCCTCAAAAACGCCTACTCGAGAGCCCCCCGAATCAGGAGATAATGTTGCTGGTGCATCAATCCAGTGAGCCCAGGGTACGAGTGAGGGATCAGACAAGGTTGACACGTTGGCATAGCGCCCTTCAGTAAATGGGGGCATACCTGAGGTTTCGATAATCAACGGATCAACGTACTCATCTGCAAGATCGGCAAGACTATGCCCCATCTCGTGCAGGGCAATTTCAGGAAAAAAAGCTGAGGTTATGGCGATACTTCCGCCGCTGTTACCACTGCCACCAAAGCGCCGGTCGTTGACCAGCAGAATCAGCTGATCAACATCGGGATAGTCTCCCAGCGAAGCTTCAAACATTTTGAGCGTATCGGCACATACCAACCTTGGTATGGATCGGCAATTATAAGCGCTGTCAAAAGCGGTATCCACAATGTCGTTAGTATCGCTGTCATCAGAACCTGATTGAGCAGATACGGTTTCAATCATATGAATATTCAGCCCACCAAGATGTGCAGCGATGCCTTCATCCGAGCGAATGTTTTCCAGCACATCCTGCACGTGCTGACGAAACATCAGTTGCTGATCACTGGCATAGCCGTCACCCAGGATAACGACGTGCACACCGCGTCCGTCACGAAAGCCCGATACGGTCGTGCCGTTGCCAGAAGCTGTGCGTGGGAATAAGTCCAGGGTAAGCACCTCACGAGTAACGGCGCCCTGCTCGTCACGAGCAATGATCGTCAACTCTGTTGATAACACCTCGTTGATGTCGTTGACTCGCAGATCAATCAATCCATCATCGTCCACACTGACGCTAAAAGCTGCGTTCTGATCAACGCTGATGGTAACCGTATCGTCATCCAGATCGTCGGGGAATACGTTGAACTGCACATTATCTCGCCCGAACAGCTGCCGCGGTACCTGGGTGATATTAAGCCGCGGTGGATCGTTAACATCAACAACATCCACAGTAAAGCCGGTTAGCGTATCGCTCAGGCCGGTGCTGTCCTGAACCGTTAGCGAAATTCCTTCTGCCAGTCCAGCGTCTGTCTGTTGCGCAACACCAGATAGCACGCCAGTGCGAGAATCAAGCGCCAGCCACGCGGGCAAACCCGTGGCACTGTAACGCAGCTCATCACCATCGTTATCGATGCCATCAAGGATCACTGAATATAGCCTGCCCTGTTCAGCAATAGCAGGGGCAAGAGGAGCTAAAATCGGCGCATCTGGCACTGGTGCGATATCGATCGATACGGTTATTTCCGCACCGTTCATTGCAGCGTAAACAAATGTGTCTTCTCCAAACACATTCGCATCAGGCTCATAGCGAAAAGACAAGCCATCAGCGCTCATCGTCAAGCGTCCAAACTGTGGCAGCGTTAATACAAAAAAGGACGCAGGTGATGTATCGATGTCTTGTTCTGGACTGACGAACAACGCGTCTAGCACAGCGTCTTCATCGATGCCGAATTGTAGTGTTGAAACAGCGTCATCCAGCACGCCGGGCACAGGGCTTTGCGTTGGCGGCGAATCGTCCACTTCAATGGGAAGCGCTTGAGAGGTAGATGAGCTACCCGATCCACAGCCACTGAGAATCAGGCACGCAACAGCCAGAAAAATAGCTCTGTGTGAATAATGTACCACTAGACTCTTAGCGGACGAATACCTTCTCATGACCTTCTGGTTCTGTGACTGCCGATAGGTAAAACCTGCACATTAAAACTGTTTATAGATCCTGATGCGCCAAAGCTGTTTCTATGTACACCTGTCTTAGCTGCCGTGATACGGGACCCGGAGTTCCATCCCCCAGATTCACGCCATCAATATTAACCACAGGCATGACGAAGGTGGATGCACTGGTAATAAAGGCCTCACTGGCTTGCCTCGCCTGCTCAATGGTGAAGGGCTCTTCAACAACCGTGTAGCCCGCCTCTTTCGCGAATTTGAGAACAGCGGTGCGAGTGATGCCACTCAGAATTTCACTGCCTAGGTGGCGTGTCTGAATTTTCTTGTCAGCCGTTACAATATAGGCATTGTTGGACGTGCCCTCAGTAACCAGGCCGTCCTCTACCATCCAGGCATCGTGGACACCAGCATCCATGGCCGCTTGTTTACCCATACTCGGAGCAAGCAAACCTACCGTTTTTATGTCACGACGCTTCCAGCGCAAATCAGGTATGGAGATAACATGCATACCGGACTCTGCCATTGGAGATTTCAGCAAATTCTTGGCTTGAGTAAACATCACAAGCGAAGACTTTGCCTCTTTGGGATAAGCAAAATCCCGGTCAGCAACACCGCGTGATACCTGTAGGTATAGCAAGCCCTCACTCACCTCATTGAGCTCCAGCAACTTAAGCTGAGCACTCTGTATTTCATCATCAGGACATGGCGGCGCCATTGATAATTCAGAGAGTGACCTGGCAAGTCGCTTCAAATGCGCCTTGTTGTCAATTAGCTTACCTGCAAGGATAGTAGACACCTCATAGACGGCGTCTGCAAAAAGAAAACCGCGATCCAGTACCGAGATCTTGGCGTTCTCTTCTGCTACAAACTCACCGTTAACGTAAAAGGTTCGGCTCATGGTGTATAGGGTCCCGATAGACGCACAGCGTTAAAAATGAAGTTGGAAGTCTGCGTCATCACAGCTGAATGCCAAAATTGCGCAGAGCCCGAGCAAGTATTTTACGCCGATCTGCGCAAAAACGTTAGTGGCAATATACCAATGACCCAGATTGTAGGCATCTCTGACGCAGTGTCTGCCTGTTTAACGTTAGCTAAGCAGTTGATGGATCTGTTCAATGGATTCGACCTGAAAGTGCGGTGCAGTGTCTGCGCTCTCCCACAGTGCACCGTGCTGATTAAACCAGAGCGCACGCACGCCAGCATCAATAGCCCCCTGCACATCCGTTACCTTGTTATCACCTACGTGCAACATTTCATGGCCTTCCACATCAAAATGCTGCAGACATCGATGGAACATATCAGGGTGCGGCTTGGCCAGTAGCTCAAGATCGGCTGCGTAGATTTTGTCAAAAAAACCGGCGATGCCTATCTGCTCCAAATCGGCGTTGCCGTTGGTAATAGCGGCTAGTCCGAACCTGCCACGCAGTGATTCAAGCAATTCTATGACACCAGGATACAAAACAACTCGACTACGCTCATGATAAAAAACCTCGAATGCCTCCTCTGCCAGCTCTGCCGCATAGCCGTGTTTCACCAGCAAGTTGCGTAAGCTGTTTAAGCGCGTGGCAGTAACACAGCCTGCCAACTCGGGATACTGTCGACGAATGGCCACGCGGAATTCGAGCAACGTCTCCGGAGTGTGATCGCTTGCTATGCGCGGCGTATGTACCCGATGCCATTCGAACAAGGCATGCTCTGCGTTGGCTATAGCGGGTGCACAATCCCAGAAGGTGTCATCCAGATCAAAAGAGACCACACGAATGCTCTCTTGCGAATTGCAAATTTTTGTCACATCAACTAACCGGGTATGAGAAGTACGTGCATGCGCCTGGGGCCGTGGGCGCCGATTTCCAGGGTTTGCTCGATATCTGCAGTGCGCGATGGTCCAGTAATGAAATTAACCGCGCGCGGCAGGGTTTGTAGCTCACGCAACATTGGAAACACATCATCCACATGTTTCACGACGTGCGATTCGCGTACGACAATAATGTGCACTTCAGGAAGAAAATTAAGCGTTGCTGGTGTTTGGCTACTGCTGCTGGTTACGACACTACCCGTCTCAGCCACCGCTGCAATACAAGGCGTAACACTCACCTTTTCAACCCCTGATGACGGCCCATGGGAAAAATGCTCAGGCCAGTGTAAATCTGACAGCGCAGGTGCCACGGTTACAGCCCCGGCGGCGGATGCATCAATACCCTCGGACTCCAGGTACCAGTCCACAGCCTTGACGCAATCATCCATTGATTGCAACCGCACCACACTCATCAATACCGACTCCATTGACATAGTGAGAGCATCAATCAGATTGTCAGAAACACGCGGCAGTGTTGAGCGACGCCTGGCACTTAAGCGCTTGGCTACCTCATCGGGCTGATCTGCAAGGGTCAAGGTAGCGCTTATTTCATCACGATCCAGTGCTCTGGCAATTCTGCCCAGAATCGCATCTCGAGCACTCATGATGTTTTTGGTCCGCGTGATGCTGCATGGCCTGACGCCTTGTATTGCTGCATGAAAGTTCCGGGGCCTTGTGGTGCGGGCAGATCACGCCCTTGCGTCCAGGCACCGGCCAATGGAAGCCATCCGAATTTACCGCGTTTTCTACCTAATCTTGACAGTACGCCCACACCCACAGAAGTCAGCATCCGATACACAGCAGGTCGTTTTGCCACAAGTGCCCAGAGACCCAAACCGTAACGAGCAGTTGGAGATTGCAAAGACTGTATGAAGGTTTGTCGCCGATGCTCACGTAACAGGCTTGGCAAAGGAATGCTCATGGGACAAACCTCAGCACATCGACCATTCAGGGTGCAAGCGTGCGGCAGGTCGGGTGCGTTTTCAAGACCGATCATGGCAGGCGTGACAACCGAACCCATCGGACCAGGGTACACCCAACCATAGGCATGACCCCCTACGGCTCCGTAGACCGGACAATGATTAAGGCAGGCCCCACAACGAAAGCACCGAAGCATCTCACGCAGCTCACCAGCAAGCATCTCGGTACGATGATTATCGACCAGTACGATATGGAACTCATCTGGGCCATCGGTATCACCCTCACGCGCCGGACCACTCATCAAACTGGTGTAGTTGGAATAGTGCTGGCCGGTGGCGCTACGGGCCAACAGGCGTAACAGACAACTGGCGTCCTCGAGTGTGGGGATAACCTTTTCAATACCCACGATGACAATTTGCACGCGAGGCAGGTTGGATGTTAAATCGCCATTACCTTCATTGGTTACGAGCACATGCTGACCCGTTTCAGCGATCAGAAAATTGGCACCGGTAATACCCACATCAGCCGCCCGAAACTTCTCACGCAACACCGAACGCGCCTCATTGACCAATGCCGTTCGATCAACCAGACGCTCATGCAAGCCGTATTGCGCGTGATGCTCGTGAAACAGATCAGACACCTGTTCCCGGGTTTTATGGATTGCAGGCGCAATAATGTGGCTAGGCGCCTCTTTGGCAAGCTGGATAATATATTCACCTAGATCAGTCTCTATCGCCTGCATGCCCGCCTTTTCTATCGCCTCGTTAAGGTTCGCCTCCTCACCTACCATCGACTTGCCTTTGGTAACTGTTTTAGCGCCTACCGATGTGCAAATATCAACGATGATGTCGTTGGCATCGGCAGAGGTGGATGCCCAGTGAACATGTCCGCCGTTTTCAACCACCTTGGATTCATAGGCCAGTAAGTAATGATCAAGGTTCTCCAGCACATGATTTTTAAGCGCTTTGGCTTCGCTACGGATCTGCTGCCACTCGGGTACCAACGCAACCGCAGCAGCTCGCTTGCCAATAAAACCATCCTTGACATTACTCAAGGCTTGTTTCAAGTCTTTATCAAGCAACGCCTTTGACGCATTGGCCTTGAAGGACAGTGATTGGGATTGCATTACGATTTACCTTCGGCGATGGCAGGACCGTCCGCCATGTTGGCCAACACCTCGGCGACGTGATAGACACGAATATTTTCGTCAAGGCGGCTGAGCTTGCCACTAATATTCAGCAAACACCCCATATCACCACCTAACAGCATCGAAGCCCCACTCTGCTTGGCAAGTGCTGCCTTGTCACCCACCATTCGCTCAGAAATATCGGGGTATTTGACACAAAACGTACCCCCGAACCCACAACAGACGTCAGTATCTTCCATCTCACTCAAGGTCAGCCCCTGCACCTGCTCCATCAGCTGACGCGGCTGAGCCTTGATGTTGAGCTCACGCAAACCACTGCAACTGTCGTGGTAGGTGACGTTGTTTTCAAAGTGGGCACCAAAGTCAGTCATACCCCGAATATCCACGAGAAAGCTGAGTAGCTCGTGGCAACGCTCGGCAAATGCAGTGGCTTTGGCTTTCCACTCAGGGTCGTTCTTGAACAGCTCGGGATAGTGCTCAATCATCATTCCAGCGCAGGAACCCGAGGGCACCACAATGTAGTCAAAACCGTCAAAAGCACTGATGGCAGTTTTGGCGATTTCACGGGAGGTGTCGTCATCGCCACTGTTGAATGCCGGCTGACCACAGCACGTCTGCGATGGGGGCACCTCAACGCTGCATCCAGCCTGTTCGAGCAACTTGATGGCGGCAAATCCTACAGAGGGACGATGCAAGTCCACCAGACAGGTTACGAACAATCCCACACGAGCAGGTGATTGCTGCGCGTCAGGCGTTGGGCTGTTCATCAGTGGCTCCGTACATGTCATCAAGAGCACTTATACTACGCGAATGAATACCTTATCAGACGTGACCTTTAGTACCTACCCTCACACGGCCAAGCTTGAACTGGCTGTTCAGCAGTATCGGGCCGGGGATGCTCCCAACACGCCACACATCATGTTCTGTGGCGGGTTCCACTCGGCGATGATGGGGACTAAAGCCTCAGAACTTCTCACGCTGTGCACCGAACACGGTTGGCACTTCACGCGATTCGATTACCGCGGACACGGACAGAGCGGCGGCCTGCCCGCTGATTTCACTCTGGCTGACTGGCTGGACGACACCCTGGCCGTGCTTGACCAGACAGCGTTGCCCACACTTCTGGTGGGCTCATCCATGGGCGCGTGGATAGCGACACTGGCCGCCCTTCGCCGCCCGAGCAGCATCCATGCACTGCTTTTGGTGGCAGCAGCACCCGATTTTCTGCAAGAGCTTGTGGCCCCAAACCTTAGCGCCGGCGATATCTGGGATTTGCAACAAGGCGCATCGATTGACCTGCCTAATGACTATGATCAACCGCATCCCGTGACTCAAGCTTTGCTGGATAGCGGTAAAGCTCTGTCGCTTCTGAGTGATGCTTCAGATCTTGGTGCATTGCAGTGCCCAATGCGTCTTGTGCACGGAACCGCCGACACGGTTGTGCCCTACGACTTCTCAGTGCGGCTGATGAAGCAGCTGCCCCCATCTCACGATGCAAGACTGTCACTGCTACACGATGCTGATCATCGCTTATCCGATCCGGCGTCACTGACGTACATATTTAAAACCTTGACAGCGCTTGTGGCTGAATTGGAAGAAACCGCCAAAATGCCTAATACTTGAACATCTTTGCTTGAGCACCTGTACTTCGATCAAACCGACTCTGTAGTTGATTTGCAAAGTATCGCCTTAGCTGGCGTCTTGGTCGACTATCAGTGTGGCTCCAACCCGATTCAATAATTTTTTCCATGATTGATGTTCAAAACGACTCTGACAAAGCCGATCTGATCCGCGCTACCAGCACAGGGCTTGTCTGCGATGCAGGGCAATTCGTGATTGATCCGTGGAAAAGTACCCACACGGCGCTTATCACCCACGCCCACGCGGATCACGCACGGCCAGTTGCCCAGGTGTACTACGCTAGCGAATCGTCGGTGCCGCTACTCAAACAGCGGTTAGGTGAGGACAAAGACATACGCGGCGTCCCATTTGGTCATGTCGTCTCATTCGGACAGACCAACGTATCCTTTCATCCAGCTGGACACATTTTAGGGTCTTCACAAATTCGTGTGGCACACGACGTAGACGTCTGGGTGTTCACTGGCGATTTCAAGCGTGATCATGATCCCAGCTGTGAAGCGTTTGAACTGGTGCCCTGTAATACGTTTATCACAGAAGCAACATTCGCGTTGCCGGTGTACCGCTGGCAACCAGGATCAGTGGTGGCCGAAGAGATCTGGCAATGGTGGCAATCCATGCAAAGTGCGCAACGGCCAGCCGTGTTGTTTGCCTATTCGCTGGGCAAGGCACAGCGCGTGTTAAGCGAGCTAACCGCCTATACCGATAAACCTGTTTACTTGCATGGTGCCGTAGAAAAACTGACCGGGATTTATAGAGAAGCCGGTATCAATATGCTGCCGACCATCCCCATAGACCTTAAAGATAAGAGCGTGGATTACAAAGGCCAGCTGATCATTGCACCACCAGGTGCCAGTGGCTCAGCGTGGATGAAGCGATTTCCAAAAGCATCCACTGGATTTTGCAGCGGCTGGATGAGAATTCGGGGTAACCGACGACGTCGTGGGTACGAGCGAGGGTTCGTGCTATCTGATCACGCTGACTGGCCAGGCCTGATAGATACTATTGAACAGACAGGTGCCACAAGAATATTAACCACTCATGGACAATCCAGCACGCTGGTACGATTATTACGAGAGAGAGGTTTTGATGCGCAAGAACTTGAAACGCGCTATAGCGCGGATGATTCTTTGACTGAGGAAACAGAATCCGATTCAACCTTGAATTCAAGTTTGGATTCTGGACAAGCCACTAGCTGATAGAACTCGAAACGATGCAATCCTTTAGCCGTCTCTATCAGACTCTGGACCAGACAACATCCACCAACGCAAAAGTTGCTGCCATGGCGCAGTACTTTGACGAAGCTGATGCACGCGATGCTGCATGGGCTGCCTATTTCTTAAGCGGACGCAGGCTCAAGCGACTTATAGGTGCCGCAACACTTCGAGAATGGTTAAAGGCCAGCTGCGATCTTCCCGAATGGTTGATCGATGACACCTACGCCAGTGTTGGTGATCTTGCCGAAACCATTGCGCTACTCATTGCACGACCTGGTAATGCCGGTGAAGAACATTCTCTTGCCAACTGGGTAGAGCAACAGATACTGCCGCTACGTGAGCAGGAACACGAGTTGCAACAGCGCACGGTGTGCTCGTGGTGGCAAACACAAAACTACGAGCAATGCTACATCATTAACAAGTTGTTAACGGGCGCGCTGCGCGTAGGTGTGTCACAAATACTTCTGGCAAGAGCAGTCGCTGAACAGGCAAATCTTCCTCGCGAATTGATCCTACACCGCCTTATGGGTGAGTGGACACCCGATGTGAGTTTCTGGCAACAGCTCGTATCGGCCGACACAGGCGAGAGCGTACCATCACGCCCCTACCCTTTTTGTCTTGCATCACCACTGGAGGCCGAAGCCGATACACTGGGCGATGTTCGCGAGTGGATTGCCGAATGGAAGTGGGACGGGATTCGTGCGCAGCTTATCAGACGCCAGGGACAAACCTATTGCTGGTCGCGTGGTGAAGAGTTGATTGGACCACGCTTTCCGGAGATAGAAGCTGCAGCAGCTGGGCTGCCTGACGGCACCGTGCTTGATGGTGAAATTCTGCCTTGGAATGAAAACGGTGTAATGCCGTTTGCACAGTTACAGCGACGTATCGGCCGTAAAACAGTTGGCAAAAAATTGCTGACCGAGGTGCCTTGTATTTTCCTTGGTTACGACATGATGGAATCACAAACCAACGACATACGAAGTCAGTCGTTTGAGCAACGCTATGCTCAGCTGCAACAAACCGTTAACACGCTAGACAATGAAGCCATTCGTTTGTCCACTGTGCTCAGCGCTGCATCATGGCAAGAGCTTGCTGAACAGCGCCAGCAATCTCGCGATCGTCAAGTAGAAGGACTCATGCTTAAACACGTTAGCTCAAAGTATGAAACCGGACGCAAGCGAGGCTTGTGGTGGAAGTGGAAGGTAGAACCTTATACGGTGGATGCGGTGATGCTATACGCACAAGCAGGCCACGGTAAACGTGCCAATCTATACACCGACTATACCTTCGGAGTATGGCAAGGCGACAAGCTGGTGCCGATTGCCAAAGCCTACTCGGGGCTTGATAACAAGGAAATAGCTGAGCTGGATAAATGGATACGCAAACACACGCTGGAGAAATTCGGCCCCGTGCGCTCAGTAGAGATGCAACAAGTTTTCGAGCTCGCTTTTGAAGGTATTAATATCTCAACACGCCACAAGTCAGGAATAGCCGTACGCTTTCCAAGAATTGCGCGTTGGCGACGCGATCTTGGGCCGAAGGATGCTGACACGCTGGATCAGGTTAAAGCGCTTGTTCAGATCAACGATGTTGCCGATATTGCCGATACACAAGTCAGTAAATCTACAGGCAACTCCACATCGTGAAACCTTGCTCGGCTATCGAACGCACAAGCCAATGGTACAAGGACAACGACTGGACAGTCTTTGACTTCCAGAAACAAGCTTGGGACGCTTGGCATCGCGGCGAGTCGGGCCTTATACATTCTCCAACCGGTAGCGGTAAAACCCTGGCGGCATGGCTAGGGCCGGTGCAAGGCGCGATGAGCCTAGGGGATGCTGCTAGCGACGAACCCTTGCGTGTGTTGTGGATTACACCCCTGCGAGCATTGGCGAACGACACCTGCAGTAATCTGCAAGCGGCCTGCGATGCTCTTGAGGTTCCCATCAGCGTTGAGAAACGAACCGGTGACACCTCCAGTAGCCGACGTACAAAGCAACGTACACAGCCACCCTACGCATTGGTTACAACACCAGAAAGTTTGTCTGTCATGCTCAGCTACCCAGGTGCCGAGATAGGTCTTCAAGGTATTCATACCGTTATTGTTGATGAATGGCATGAGCTGATGGGCAGCAAACGTGGGGTGCAACTGCAGCTTTGTCTGGCACGTTTGCAAAAACTCTGTGGCCAACTGCGAATCTGGGGCGTCTCGGCAACGCTTGCCAACCTTGATGATGCTCTGCAAACGTTGCTTGGGCCAGGCCAGACGGGTGTGGTCATTCGGGGCGTTGTGCCAAGGGTTGTACAAGTGGATTCTGTTTTGCCTGACAACACTCATCATTTCAAGTGGTCTGGACATCTTGGTCTTCAGCTGGTCGAACCCGTTATCAAAGCCATCAATTCGGCGGGTACCACCCTGTTATTCACTAACACGCGATCACAAGCTGAACTATGGTTTCAAGCGCTGCTGGATGCACGCCCCGATTGGCTTGATAACATTGCCTTGCACCACGGCTCACTCGACAGAAAGCTGCGTACTGCCATTGAAGACCAACTGCGAGAAGGAAGTCTGGCTTGTGTTGTTTGCACATCGTCTCTGGATCTTGGTGTTGACTTCAGCCCCGTTGATCAAGTAATGCAAGTAGGCAGTCCTAAAGGCGTCGCCCGACTGTTACAACGTGCCGGACGAAGTGGACATCGCCCGGGGGCTGCATCACGGGTGCTGTGTGTCCCTACTAATGCTCTGGAACTGGTAGAAATAGCTGCTGTGCGACGGGCTCTGGATGCTGGACGCATAGAGGGTCGCCACAGCCCGACACTATCACTGGATGTATTAAGCCAGCATTTGGTTACCATTGCGATGGGCGCGGGGTTTAACGTGGACGACATGCTGCGCGAGATTCGCAGCACCTACGCTTTTTCCGCCATTAGTGATGAACAATGGCAATGGGTAATGGACTTTATAACGCGCGGTGGACAAGCTCTGCAAGGCTACCCTCAATATCATAAAGTGCTTAATGTGGCAGGCACCTACCGTGTCATGAACAAAGAAATACAACTGCGGCACCGAATGTCTATCGGCACCATTAACAGTGACACCCAGATCAGCATTGCGTTTCAAGGAGGCAAACGCTTAGGTAGTACTGAGGAGAATTTTATTGCGCGCTTGAAGCCTGGCGATACATTTCAATTTGCCGGACGGCATCTTGAGCTGTTGCGCATGCGCGACATGACCGCGTATGTGCGTAAGGCCACTCGACGCAGCAGTGCGGTCCCTCGTTGGTGGGGCACCCAAATGCCACTCACCACTGAGCTGGCTGACAGCGTGCAGGAAACATTAACGCTATGGGACAGCGGTCAGGCAAGTAGCCCTGAGCTTGATTGCATTAGTGCAACACTGGACATGCAGCGTCGTTGGTCAATACTACCCGGGCCTGATGATTTTCTTATCGAACACATCAGCACGCGGGAAGGCCATAGCCTGTTCTTCTTTCCCTTTGCCGGGCGCCTCGCCCACGAAGGGCTGGCAATGCTTGTGGCCCTTAGGCTTTCAGCTATAACACCCCTCACCTTCACCTTACAAATTAATGACTATGGATTTGAGCTGCAGAGCCCTGACAAAATCCCTGTAGATATCAAGCAACTCCAACACGTATTCAGTACCGACAATCTTCTTGGCGACATTCTGAATTCCATCAACGCCAGCGAGATCGCAAAACGGCGCTTCAGAGATATCGCCCGTATTGCAGGTCTGGTGTTTGATGGCTACCCCGGACGCTCTAAAACAGCAAAACAAGTGCAAGCCTCAAGTAGCTTGATCTTTGATGTACTGGTGAACTACGACGCTGACAATTTATTGTTGGATCAGGCACGGCGTGAAGTGCTAGAGCAACAGCTGGAATTCTCCCGCTTGGAAGCTGCTCTCAAGACCCTCGAAACACGCCGTTGGCACCTGGTTGAACCCAATCGCCTCACCCCATTGTCGTTTCCATTGTGGGCCGAGAGCCTGAACAGTCAAACCATGAGTTCGCAGAGCTTCCAACAACGCATTCAGAGTGTGCTGGGTGATCTTGAGCAGGCGGCTACTGAGGAAATAGGTGAAACGTCGCCAGTGAATGTGGAACCCGCAGCAGAACCAATGGCAAAAACAAAGCTGAAAGCTAAGATGAAAGCACAGCCAAGGGCAAAGGCGAAGGCGAAGGCGAAGGCGAAGGCGAAGGCGAAGGCGAAGGCGAAGGCGAAGGCGAAGGCGAAGGCGAAGGCGAAGGCGAAGGCGAAGGC
>JALZVU010000177.1 GCA_023301795.1 Granulosicoccus sp.
GGCTTAAGTAAGTGCCATTCGTCTCGGCTCTATTATTGGCTTGATGGTAGCCGATGCGGTAGGCACGATACTCGAGTTTCCACGCTAAGACACTTACGAGCACATTACCGATAGGGTCGGTGGTGGTCCGTTCAACCTACCGCGCTGGAGTGTGGACAGATGACACGTCCATGGCCTTATGTCTGACGTCCCGCTTAGGGATGCATGGAAACGAGCTGATATTGCCAAGAGTGGAAAACAAACCGCCTGCCAGGGACCTTGTCGCTCGACAGTGCGAGGAGTTTAAGGCGGCGCATTGGGTACGCCGCGTATCAACATAGGGGAAAGCGCCAGCAGACGTAACACATGTTCAAGGGCTCAAAAAATTTCCTGATCGACAATCAGTGCCTTTGCTGGACTAGGGCAACGCTGAAGCTTTCACAGATTGGCAACGTGCCTCTTATCTAGCTCCTTGCTTACCAAATAGCGGCATTGATGATTGCCATAAGCTATCCTCAATAGCCTGCAATACGTCCTGCCCTACGTCACCTGGATATTTCAATATTTCTAGTCTGACGCTGGAATCAGGTAGATTTAGCCAACTCTTCATGTGCAAAGAATACACAGCAGGATGAGCGTAGCCAAGGTGTTGTTTCATCCGTTGTGTTACGGACTTGGAGCTTCCAACATATAGACAGAGTGAGTTGGAGCTTGCAGTGTTAACACGTGAGTATTTTCTGTCGTTATCGGTTCTTGATTTTGAATCAATCAGGCAAGTGTACAGTTCGCTAGCAATCGAGCTGTTTTCGACAAAAAATCGGTAGATGTATCGATTGGTGCCCGTCGAACCTTCCCAGTTTTGAATATCAGTGACAATAGTTGGCGGTTCATTTGCTGTTAGTTCACTCAGATTTAGCTCGTATGCCTTGTATTCTGGTGGCTGCGACGCTTTTACTCGGGCTGCAAGATCGCGCAGAGCATCCGCAGCCGTTTTTGCTGCGGCGTGAGTGTCAGAAAATTTGCTTGCGTCTGTTGTCGTGTCTTCGCCAGCCTGGTGTTGTTCACGTATAGGTTCGTCAAAAACTGGATATAGCCTGATCCCATGTCCAGGGCCAGCGCCGAGATCTTCGTACTGAAAAAATCCCTCAGCTACTGCAATTGCCGCAAGATAGGACGCCAATGGTCGAGTCTTACCGTGTAGCTGAAGCGCTGCGCCAAGTGAATCGGCTGGGGCCTCACCATCACCCCTTGCCCCAAGTGGAGTTCCATGTGGCTGTCGAAGAATGAGTTCATGACTGATTGCATACAGATCTGTTGAGAACGTATGCATCGCAGGCCCGTCAATGGTTCTGCGAACAGAATACACACCGTTGTTGAGTTGCCAGTGAAACTCGTTTCCTTTGGAGAGCGTATGGCAAACGTTGTAAATCTCACACATAAGCGTATATCGCGATTTCTGAACAGTTTGAGAATCAGGCAAAAATTGGACCCTTAGAGAAGCTGGTCATAGTGATCTTGGTGAGCCGCTAAGCCCGCGTCGTGAGTAACATGTGTTTTTGTGACTACTCATTCTGTGTTTTCAGACAGCTAAATAATAGATTGATGATTATGTGAATAGCGTAGTTGTTGTAGCAACCCAAGCAAACCGTGGGGTCAATAACGGATGCAGTTAACGCTCAAACGTTTCCTATAAAAAGTATGTGCCACGAGATGATGCTCAAGACGGTTTATGTGCTTGCCCCTTCGGGATTAACTTCTGTATTTATCGAACAGGGTCAGCTCACCGAGTGAGTTAATTGACAATCGGAAAGTTACGACGATTATGGTGGAAGGCCGTATGCTTTCTTTGCTCCACAACAATACCAAGACCTTGCGGCGTTGGAATTATAAGGTTGTTTGTTGAAGCATCGTATTGACATGTCAATCACATGTAATGTTAACCAACTCAAGAAGCTGTAGATCCGTGCTTGAACCGAGAGCACGTGTTGACGTTATTGCTGCATTTTTGATAAAAGGCGTCATTGCGGAGCACACATGTGGCCGTACGCCTGGTAAAGACGTATGCACGATTGGATAGTTGACTCAGTAAAAGCCGGGGAGATTAATCATTTGAATATCTCATTCAATGCGCTTAGGCAGTACGCTGGCATAGATCGAGGGTTGTTTGCTAATCTAGGTCGCGGTCGGGCTGTTCTAAAATCAACAGATGAATTAGACCAATATCTTTATTCATATGGATTGATGAGCGAAAGTCAGTGGTCTAACGTGATATCAGGTTTTTCATTTCGTCCCGAACCAACGCAGTTGATCGATTATGGATGTGGTCAAGGTTTAGGAGCTGCAATCCTATTTGATCATTTTGGGGAAGAGTTAACCCGTAGCATAAATAAGCTAGTGTTGATAGAACCGTCGCGCGTAGCCCTGGTTCGAGCGCAAGCCATCTTGTCATGCTATTGCTGCAATGCTGAAATTGTGACGATTAATAAAAGGATAGATGACATGCGTGCTGACGAATTGGGTATCTGTGAGAATTTGCCCGTCTTTCACATTTTTTCAAACGTCTTGGATATCTCGAGTTTTAATCATATCGAGCTGCTCGACAAAATGTTCAGTGCCAAAGGTCAGCATGTCATATTAGCCGTTAGTAGCGATAGAAATTTTGATGGAGAATCTGCGAGGATTGTCGAGCCTAATGAAAGAATACATGATCCAAATTACGATGTTTTGTTCGACGTGAGAACCTCGGATATCAAGAAATTTGAACACCGAAACATGCGTGCCGTTTCATGGTTCTTTAATGCGGAAGTGCAGAATGGATTTGTTTGATTTTGAAGAGCCCGTTCTTCCGTTTGAATTGCCCGACGGTAATGGGTATAGCGTGAGATGGAACGAAGACCATCAAGGGCACCACGTGGTAATACCAAATGGCGAGCTCTTTTACGCCGAGCATTATTTTAATAAAAAGTTAAGCGACAGATGTGTGAGCTACTTTCAGGAAAATGGATCCTTAGATTGGCGGAACGCACAATGGAGAGAGCTTTCTGTAGGCGAGTTTTCGAGAATTGAATTTGCGAATATTAAATGGAAACAAGACCGTATCAAGTTGTACGGGAAAGACATACCACTCCCACGGCTTACGTCATGGTATGGGGATGCTGGTAAGTCTTATACTTATTCTGGAATATCGTCGAACCCGAATGAGTGGAATGATGGGCTTCGTTATCTGAAAAAAATTGAGCAGTGCGCTGAGCTTGAATTTAACAGTGTCTTAATGAACTGGTATAGGGATGGTGAGGACTACATTAACTGGCATGCGGATAACGAGAAGGAACTCGGTAGGAATCCGGTTGTGGCGTCAGCAAATTTTGGAGCAACGCGAGATTTTGTGATTAGAAATAAGGTTGATAGATCGGTAAAAATCAAGATGCCGTTGAAGCATGGAACTTTGCTCGTGATGCGAGGTGAATTACAACATTTTTGGGAGCATGCCGTACCGAAAAGAAAGAAGGTCATGCAATCTAGAATTAATCTTACTTTTCGACGTATTGGCCTGTGATGAGACCGAGCACGACTAGTTTAGCCGAAGTTAAAACCGCCTTTTCGCTCACCCTACGTGAGGGATATGAAAGAACATCCTCGTACAATTTGAATATTGTTCGAGGATGGTGTCTCCTGAGAATTTCAAGATCATTATGCGCCACAGATAGCCTGTTAGTCATTGTCCATGCATACCAGCTTTTGACTCGGTCTTCTTCAGCTTGATTGGCATATCGCTGATCGGGTTCGCTATTGAGGTTGCCCTCACTGCTCTGGCAAGCTTTATGTGGCTAACCATCCACGTAAACCACGCGGTGTTCAGCGCCAGATAGTGTTATCGCATCATACCTAACGCTTTAGTCCAACATAGAAACCCACGTCCTCAGGACGTGGTTAGAGGGCTGAGGCTCTGCCGACAGTCCAACTCAGAGGTTAACCTTGAAGTGAGCTATCCCCATAGCCTCACACGAGGAGAACCCATGAGTCGGTTCAAGAAGTTATCACACACGATATGGTACTGGCATTATCACATTGTCTGGACGCCTAAATATCGGTATCGGATATTGAATGGTCAGGTAAAACAAGAGGTTGAAAGTTGTATCAGAGGTTTTTCAGAGCAAAGAAGTGCGAAGTAGTGGAGTTGAACATCCAGATAGATCACGTACACCTGATACTGCCGAAGATACCGGTATCCAATTACGTTGGGATGGTGAAGGCAAGGACACCGATACGAGTACTTCAGAGATTCAGGGAATTAAGACGCAAGCCGTATTGGGGCGATCATTTTTGGACTAAAGGGTATTGCGTTGATACCGTCGGTTTGGATATGGAAAAGATTCAGGCTTACGTTAGGTATCAGGACACGAACGATCAAAAAATGGAGCAGCGCCAACTCGGGCTGTAACGTAGTTTTTGCTGTAGGGGTTGCTCCCTAGTCGTCTGTGACGGCTAGGCATACAGGGCCCCTATGGGGCCTACCCAAGCCCCTGCGCTCCGCGTAGGGATCTTTTAGCTTGGAAATTCATCATCGTGCACTTGCACTGACCATTCTTCGAGCGTGAGTGCGTCAATACAGCTGAGGGTGTCGGCTTCGAAGGTGTCTAACCAGAATGTGTTGTGAGCTTGCGTGATAGTTTCAATAGGTGTGTGTCCGCAGAAGGTTCGCATTTTTGAGTGTCCGGGGTGTATCGGCGGTATAACGCCGTCGAGTACCTGTTCGATGTCATCGCGTCCCCACAGCAATCGGCCTTCTCCAGCTTCCAGATAGCTGGATGATTCAAGGAAGGCTTGAAATTCTTGTTCACTCCAGTCGAACGGCTGCTCAGCATGCACAATTCGAAAAGCGTCCGGGTCGTCCTTGTTGCCAACGTCAAGACAGACAGGGTACTCACTAATCTGATCTTGTAACCAAGGCAGGTCGCGGTTTGAAGCGCGTAGGGAGCTTTCGGTGGCAGGCCCGCCGTTTATACTGTAGCTCCATACATCATGCCATTGTTCAACGTTGAGCACCATTTGCTCGTGGTTGCCTCGCACAGCATAACGATTAGGTGCTGCAAAAAAGTCGACGACTTCTACCGAGCGTGGGCCTCTATCGATAAGATCCCCCACTGATAGTAATATATCGTTTTGCGGTGCGTAGTTCGCCTTTTCTAAAAGCTCTGTGAGCGTGGTGAAGCGTCCGTGCAGATCGCCGACTACCAGATGGCGCCGTGTTGAATTTCTTGATATCTGACGATATGTGTTTTTTGATTTGACTGTCATGTGCTTGTACTCGGCTGATAGTTAAAGAAGCTGTTCGTTACATGATCCATATGATGTTATCTACACAGTATTTAGAATACTCACGTTAGTACTTTCAGGCTGGGATAACGCCACGG
>JALZVU010000178.1 GCA_023301795.1 Granulosicoccus sp.
TCATGGAGAACCTTGGTCACGCGCCTTGGTACATCTATAACTCGTTTCACTACTTTGACAATGTCAGTGTCAGCTATAACGGTGATGCAACCTCGGTGAAGCCGCAGCCATCAGGGCAGTTTTACGCGGGTATAGACTATAGCGAGGATTACCATGTATATGCCGTCAAATGGGAACCGGGATACATCGCCTGGATGATTGACGGCCAAGTGGTCAGCGAACTGCACAACGACAACGCAGACAACGAAGATCTATATGTGCTGCTGAATCTTGCCATTGGTGGCTACTGGACGAACTTCCCCACCAATGCAGGCGGGCTGGGTCGGGAATCCAACGATTTTTTCCCCAACGAGAACGACCTGAACCAATTCGCTAACCCGGCTCTGGAAATTGACTATGTGCGTGTGTATGCGCCCAAGTGACACGCGCTGACGTGCGCTCGTTCAATGATTCTGCGTATGATTTTTACCATCATGAAGTAGGCAATACGGCTGATCACTGACTAGATATCTGAAGGGTCGCAACAACGCACCGTAAGCTCCGTTGTTGCGGCCCTTATCAGCTCAATCGTTATTGATCGATACGCAAGTTCCAGCTATAGCCTTTAATGATATACAGAGGGTGTACACCAACCAAGTATAAGAAGTACAAACCGCCTATTACCATCAAGCCGCCACACAAAAATACCTACATCCAGGGTATTTCATCAGTGATGCGGCTACCCACTACTTGTCCGTGCGACGTGAAAGTCGCTTTAACGAGCTGTTTCTCAACAGCAGAAACCTTCTGTACCCATGTTCTGGCAAATAGAGCAAGGCGTTTTACAGCTGTGGGGCGATAAGCCGTATACAGAAAGCTATGCTGTCGACTATCTGAATAGCGAGAGAGCCGTGCAGTTGCCGCACAGACTCTCCGTAGCTTAACGCGCCGTTCAATTTCACTTCTTGGAAGATGACTTCTTTCGCGTACTGGTAGTGCCTGACAGCCCAAGCTTCTTGATTCTCTCGCATGCAGGGTGCTTGGCTTGAATGGCCATGGCAGCCTTGATGCGACTCTTGGCTTCGGGGACCAACACAGAATCACCCAGTGCAACACACTCACCAACGCAAGGATGAAGCAGCTGTGCGGCAATGTCGTTGTCAGCGGCTGTTACGGGATACGACACCCATACCTCTGCCGAACCGCTTGCCATCACAGACGCACCGGCAATCTGCCACAGCAATATGACCTCAATGGTATGTGTTCCGGGTTCACTGAATGCAAATCCTTCCGTGCCATAATAAAGGGTGACGCCGGATGACAGGGTTTCGTCTTTGGACAGTGTTTGCATTTTATGGTGCCCACACACTTCAATATCGACAGGACGAACGAATCGTATATCACCACGAGGCCCTGTAACACTGATACGCGCTGTCAGGCTCTGCATGCACAGACTCGACGGCACAACCATCGGTGCATCGGAGGTATTTTCCAGCGACCATTTCAGGGGCAGAGGTTCACCGAGTCGAACAGTCTGACTGTTGGGCTTGACCGTCACCACGGCTTCGTCAACAACAGCGATCTGGTCTGCCTGAGGTGTCACCACGGCAGCGCCAAAGAATTCCATAGCACCCGGACGCACTGCGGGATCTGGCTGGTGAATGAGATGCTGGCGAACCGTTTCATTGAATCCGAGATTGATGTCATCTGGAAAGCTTTGCCCGGCACCAGCGATCACATCGGCAACAGACGGGGTCACTGTCATGATCGAATTATCACTGCCGCCCTCAAACCCTTGGTGTATCTGGTTGAACGTGTGACCCACCTCATGGGCAGCACTACGAAGAAACGCACGCGGATGGTCCTTCATCAGCTCATCTTCGGCAGTCCCAAAGTTCGAGCTGTTCGACACTGGAAAACCATCATGACTGAAAGTGGCAGCACCTTCACGCTTTACATCATTAAGATCCCCCGAGCTGTCAAACATGATTCCTCGAGAACAGCCAAGAGTGGCAGGCACCGCCACCAAGTGCGCTTGCCAGTCAGTATCCAATATAGCCGGATCATACCCGGGTACCGTTTGCATGAAGCGATGCAGGTTACCACTGGTCCAGCAAGCTGTTGCGACCTGTGATGATAGGGAAGAAGGCTTTGGCAACGCAGTGTTATCAGTAGACACACTGACATCCCAACCAGCCGTTTGAAAAATACTTCTCATATCTTCAGAACCCACCTGCGGTGGAAGTTCGGAACCCTGGAGTTTGTGCATCTTCAGCGTGGCACGACGAAAACTTGATGACACCCAGCGCATCGAGACACTGCCCAGCTCTTTGGATCCGCTGAAGGCCTTGCCCGTGTAGGAGCCATTGGTCTTGACAGCGTTCATGACGTAACGCAATGTTCTGGCTGCACTCGTCGGAAAAGAACCTGAAAAACCTGTAGCAGGATGGCTGTAGTCGAACTCATCAAAGTTCAGTGTAAACGTACATGGTGAGTTATTGAACGAGACGGAGAACATTGAGGCACTTGTGCCTTTGAGATAGGAGGAATACTGACGTCGCTTGTATATCGGTATGACACCACCAGCATCAGCCTCCTCATCACTGGCACCCTGCAAACGCTGAAAAGAATGCTCAATTCCCTGAACAGGAAGTGAAAGCAACAGGCCACGCCGATAAAGATCGCCACTTATCCGATAGCCCCTACCGACTGATTCCACCCGTAAGGTGCCGACGAACATATTGCCCCACCACGGGGTATTAGCAGGTCGGAAGGTCAGTGTATAGCAGCCCTCTTGAAGCGTGGTATTGCAAGGACGAAGTCTGTTATTTTCCCAGGGAGGTCGAAACACATTTTCCAATTCAGGGATCCTTGGCGGATCAATCGGATTTATCGGCCCGAAGGGATCTGGCGTCAAGCCGAACTCATCTGGGTCTTTTAACCCTATGACATCAATCGACTCAGGAATCTTTACTGATCCTAATCGGGTGCGCAGTGAACGTGTATCCATTGTTTCCATCTCCTGATTGTTATTGGATTTATCAATCAGGCAAACGCCTGATCGGGAATCGTATGGGCAATGGATTCACAGCAAGTAGTTCTTCAGATGAATGCGATCGAGCACCACACTGACTCTTACATCATCGTTACACGGGCCTAGTGCCCTGTCTATGAATGCGCTTTGGCCATTAGTCTAGGAACGCCTTGATGGTTTTTTCAACACCTAATTTTGGGGCCAGAATAGTCTTATGTCTTATTGCCAATAACCTGACAATAAGAAATATTCAGGTTTCACTAGCTGCACTGAAATTTCAGATACAGGTACAAGCGATCTACGAGACCGTGGCTTGCAACGCATTGCTGTTGCAAGCCATGAGGACCGTGTTTCAGGCGAGGTGATAAAGGCTGCGGGGGGATACGACACTGATAAGGAAACCCAAATAACACGTAACTGCGCAGGTCTGAAGATCATTGAATCGGTCATTTTACCTATCAAAATAATGAAGCTTTGCACGCTCAGATAGGTACAGTAAGTGTAAACAGTGATAACTCTAACAGAGGGAAGGTTTACTCTCTGATAACCTATTATCCAGAATTATCGACAGGGTTTCCTTACTTTGAATACGTTTCCCAAAAACCTCTTTGCTCAATTCGGCCGCTTTCCTGTTCTATTGTTTGTTACTACATGGGCTGTTTCAGCCTGCTCGGGATCCGGTGATTCTGTATCAAGTGATAGCCAGCAGGTTTCTGTAAATTCTGAAAGCTCAATGGACAGTACCAGTAACGAATCAAACGAAGCGTCTAACTCAGCTGGATCAGAAATTGTTGTTGAAGAAAATACAAGTGATCCTGCGTCCAATGATATTCAATCCTCGATAGATGTCGCGACGCCTATTATGGGTAATGACGAACCCGCTAGTGATCAAGAGTTACCGGATAGCGGTAACTCTATTGGTGTCGATCCTCTTATCCAAAATCGGATACTCGTTGTGTTTGATATTACAGTGCCCGCGTATCAGTCAAATGAGTTGCAACTTGAGGTTGTTTGGGGTGATGTGAATCTCAACGCCGGTTGGGTTGGTGATGAGCTTTGGACTGTGTCCAGTGAGCTACCAACAGACACCGAAGAGCTACTTACGGTTTCGTTTTTCGATAACAATGGAGCTGTTGAACTTGCCAGTTTCAGTCAGCAGTTTAGAACGGGTTCGAACGCTG
>JALZVU010000179.1 GCA_023301795.1 Granulosicoccus sp.
TGGTCCCGCACCACAGGTGTCTCACATCCGCAACTCGAAAAAACTAGTGACAACTTCAACGCTCATGAATGATGCGAACAAAAAACAGGATGTTAAGCGTAAAATTGGTGAGATCACTACGGTGGCACTAGACATCGATCCACTTGACGCCACGGCGATCAACGACAGGTCAGCACGACAGTGGACCCCACTTGTCGAAAGTGACGATAGCGCTTTGACACCTATTGCAGGTTTTAGTGCCGCTCTCAAACGGCTGGAAGACTTCGTGTTCGGCTTAGTTGCGCTACTTCTCTTGTGCCCACTGATGACATTGATTTCGATCATCATTAAGTTGGATAGCACTGGACCTGCATTATTTTGCCAAGCTCGTAGTGGACGCAATGGCGAAATCATAAAAGTTTATAAGTTTCGCACCATGTTCCAAACCGGTAGCAGCGAATTTAAACAGGCTGAAAAGAACGATCCAAGAATTACCCGGGTTGGCTCTTTTTTGAGAAAAACCAGCCTCGATGAGTTACCACAACTGTTCAATGTCATCGAGGGCTCGATGTCAATGGTTGGCCCTCGCCCACACCCGTTGAAGCTTGATCAAGATTTTCTCTATGTCATTCCTTCCCTCAACTCGCGATATTGCGTCAAGCCTGGCATTACAGGTTGGGCTCAAATCAACGGTTTCCGAGGAGAGACACGCAGAGTCAGTGATATGGTTTCGCGTATTGAGCACGACAGACACTACATCCAGCATTGGTCTTTGTTGATGGATGTAAGAATATTGGTGATGACTGTCTTCAAAGGCTGGGTACACAAGAACGCCTACTAGTTAACACCTTGTCGCCGTCCTCAGCAGACAGCCACAAACGAATCACCGCTGAGCTACGCCAGTGGTGATGAAGTACTAAAAATGATGAGCTCGTTGTCATAAAGCTTGTGACACTGTCTGCCGATATTGCCTTTGATATCGAAGCCGCCGGACTCAGTGAAAACGACTACGGCCCCCATTACGAGCTGCCATGCAAAAGCCCCCAGACACATTGATCCAGCGCGAGCTTTTGGGCTTTCATGCACACCCTGGTACCCTCGACGACTATCTCCAATACACCGCCGAGTGTATCGATCAAGATAAGCGAGCTAGCGTGCTGTACCACAACCTGCATTCACTCTACAGCTATTTCACCTCGGCGAGCTTGCGTGAACACTACGAGGGCTCCACCGTACTGGTGGATGGCATGCCATTGATCTGGCTAATGCAAGCCTGCAAAATTCCGGTCAACAGAGATCATCGACTAACGTACGTGGACTTCATCATGCCAATGATGCACAAAGCCGCAGAACACGGCTGGAACGTCTATCACCTGGGCCAAAGCAAAGAAATACAGACCAAAGCCCTTGAACGCATCCGTAGCGAATGCACTGACAAGATCACTATTGACGGGCACGACGGATACTTTGATCTTACCCCCCACGGACCAGACAGCCTAAGAGTGATTGATGCCATCAATCAAGCTCAAACAAATCTGCTGCTAGTCGGTTTTGGTGCGCCCAAGCAAGAGGCCTGGCTGGCAGCGCATCGGCATCTTATCAATGCCCAAATCGTATTCACCTGCGGTGCCTGTATGGAATATGTTGCCGGCCACGTCCGAACTCCCCCTCGCTGGATGGGCCGTGCAGGCCTGGAATGGAGCTTCAGACTCTTTGAGAACCCGCGTCGGTTTGCCTTTCGCTACCTTGTAGAACCCGGGGTACTTGGCGCTATTTTATTGCGTAATGCGGTACTGGGCCGATTGCGCTCTAACAAACATTCCTGACGCCTTGTATGAGCAGCCACACCAGTAACGATGACAAGCATGGATTGCTTGCGAAAATCATCAAGCTCGCTACCTCACGACTTGCATTGTCTGTTGGTGCGCAAGCCATGGTCAGCGGATTCCACTTTGCTCTGAATCTGCTACTACTGCGACTTGTCACGCCTTTTGAGTACGGTGTTTTTGCATTTGCTTTCGTCATGGCCATGTTCGCATCGGCGATCAACAACGCATTGATTTCAACACCCTTAACGGTCTACACGCCGGTTATAGAAGATGCCGTCGAGCGCAAACAGCAAGAGGCAATGTTCAGCACGCTCAATGTATTGCTGTTTGCCGTTTTAATTGTTGTCGGCACCTCATACGCTTTGATGTCGGAGTTGGCAGGTATTGTTGGCATCGGTGTCACCGCTTTTGTCGCAGTCTACTCGGCACGCCACTACAGCCGCAGTGCCGGTTACGCGCGCATGCAACCACTCGTCACCGCCACAGGAGATGCCACCTATGTGGTCTCAGGTGTCCTGATCATGATTGGCTTAGTGCTGACGCAAGAATCTCTTTCCATTGGCCATGTGCTTCTGGCACTGGCTGCTGCCAACCTGTGTGCCATGCTGGTTGAGCGGGTTCGTCTGCACGGCTTTTCCAGCTCCTGGTTACGCTTGGGCAAGATCAGTCACTACGGCCAGGTATGGATACAATCTCGTTGGGCATTAGCAGGCTCACTAACCACGTTGTTTCTTGCCCAGGCCCACAGCGTAATCATCACCACCACCCACGGACCTGATGCCTATGCTCCGCTAGCGGCAGGCTTTGTGTTATTCGGCCCTGTCAGGGTGGCGTTGCTTACCTGGCAGAATATGGTCAAGCCAGAACTTGCCGTCGATCTATCAAAGTCGCGCCAGTTAGCGGTCAGAGAGCAAATTAAAAAAACCACCCTGCTTATGGTTGCAGCGGTTGCAGCCCTGGGTTTGTGTCTGTGGATTGGCTGGCCCTGGATTCATGCATTTCTATATGCCGAGCAGTACGCCGATCAGCCGATGGCGCTTATTGTTGGCCTGTGGTCAATCATCACCGTTTTCGCTGCAAGCTACAACGCCCCCTCTGCTGCACTTCAAGCCATGCGAGACTTCAAAGTACTGGCGATGGCCAGTATTTATGGCGCTATCATCAGCGGCCTGCTGGTCAGCATTACGCTATACCTGTATCGCCCCGAAACCACACTATTGGGTATCCTTGCAGCAGAGATGTTCATGGCGATCTACCTCACTCATATTCTTTACAGCCGACTAAAGGCTGCGCCTCCCACAGGCGCTATTGAGGGCACAGTGTGAAAATTGTCCTCGGCATTTGCACTTACAGGCGCCCAGACGAGCTGAAGAAATTGCTCGATGCTCTGCCGAATCTTCACGACATTGAAGATAAGCATACGCTGGAGGTTGTGGTCGCTGACAACGATGCTGCGTCAGAAGGCGTTGAAGTGTGTAACAAGCTGCCTAGCACCTACCCGTTCAACGTCATAGCCTTTAGTCAGAAATCCTCTGGGATTTCCGCGGTGCGCAATGCAGTGGTTCAAAAAGCACTATCACTGGCACCTGATGTTGTGGCCTTTCTGGACGACGATGAATGGCCCGAGCCGCAGTGGCTAGCTGAACTGCTGCGCGTACAAGAACAATACGATGCTGATCTTGTGGGTGGGCCAACCCGCCCTGAATTCCCCGACCATGCTGATCCGGGGCTGCTAGACAATCCTTACTACGGCGCCGACCTTAATCTTCCCGATGGCAGTGCCTGTCAACTGCAGGCCGGTGGCAATTTCCTCATCAAGGCAAACGTACTGCAGCACTATGCACCAGAGCCTTTCCACGAAGCTTTTTCCACTTCAGGCAGCGAAGATCTCGCTTTTTTTACCCTATTGAACGCTGATGGCCACCGTATGTACTGGGCTGCCAAGGCTGCTGTTCATGAGCCCGTACCCGACTCCAGACTCGCACCAGACTGGCTTCGTCAGCGAGTAATCAACATCCACAATTCCAGGGTACGCGTTATGCAGCTCCTGCAACCGGGTGTGGTGCCCAGCGTTGTGCGAAGCCTGAAAACCTGTGCTCTGGGATGCATGACTGTATTGCTGTCGTTAGTGGGTGCGCTAATACCCAGCCAACGCCACAAGGCACAGTTGCTCCGCTGGAAGTTCATAGGCAAACTAACCGCACATTCGGGAAAGATCACCCAACGAGGGGAAACCTACTGATGTCGCCGCGCTTTTCTGTTGTTATCCCTACGTATAACCGTGCGGATTCGGTACTGCAGACAATAAACTCATGCTTCGAACAAACGTTTGAAGACTTTGAAATCATCGTTATTGACGATGGCTCATCGGATAGTACGGTCGCGGTACTAGCCGCCTGTGAGGATCCACGACTGGTCGTTGTGTCTCAAGATAACGCAGGACCCGCCGCCGCGCGCAACCACGGTATGCGCGTTGCAAAAGGACAATTCATTGCGTTTCTGGATTCTGACGATAGCTGGTATCCCGAATTTCTCGACTCAGTAAACACCTTGCTCCATGAAACCGGAGATGTGTTGGTATACGGTCGTATCATCGTTGATCGTGGTGTTGATCGTTACTGGGTAAAACCTGACCGGGCTCTGGGGTCAGAGGAATCCATTTTCGACTTCCTGTATGTTCACGGTGGATTTATACAGACGAGCACCATGGTTATCCCGCGCGCGTTGAGCACCAAAGTGCAATGGGACGAGACAGTAACCTACGGTGATAATGATCAGTTTGCTATTGATTGCTGGCGCACAGGCATTGCGTTCTACATGCTGCCCAGAGCCTGCACACATTACGCAGACTCTATCAGCGACGATGCACTTTCCCAACTGCCAATCTATGCCGGCACCTCGCCCAAGTACACAAACTTTTTTACCTGGATGGCGACACAAAAACCGTTGATGACAAAGCAAGCGTGGGCTGGCTATCAGGCACGTGTAGAAAGTGTGGGCCTGACAAAGAAGGCACCATTACAAAGCTTCAAACTGTTGTGGAAAGCTCGACAGCTTGGCGCTATCAGCACGTCAGGAATAGTACGGCAGAGTATACAAAACCTGACGCCCCGTCTTTATCGACGACTCGTTGATCAGTACGTGCGCTTGCGCGGATTAACGCTTGAGCAAGCTCGCAAGGCGCCGTAGTGCTGTCTAACATCCAGGCTAACGACAGAGTCCCTTTGCTGGCTGGCGCCCTGCTGGTCTTAACGCTACTGCAGGCATCCACCTTCAATCTGTCACTGGCGTTTCGCGGGCCTCTGGCCAGCAACGGCTTGGTCTCGATGATTACACTGCTATGGCTTGCCATGTACGCGTTCTCAGTCGTTGGCCTGTTCATCTCTTCAGGCTTGAACTGGATCACCTGGCTGGTGCGCTATCGTTTGTTGCTCGTCTGCCTTCTGCTTGGCACGACTTTCTCGGTGGCATGGTCAGTCGATCAGGCATTGAGCATAGACCGCATTGTCCATCTCATGGGCACGACGCTTGTGGCATTTTATCTGGGGTTCTCGCTACCCCTGCATCGCATCTTGCGCATCAGTGCTCTCGTACTGGGCCTTATCATGTTCGCAAGCGTTATTGCCGCGATGTTCATACCCACTCTCGGGTTAGAAAACTATCAAGGCAGGCTCGTCTGGACAGGCGCACTTGCCTCTAAAAACACATTGGGATTCTGGGCAGCGATCACCGTCTTACTGTGCGCCAGCCTCAGCTTCTGGAGTATCAGCACACCACAGCGCTTGGTCTATCTGGCCATCACCGCCATCTCCCTGCTATGCCTGTACAACAGCGAATCAGCGACCTCATTGCTGGCCATGATATGTGCTGGCGTGCTCATGCTCTACTTGCACGCCGCATTTGGATTACGCTTGAGCATGCTCGCGATGAGTCTTCTCGGGGTGCTGGTTATAGGCATAATCGGCGTTGCTTTCTACTTTATTGATACCGCTGATCTGATCGGACGTTCGGGTGATCTGACAGGCCGCGGTGAAGTCTGGGGCCAGACATGGAAGCTTATTCTTGAGCGCCCGTTTACAGGTTACGGCTATGGCACGCTGTGGTACCCGACCCCTGACAGCCTCTGGATACAGCAATCACTCACCGACTTTTCATGGACGGTGTTTCACGCACACAACGGGTTGTTACAGATTGCCTCTGAGATAGGCCTACCGCTGACAGCGCTTGCGGTGTTGATGATCGTGCAGCAACTGGTTGAATTGCTCTATTGCCAATATCGACGCCAGCAACCAGGCGTACTATTTGTACTGGGGTTTGTGGTGGCTTTGTTATTAAGCAATTATTCCGAGGCCCGCTTGCTCGCAAACCGGGATCTGTACTGGATATTTCTTATCGCATTGCCATTGAGCATGCTTCAGCAAATACAGCTCGTTGCGCCTCAGGCACAACAGGCACCGTCAGCACCCGCGAGCGATCCAAACCGACGTCAGCAGGCACGCCTTCGAAAAGAACAGAAACTTACCCTCAAAAGTCGCATAAAAAAGGCCAACAAACTCAGAGTGATTAACCCACCAACATCTGATGTTCCGGATAAGGACCCATCGTGACCCACACTATTCTTGTTACAGGCGGCGCAGGCTACATCGGCTCGCACATGGTCCGAATGCTTACACAGCAGGGACACAACGTCATTGTTTATGACAATCTGCAACGCGGAAACGCGGATGCTGCAGGTTCTGGGAAGTTGATTGTCGGCGATCTTCACGATAGCACCAGCCTTGATGCTGTGTTTTCTAAAAATGACATTGATGGTGTCATGCACTTCGCAGCTCTCGCCTATGTGGGCGAATCGGTCACTGAACCTGCCATGTACTACCATAACAACGTAACCGGCACCCAGTGCCTGCTGGATAGTATGCGCCGCAACAACGTGAACTCACTGGTGTTCTCATCCACTTGCGCCACCTACGGCGAACCCGACTCACTACCCATCACTGAAAACACTCCGCAAAACCCCATTAATCCCTACGGGCAATCCAAGCTGATGGTGGAACAGATGCTCAAAGACTATGGGGTTGCCTATGGTCTGCGCAGCATTGCATTACGCTATTTCAATGCAGCGGGTGCCAGTGAAGACGCCAGTATCGGTGAACGCCACGATCCCGAGACACACCTTCTACCGCTAATCCTGTTCGAGGCACTACGTGTGAAGGCAGGCGGCGATCCGGCAGACACCACGCTCAAGGTATTTGGTGACGACTTCGACACACGCGATGGCACGTGTATTCGCGATTACATCCATGTAAACGATCTGTGCAGTGCGCACATAAAAGCCTTCGAAAGAATGTCCGCACAGCCACAGCTTGGTGCAGAGCAGTTCAATCTGGGCGTTAATCGAGGCTACACGGTTCTGGAAGTAATTGATGCTTGCAGTAAAGTTACAGGCGTTGAGCTGCAATACAAGAAAATTGCACGCCGCGCAGGCGACCCTCCCGAACTGGTGGCCGATGCATCGCTTGCCATGCGTCAGCTCCAATGGGAGCCTGTTCATGCTGACATCACTGACAGTATCCAGCACGCTTGGAATTGGTTTGTGGCTAATCCTCCGGGCTAGCGTGCTGGCTGACTACGAAGCCTAAAGCAACAATCTGGTAATTCAAAAGCCGATCCGATTGATCAATTTTCAAGCGATACTTCTACGCATGACAAACAAACACACAATAAACGCAGCGATGGCTGTGGTATTCGCTGCAACCGTGCAAGGCACAGTGCCAGCAAACGCGTCCATAACAGGACCCAAGACACTCAACGACAGCTGCTGGCAAATCAGCTTTGAAGATTCCTTCGATGAACTATCCACGTGGAGCGAGCTATCAGAAGCTGGCACCGCACGGTGGCGCACCCAGTACATCTGGTCACGAGACACCATCATCAATGATGAACAGCAGTTCTATATCGATCCAGACGTACACGGCTTTTCGCCCTTCTCTATCGACGATAGTATTTTGTCTATCGTCGCGCAACCCACTCCGAGAGCCCTGCGAGGCGTTGTCGAAGGGCAACCCTACGTATCAGGCGTATTAACGACCGAGAAAGGCTTTTCGCAACAATACGGTCGCTTTGAAGTGCGTGCAAAAGTGCCAGAGGGTCAGGGCCTATGGTCAGCGTTCTGGCTATTACCAAGCTTTGATAGCTGGCCAGAAGGTGTCGCCATACTGCCTGAACTTGACGTCATGGAGCATCTGGGACATCAGCCCAATGTATTTCACACTAGCTTGCACACTAACCAGACAGGCCCACTGACCTCCCACCCCTACGATCATACCGAGGACGCGCCGCTAAGCGACGACTTTCACGTGTACAGCGCCGTATGGACGGCTGAATCGGTCAATTGGTATCTGGATGGTGAATGGCGGGCAGCACACCCCACGCCTCAAGACTTCTCTCGACCGGTGCATTTCCTGCTCAACCTGGCTGTTGGCGGTACCTGGCCGGGTTCACCCGATGGGACTACCGAGTTCCCAGCGATCTACAGCGTCGACTACGTTCGTGCCTATGTGCAGAATCCTTCCTGCTGATTTTATATGACCTTCAACCACTTCATTCGGTGGTTTGAAGGTCTCGCGCTGCGCTAGCCCGGACTATTCGAACCCTTCCACGATCAGAAACTCAGAGTCCGCAAAACGATTACGCAAGGCTTTAGCTGCCTGATATTCTTCGCTGTTGTACGCAGCCATGGCAGTTTCGTAGTCTTTGAATTCAACGACAACATGGCGGCTACGCAGCTGCCCCTCCATGGACTCGTTACGTCCGCCGCGCACAACAAATCGCGCTCCGTATTTTTCATAAACCGGGGCACCCGCTTTAAGGTACTCCGGGTAGTGCTCTTCGTCAGTGACATCGACGTGGGCAATCCAATAAGCCTTCGGCATGATGAGTGTCTCTATTGAAAAAATGGAAGTACGATTGAATGAAGAAATTTGTACGTACTGTTCATGGCAAGTTCATTAACCGTGGTGTTCACACTGATCAAGGCATCTCCCGGCCCCAAAGGTAGCTTTCGATCAAGCGCTATGGGTGACCAGATAAATAACAGACACAAGGCACCACCTAGCACCGCGCTTACCAGGCCTGCAGGGACGGATAGCCTGTAGCGCAGAAACCTTGCCAGCTCCATTCGCGCCCAGAATGCAATAACAATCAAAACACTCAGTAAAATCGCCACGCCCGCAGGTATCGGATGCTCGGTGACAACACCTTTCACAAGGCTTACGGGGGAGCTCAGATTCTGCAGTGTGCTCAAGTCAGGTCGTATGCCCTGTGTATCGATAAACCAAGGCGTTATGCATTCTAGTATGAGAATCAGCACCAGGCCCGATACCAGAAACAGCGTAATGATGAATTTGGCTACCCCCCGCAGCGAATCAACGACAGACATTAGCGAGCCCAACACTATCGGTACAAAACAGATGATTCCCACCAAAGCCAGATCAAATCGAAGGCCCTGCACAAACAAGGCAACCAGTGCGTCTGCCTCGTCAACAGCGGAGAACTGCCACAGTGCAAGACCTGCACGAATCATCGTGAGCAGAAACACCACAGTGAGAACGAATAGCAAAAAATGCCAGATCACGTGCATCGCAGGCAATGTCGATTTCATGGATGTTCCAAGCCTCTTCTATGAGTCAATATCTAGTAATAACCACCCGTAGAGTATAGATCAAACCACCGATATGCCATTATGCAACTACACGCTTTGTGACAATTCCAGCACTGCCACCGATAAACCAGTAACAAGTACGCTCTCAGACACACTTTGCAACGAGCCTTCAGGCTCATGAGAGTCAATGTTTAACGTCCAGTGTCTTCCAGCCAGTGACGTTGACACCAGAGGAAACGCGATATCCTCGCGACTGGCATTAAATAGCAGCAATAAGGTATCAGTGGCCTGAGCGTTGCTAGTCTCTGGTATGGCATCTCCCATCAACTGAAGCGCCACAAAACCTCCGCCAGGTTGATGCCAATCCGCCTCACTCATCAACGTGGCCCGAGAATTCAACCAACTGACATCTGGCAGATCTGTTGATGTGGACCGATGATCGCCATGCAAGTACCACGACCTGCGCAATACTGGGTGTTGCATTCTGAAGCTGATCAGCTTTTTGGTGAATTTCTGCAACGAGGCTGCTTCTGCAGCATCATGCCAGTCAATCCAGGTAAGTGCATTATCTTGACAGTAGGCATTGTTATTGCCCTGTTGCGTTCGATTGCGCTCATCGCCCGCCAGCAACATAGGGGTACCTTGCGACAAAAACAGCGAACACAGCATATTACGCTGCTGCTTTAAACGCAGCTGCCGAATATCGGCATTATCCGTCTCACCCTCGATTCCGTGGTTGTTGGAATGATTGGTGCCGTGTCCATCACGACTATCCTCACCATTGGCCTCATTGTGTTTGTAGGCATAGCTGACCACGTCGCGCAACGTAAAGCCGTCATGTGCCGTAATAAAGTTAACACTGGCACCAGGTTCCTTTCCTTGCCATTCAAACAACGAACTACTGCCTAACAGTCGATCGCTGAATTCGTGCAGAAGATCTGTATCCGTATTCCAGAACCTGCGTACCGTATCGCGAAACTGATCATTCCATTCTGACCATCTGGCTGGATACTGACCCAACTGGTAACCACCAGGACCCAGATCCCAGGGCTCAGCAACAAGATGGGCATCAGCCAGGTCAGGATCCTGAGCAATGGCATCAAAAAATCCGGCATGACGATCAAAACCATGCAGCTCACGCCCCAGAATGCTGGCAAGATCAAACCGAAAGCCATCTATTCCGACCTCATTCACCCACAATCGCAAACTGTCGTTAATCATTTGCATGACTCGAGGATGCTCAGCGGCCAGAGTATTACCGGTACCGCTGTCATTGACATAGAACCGAGGATTTCTCTCAAGACGATAATAGGACACGTTATCTATTCCGCGATAACACAAGGTTGGCCCCATCTCGTTACCTTCGCCCGTATGGTTATACACCACATCCAGCATCACTTGAATATCAGCTGAGTGCAGCTTGGCCACCGCATCGCGAAGCTCTGCCGTGGCATCTGCTGACACACCATAGCGCGCTGCCGCCAGGAAAAAACCCAGACTCTGATAGCCCCAATAGTTCGACAGCCCCTTTTCCACCAGAAACTCATCATCGACAAATCCGTGCACTGGCAACAGCTCAAGTACTGAGACACCCAGGTTTTTTAACTGCGAAATAAAGGCTTTTGATCCCAATGCCTGATAAGAGCCACGCCGCTTTGCAGTGACTCCTGACAATAATGTAGTGAGCCCCTTAACATGCCCTTCGTACACCACGGCATCGCTAAGCCGCTTGCGTGGCGCAGGCACTCCAGCATCTCGCGAGTATTTACCACCACGCAAGGATTTTTTGGGCGGCTCGCACACCACACTCTTCATCACGTAGGGCGCACTGTCACGTGTATCAAACGACAGATCCTTATCGGCATGTCCGCGGGTGTATCCAAAATTGGCATCGTGCCAGATAAATTCACCAGACCAGCGCCGCGCATAGGGATCAAGCAGCAGCTTGTGCGGGTTAAAGCGATGCCCCGCTGTTGGCTCATAGGGTCCATGCACTCGATACCCATAAATCAAGCCTGTCACCGCTCCTGGCAAGAAACCATGCCAAATACCGTCAGTGCACTCGGTTAGCTCGATTCTGGATATCTCACGTTGCCCATCCGCATCAAACAGGCAAAGCTCAACGGCGGTGGCATGTTGCGAGAACAGTGCAAAATTAACGCCGCCCGCGTAACGTGTTGCACCTAGAGGAGAGTGCCTACCAGCTAAAAGCGACGCCATCACGCGACACTTTTTTCAGGTGACGCTGCTGGCGCATCAATACTCAGCGGTGTCAATTTCCAGATATCCCGATTGTAGTCCTGCATGGTTCTATCAGTCGAGAAACGCGAACTACTGGCAGTGTTGACAATACTCATGTACTCCCAAAGAGCTCGGTCACGCCATGCAGCATCAACGTTTGCCTGCGCGTCAAGATAAGCTGCCAGATCTGCAACCGTAAGCCACGGGTCATGCGGGCTACATGCAGCACCTATCACCGTGCGCGTGTTTTCAGGCTCGCGCCCATCAAACAGTCCGCTATCAAACGCACCAAAGATAGCCTGTAGACGAACGTCACTGGCAATATGTGCTGCAGGCTTATACGTTTGCCTGACAGCATCTACCTCATCTACGGTTAATCCGAACTGGAAGAAATTTTCCTGCCCTACCGCTTCCAGAATCTCAACATTGGCACCATCCAGCGTACCGATTGTCACCGCACCATTCATCATGAACTTCATGTTGCCAGTGCCTGAAGCTTCCTTTCCAGCGGTAGAAATTTGCTCGGACACATCCGCTGCCGGGCAAATCACCTGCATGGCAGACACGTTATAGTCAGGCAAGAAACCCAACACCAGTTTACCAGCAGTGCGCGGATCGTTATTGATGACATCTGCCACGTTGTTGATCAACTTGATAATGGCCTTGGCCATGTGATATCCCGGTGCTGCCTTACCAGCGATCAAGATAAAACGCGGCTCGTGATGAGCACCTCCATTCACGATATCCAGATACAAATGCACCGCGTGCAACACGCACAACAACTGCCGTTTATATTCGTGCATCCGCTTGACCTGCACATCAAACATCATGGTTGGATCTACATCGATGTTCATACGCTCTTTAACCAGCGCAGCCAATGCCCGTTTGTTAGCCAGTTTGACCGCCGCCCACTGTTGTTGGAACTCGGCATCCGTAGCCATTGGCAAGAGCTTAACGAGCAGCTCAGGCTGTGATATCCACTGCGCACCTACAATAGGCGATATCAGTGCATTCAATTGAGGGTTACAGTGCGCAAGCCAACGTCGCTGAGTGACGCCATTGGTCTTGTTGTTGAAACGCTCAGGCCACAGGGCATTGAAGTTCTTGAACAATCCAGCTTTGAGCAGCTGTGAATGCAGTGCAGCCACGCCATTCACTGAAAAACTACCGACGATAGATAGGTGCGCCATACGCACAACCGGTACCGAATCAAAGGAGACGATGGACATTTGAGCATGCACTTCAGTGGCATCGGGCATAGCCAACCTCACCTGCTCTAGAAAGCGACGGTTAACTTCCTGAATGATCTCGGTAGGCCTTGGCAATAATGCACCAATCATGTTCAGCGACCAACATTCAAGTGCTTCAGGCAATAGCGTATGATTGGTGTAGGCCATGACGCTACTTGTAATAGCCCACGCCTCATCCCACCCTAGCTGATGAACATCTATCAGTAGGCGCATGAGTTCGGGAACTGCTAACGAGGGGTGCGTATCGTTTAGTTGAAAACAGTGCGCTTCGGCGAATCCATCGAAATTTTTATGGTTACGTAGCCATACCCGCAATGCATCCTGCAAGCTGGCAGAGACCAGAAAATACTGCTGCCGTAGTCTTAATACTTTGCCGTTCTCGCTACTATCGTTCGGGTATAGCACCATGGTTATGTTCTCAGCAGCCGTCTTGCTTGCCACCGATTCGGTATAACCACCCGCATTGAACTCATTGAGATTGAATTCATCTGTAGCGGTCGCACTCCACAATCGCAATGTGTTGACCACCCCGTTCGCGTGCCCGGGAATTGGCACGTCATATGGCAGAGCCCGCACCACATCCGTATTTACCCAGCGATGACTCACCGAACCATCAAGGTTGGTTATCATCTCCACATTGCCACCAAAATGCACATGGCAGCTAAGCTCCGGACGTTCAAGCTCCCAAACATGGCCCTCACTAAGCCAGTTGTCTGGGCTCTCAACCTGCCAGCCATTGTCGATGGATTGTCGAAACATCCCGTAGCGATAGCGCAAACCGTACCCGACCACCGGCAGCGCCAGAGAGGCACAGCTGTCCAGAAAACACGCTGCCAGACGCCCTAAACCGCCGTTGCCCAGACCCGCATCATGCTCAAGCTGCTCAACATCCTCCAGCGCCAGACCTAACTCTCCAAGTGCGGCCCTCAGCTGATCATCCATCTGTAGATTGTTGACCGCATTACCTAAAGCACGCCCCATCAAAAATTCCATGGATAAGTAGTAGGTACGCCGCGTGGTCGTATTATCCATAGCGGTGCGTGTTGCACGCCACTGCTCCATCAGTCGGTCGCGGACACTCATCGCCACCGCTTTGTACAAAAAATGTGCAGATGCGTAGTCGATATCACGTCCCAGCGTCTGTACGAAATGACTCTTTATAGATACTTTCAGGTCAGCGGAATCACAGCCAAGCAAGGACTCGTGGCTCTCCCATAGTGACGGCTGGCGTACTAGATCTTTGGCAAGCGTCAGTGCGGTACTAGGGTTCGAAGCTGATTTCGAGGATATTGTCATAATCAATTTAAAATAGTAAAAACAAATCAGGGCGTTAAGCACAGGCAAACATTCCTGTGCATACCTTACACGTATCCGCATAACCAACCTGAGCCGGTCATGATGTAAATTTCACAAGAGCTTTGCCATAAGAGCCACATACAGTTAAGCTCTATCCATCATCTAACCTATGCGGAGCAGTAATCAATCACATGGAAAGGCCAGTTTCGAAGATCACTAAAGAAACACTTGCTCTTATTCTGGCGGGCGGACAAGGAAGCCGTTTGTATGAACTGACTGAGTGGCGAGCTAAACCTGCTGTGCCATTTGGCGGCAAATTCAGAATTATCGATTTCGCATTATCAAATTGCATCAACTCAGGCATTCGCCGGGTAGGCGTTGCCACGCAATACAAGGCGCATTCTCTAGTACGGCACATTACTCGCGGATGGTCCGGTTTCAAGGCCGAATTTGATGAGTTTGTTGAAATTCTTCCAGCCTCTAAACGAGTTGACGAAGGCTGGTACAAGGGCACAGCCGATGCTGTCTATCAGAATCTCGACATTATACGCACTCACAGCCCTGAGTACGTTCTGGTGCTGGGTGGCGACCATATATACAAGATGGATTATGGTCCGCTGGTAGCCTCCCATGAAAGACGAGAGGCTGACATGACGCTTTGCTGTGTGGAGGTTTCTGTACAAGAAGCCGCAGGCTCATTCGGTGTTGTCAAAGTGGACACTGAAGGACGAATTCTAGAATTTCAGGAAAAACCCGCCAAGCCTGCAGAGATACCTGGCAAGCCAGGACGTGTGCTTGCCTCCATGGGCAATTACGTTTTCAACACCGACTTTCTCTACGATGAGCTGATCACTGACGCCGACAACGAAGACAGCACACATGATTTTGGGCACGACATTCTGCCACGCATTGTGCAAGACAAAAAAGTCTATGCCTTCAGGCTGGGTGATGAAATGCCAGAAGAAGAACGACACAAGCAGCCCTACTGGCGTGATGTGGGCACTATAGATGCATTCTGGGAAGCCAATATGGAGTTGGTGGATTTCGACCCTGAGCTGGATTTATACGACACCACCTGGCCGATCTACACTTATCAGATGCAATTACCGTCAGCCAAATTTGTCCACGATACCGGTGATCGTCGCGGCATGGCCGTAAACTGCATTGTCTCCGGAGGCTGCATCGTCTCTGGTGGACAAGTCAGTCACTCGCTGTTATTTTCAAACGTCAAAGTCAACTCTTACAGTGACATTCAGGATTCGGTCATCATGCCCGACGTGGTAGTGGGTCGGCATTGTAAAATTCGGCGTGCCATCATTGATACCGGTACCGAACTTCCCGAAGGTACCGAAGTAGGCCTGGATGCCGAGGAGGATCGTGCCAAAGGATTCCGCGTGACCGAAAGCGGCATCACACTGGTAACACCCGCCAATTTCGAGCAAATGTTGCACCGCCGACGTTAAATACTGGTGTCCGAACCCGCGATGTTTATAATAATGCGGGTTCGGTGGCGGTAACATAGGGCGCAGGCACTCGAGCTACCATGCTACCTAGGGTAGCCAAAACAAACTGATATTGAATTGACCATGGCTTCGACCCAACACATCTGCATGCTCGCAGCAGAGAACGATGTCATTCCCGGCGCAAAAGTGGGTGGCATAGGTGACGTGGTGCGTGACATACCACGTGCACTTGCAGACAAAAACACCCGCGTCAGTGTAATCATCCCGGCCTACGGTGCGTTTCATGAACGAGCCGATGCTGTCGCGATCGCTACCTTTACTACCCAGTACCGCGGTAGCGCGCAACGCATCGAGCTACACGAGGTCTCTCCGGGCCGTGACCATAATGTTCGTTATTTTGTGCTTCACCATCCGTTGTTCGCAGCGGGTGGCAAAGGTCGTGTGTACTGCGACGACGATGCCAGCCAACCGTTTGCAACCGATGCCAACAAGTTTGCGTTGTTCAGTACCGCTGCCCTCAGTGCCATAACCTCGGGCAACATTGAGCCTGTCGATGTGTTGCACCTGCATGATTGGCATTCAGCACTAGCTGTCGCCCTCATACGCTTTGATCCAGCTTTTGAGTCTTTGCGCAACACCCACACTGTTTTCAGCATTCACAATCTTGCTCTGCAAGGCATTCGCCCGTTTGCCGAACATGCCTCCTCATTGCAAGCATGGTTTCCACACTTGCATTACGATCCAGTATACCTTGCTGATCCGCGATGGCCACATTGCGTTAATCCAGTAGCGGCTGCTATTCGTCTGGCAGACAAGGTCCATACAGTCTCACCAACCTACGCGCAAGAGATCCTGCGACCTAACGACGCAGCCACGGGTTTTCACGGTGGCGAGGGACTGGAAGCTGACTTACAGCTAGCAGCGCATCAGGGCAAGCTGGTTGGCATCATCAACGGCATTGATTATCCAGCAACAAAAGGTGTCGCAAAAACTGCACACCAATCCACGCCGAGTCGATTGGGATGGCAAGAATTTGTTCGCCAGCTAGGCTCGGAAGTACTCAAAGTCATAGCTCGCCAAAGCTCACTGCGGGCAGTGGACTACGTTGCGCATCAACGCATACTGTCGCAGACACAACAAAAACGTCCTGCGCATATCATGACAAGTGTTGGCCGCCTTACCGATCAGAAAATGGCCCTCTTGTTACAGATCGGCGACGATGGTCGAATGCCGCTGGATAAACTACTCGACTCAATATCCGGCCGTGGAGTGTTCTTTTTATTAGGCTCTGGTGATACCGCATTGGAAAAACAATGTCAGGATATAGCGGCTCGTCACGCGCACCTGATCTTTATCAATCAATACTCAGTAAAACTCTCTGAGTTGCTATTCGCCAATGGTGATCTGTTCCTGATGCCCAGCTCATTTGAGCCGTGTGGCATCAGCCAGATGCTGGCTATGAAAGACGGACAACCCTGCCTTGCGCATGCAGTGGGCGGGCTACGCGATACCATTAGCGATTCAACTGACGGCTTTTTGTTCGAGGGGGACTCTATGGAAACTCAGGCAAAAGCGCTGTTACAACAAACTAAAGCTGTCATGCACATGCGCGAAAAGGAGCCCGACAAATTCACTCGTATAGCCAGCCAGGCGCGCGAAAAACGATTTGATTGGAGCGACAGCGCGCAGCGTTACAAAACGGAGCTGTACTCATGAGTCTTACACTTGATACCGAACAGATCTACGCCATTGTAGAAGGTCGGCACTACGAGCTGTTTTCCATACTCGGTCAACACGTTGCCACAGAGCCCACTCAGGATGGTGAACCTGCTGACGACGAGGATGAGCAAGCATCACCCGCTCAGTATGGCGCGGTTATTCGCACCTTCCAGCCTAAAGCTGATGTTGCTACGGTTCTGACTCAGGCCGGCAAGCGCCTGACTATGGAAAAAATCCACTCCGACGGCTTATTCCAGCTTTTCCTGGATGAGCCTGTTGGCCCCTACCAGCTGGAACTCAGCGACGCATCCTCCACCTGGGAGGTCATCGACAGCTATTCAATGGGCAGCGTTATCGGTGAAGTGGACATCCACCTGTTCAACGAGGGCACACATCAGGAGTTGTACAACACTCTGGGCTCGCACATCATGGAGTTCGATGGTGTCCAAGGCGTGCACTTTGCTGTGTGGGCGCCCAACGCCCGCCGCGTGAGTGTTGTGGGAGATTTCAACCACTGGGATGGCCGTTGCCATGTCATGCGTTCGCACCACGGCAGCGGTATGTGGGATATTTTCATTCCGCAAATCGGCAATGGCGTGCTGTACAAATATGAAATAGTCAGCAGTGAGGGACAGGTTTTACCCCTCAAACACGATCCTTACGCACATTATTTCGAGCAACCGCCAGGCAATGCAGCGATCGTTTTTGATAGCAAATTTATCTGGAGCGATGATGACTACATGCAGGCTAAGTCTGAGCTCGACATGCGTATGCAACCCATGTCCATCTACGAAGTGCATGCAGGCTCGTGGCGACGCAACCTGCATGGCGATTCACTTTCCTATGTAGAGCTTGCCAAAACCCTGATCCCTTATGTGCAGGAAAACGGCTTCACCCACATCGAACTGATGCCAGTGACTGAGCATCCGTTCGACGGCTCATGGGGCTATCAACCGATCGGCCTATTCGCGCCAACATCGCGCTTCGGTAGTCCTGATGATTTTCGACACTTTGTCGATGCCTGCCATCAGGCCAACATCGGCGTAATCATGGACTGGGTGCCTGCCCACTTTCCCACCGACGAGCACGGACTGGGAATGTTTGACGGAACGCATCTTTACGAACATGCAGACCCGCGTCAGGGAATGCACCAGGACTGGCAAACACTCATATACAACTTTGGTCGCCGTGAAGTTGTTAACTACTTGCTTACCAATGCGGTCTACTGGATCAAAGAATTCCACCTTGACGGCCTGCGCGTGGATGCAGTTGCCTCGATGCTCTACCTCGACTACTCCCGCGAAGCTGGCCAATGGATACCGAATCGTTATGGCGGACGCGAGAATCTGGAAGCCATCGAGTTTCTCAAACGCATGAACACACTGGTACATGCCGAGGGTGGCATCACCATGGCCGAAGAATCCACCAGTTTTCCCCAAGTCAGCCACCCCACCTACAACGGCGGTCTGGGCTTTACCTTCAAGTGGAATATGGGTTGGATGCACGACATGCTCGAATACATGAGTAAAGACCCGGCTTATCGCAAATATCATCACAACAGCCTCACCTTCGGCATGATCTACGCATTCAGCGAAAACTTTGCCCTGCCGTTCTCACATGATGAGGTGGTGTACGGCAAAGGCTCTATGATCAACAAGATGCCTGGGGATGACTGGCAGAAGTTTGCCAACCTTCGAACCCTGTACGCCATGATGTATGGGTATCCGGGTAAGAAACTGAACTTTATGGGCGGTGAGATTGCCCAGTTCAGTGAGTGGGATCATGACGGAAGCATTGAATGGGATTTGTTGGAGCACCCCCGACATCAAGGCATGCTGACGCTTGTAAAGGACTTGAACGAGCTCTACTCCACCCATTCTGCCCTGTTTGAGACCGATTGCGATGGACGTGGTTTCGAATGGATCGACTGTGACGATGTAGAGCAAAGTGTGATCTCGTTCTACCGCTACTCTGCCGAACACACGCGAAGTTGCGTAGTCATCTGCAATTTCACCCCGATTGTGCGCCACGACTATCGGGTAGGTGTGAACGAGCCGGGTCTTTACCGGGAACTACTCAACACTGACGCCGAAACCTACGGTGGCACTGGCCAGAGCAACGTTCTGGACGACGGTTTGCTGGATGCCGATGCCAAGAATGCGGTGACGCTTGCGGGTGGACGCGACGGCATGTTACTCGCCGAGGCAGTTGGCAAGCACGATAGGCCCGCTTCTTTGAGCCTGATGCTGCCGCCACTGAGCGTACTTATCCTTGAGCGTGCGTAGATCACCGTGGCTGCGATATACTCTGTAGCACAGGCATCCGCCTGATCTAACAGATACATCGGTATTCACATGATTAAACTCCTGCTTCTCGCTTTGTTGGGTATTGGCCTGGGCGGCGGTGTGTGGAAAGCACAAAATCCAGACGGCACCGTGGATGACCTGAAAAACCAGGCTCAATCCACGGCTGACAGGCTCAAATCCGGCGTGGACGCTGTTGTTGGTTACCCCGACGCACAGGGTGGGCAAACCTCCATGGAGGAGCGTCTGGCGCAGATAGAGGGACAACTGGGCGAAGATAACGGTGACGCCCTCGCGGCAGAGTTACAAGCCATCGTGGAAGAACAGCTGACCGAAAACACCAGCACCCTCGTCAATCTACAAGATACTTTTGACGAGCGCGTTGCCCCGATGGAGGACATGACGGTGGCAGTCGCAGAGCTTGGTACAGCTTTGCAAGAGACGCGTGCACGTGCGGATGCCGGTACAGCAAGGATCGATTCGATTGATAGCCGCCTGGACCTGTTGGTTCGTCGTCTGGATGAACAGACAACAGATACCGATCTAGAAACGCTCACGCAAGACGTTGAACAGGTTCGCACAGAGCTCAGCACGCTGACCAGCGACAATGAAGATACGCTTGCGGTGCTCAATGAATCCCTCGCCGGCATCAATGAGCAAACCAGCGGTCTGGGACTCAGGCTCAACACATTTCTCACCTCTTCCAGCGCTGAAGCCAATGCTGACAGCGATGCTGCAGAAGCGACCACCACACTGGCTCTTGGCACAGATCTCGACGAGCGATTCAACGCCATTGAGGAGCGCCTCGCCACGGTCAATACCGATTCACGCCGCATTGTCTCACTCACAGAACAACTGGAAGCGGCCAACGCGAAAATCGAGCAACTGGAACAACAGGATGCCCAAAGCGCAGAGTCGCTGCAGCAGCTGAGCTCCTCTGTCAGCGAACTCAGTACTGCCAGCGAGTCCCTGTCCATAGACACTATACAGACACAGATCAGCGACCAGCTGGCTCTGGCCCAATCACAATTTGACAGCACCGCAGCCAACGCTAACACCGCCCAACTCGAAGCACTGCTGGACACCACACGCAACCGCATCCAGACACTAGAGCAACGTGTTCAAGACCTGCCCGCATCATCCACCGAAGCGGACGATGCTTATCAGACCCAAAGCGCCTTGCAGACTCAAATTGCTGACCTAGAGCTGCGCCTTGAGGCCCTCACTGCTGCCGATCCCGCGTTAGAGACAGCTGTGCAAGATGTCAAACAGCAGGTAGAACAACTTAGTGCTCAAGGCTTTGTAACGCAGGAAGAACTGCGATCCCAGTCAAAATCTGAAGCCATTGAATACAAGATCTACTTCGATCGAAATAGCACCGAAATTACCGAAGACGCTGCGCGAGTATTAGACTCTTTCATCGCACAAGAGAAGAACCGAACCATTGGTGTATCCATATTCGGCTTTACAGATCGCAGCGGTTCAGCAGCGTACAACCAGCAGCTAGCGCTACAACGCGCAACGAAAGTGCGCTCCTACCTTATTCAGAACGGCCTGGATTTCACCAAGATCACAGCATTGACGGGGCTTGGAGAGGACGCTGCAGCGGCTGTGCTACCTGATGACGATGACGCTGCCGATGCTCAGCAACGTGTCGTTGTGCTGTACGCAGCCCAGCCCTAGCCCGCTGTCCTGCCCTAGGCCTTATTGCCGGTGACAATAGACATGGACAATACAGAAACCGACTGCCTGCTCATCATCGATGTGCAAAACGATTTTTGTGCAGGTGGATCGTTGGCAGTTCCCGATGCTGAAAACATCCTGACCACCATCAATACATTGAGCAGCCAGTTTGCGAACATTGTCATAACCCAGGACTGGCACCCGCCAGGCCACAGCAGCTTCGCCTCAGAGCACACCGACAAACAACCGTTCGACACGATCACCCTACCCTATGGTGAACAAACTCTGTGGCCAGATCACTGTATACAAGGCAGCACCGGTGCACAATTTCACAAACAGCTGCACACCGAAAAAGCGCAGCTGATCATCCGCAAGGGCTTTCGCTCGCCCATCGATTCCTATTCGGCCTTTTTCGAAAACGACCAGACAACCAGCACCGGTCTGACAAGCTACCTGAAAGAACGTGGTATCACTCGAGTGGTGTGCGTCGGCCTGGCACTGGATTATTGTGTCCGATTTTCAGCCATTGATGCGCGCAAGCAAGGGTTTGACGCCTGCGTGATAGAAGCTGGATGCCGAGGTATCGATGTAGGGGGCTCTAACGATGCCGCCCGCGAAGCGATGCGTAAAGCAGGTGTTGTATTGCTCTAAAACAATATGGGTCTAGTACAACACGGGCCCAAAACAACACGAACCTGAACAATACGGCCCTTGCGGCTCAACCGGCAAACCCTTATTGATAGAGTTTGCCGCTTGTATCGCACGAGCACAGATTGCTAGGCACTCAACGCTGCTTCGACCTCACTCAACGTTGGTAAATCAGCGCCGCGCCGCGAGCAAGTAATAGCTGCCGCTGTTGCTGCAAAACGCACCAGAGCCTCGATGTCAACGGATGCACTATCAAGCTTTGCACCATTGATATGTCCATTAGCCTGCAAGTAATGCAATGTGGACGAATGTAATGTATCGCCGGCTCCAACCGTATCAATAACCTTGACCTTGATCGGTGCCGAGCGCGTCCGCCTGCCATCACTGGCATACACCGTGGCACCCTCCGCCCCTTCAGTAACAATCACCAGTCCCGCACCTGCACTAATGGCATCAGCTGCAAAATTCTCAAGCGATGCAGACGACCCATTCAGCGTGCGAATATCCTCATCACTGGCTTTGACAATACTGGCCATGGCACTGAACCGCTTATAGCTGCTGCGCCAGATGTCCATGTCAGGCTCGACCATTGCCCGCAAATTGGGGTCATAGGCGATGACTCGCTGACTTTGCTCGCGCGCAGCCAACGCCAGAAGTGCCGTGCACGTAGGTTCCAGCACTGTCGAGTAGGAACCAAAACTTAACACCGACAATTCATCGGGTAATGATGCAGGCAGCTCATCAACCTGCAACGAGACATCGGCCGTGTTGTCTGTATAGAACGCGTAATTGGCAGACCCGTCATCGTTGGTTTTAATCATTGCCAGCGTGCTATTAAGCTCAGTAGGTACGAGCCATTGAGTGTCAACCTTGTTGATCTCCAGATATTGCTTGATCCGCTGACCCAGAAAATCATTTGAGTTCTTGCACAAAAATCCCGCACGATTCCCCATACGAGCCAGGCCCAAAGCCACATTCAACGGCGAGCCACCCACATGCCCTCCAAACGCTACCTCCCCTGGCGAGTCACCCGAGCCAACACCCTGTGCCTGGCTAAAAAGATCGACTAATGCATCTCCACAAGACATAAACATAGTTGCGAAACGTGTCCGTTGTTAAATATTGCCACCATTTTACGTGTGAACACGAAGCTCCGCTACGCTAAATTCAGCATGAGTACAATCGACACTCATGTTACTGATCTGCATAGGTGCGCCATTTTCTCCAACTGGTACCATATCGACCCAACACTGATACTTTGACTGATTCCTCATGACAGAACTTGCTGCTGTGGACTACGAGGCACCCAACGCCGAGCAACAGTTTGTGCAATCGCTACGCGATACAGGCTTTGGAGTGCTGCGCAACCACCCTATCTCCAAAGCCAGTGTCACCAGCATCTACGAGCATTGGGCACAGTTTTTCAACACCTCCGAAAAAGACAATTTTGTTTTTGATCCTGAAAAATACGACGGATTCTTTCCGCAGGCGCTCGCTGAGACCGCCAAAGGCCATACAGTGCGTGATATTAAAGAGTACTTTCACTACTATCCGTGGGGACGTTGCCCTGAATCCTTGAAGCAGGAAATCAGCGATTACTTCTCTGCAACCACACAGTTTGCTGCCACCTTACTCGGGTGGATAGAAAATCAAACACCAACGGATGTGGCAAAAAATTTCCGCGAACCCCTTTCCAATATGATTAATGGCAGCGATCAGACACTGCTCAGAGTACTGCACTACCCCCCAATCACCAACGGCTCTGTAGAGCCTGGCGCCATTCGAGCTGGAGCCCACGAAGACATTAATCTTATTACTTTGCTCCCTGCAGCCAACGAGCCTGGCCTGCAAGTCAAAGCCCGTGATGGCAGCTGGCTGGAGGTACCGTGTGATTTCGGCAACCTGATCATCAATATTGGCGATATGCTGCAAGAGGCCTCTGGCGGCTATTTCCCCTCCACCACACATCGTGTTATCAACCCTGAAGGTCACGATTCAACCAAAGCGCGAATCAGCCTGCCGCTATTCCTGCACCCACGCCCCGATGTGGTGCTTTCAGATCGTTACACGGCTGGCAGCTACCTCGAGGAGCGTCTGGCAGAGCTCCGAAGCTCCGACGCAAAAGCCTAACTGGCCATCGGATTGATTTTTCAGCCCTTTTCCCGGATAGCTTCCTAACTCACGTTCATTCAAGGTACGACTCAAACATGACACAGATTGCTCTAGTAACAGGCGCAGGTTCCGGCATAGGTCAAAGCACCGCGATCTCACTGGCAAAGGCTGGCTTCCACGTCGTGCTTACCGGCCGCCGCCAGTCTGCCCTGGACGACACGATCAACAAGTCAGGCGCTGCCGATTCCATGACAGCCATAGCGTGCGATGTTACTGACGAGGCACAGGTAGAAAATCTGTTCAAACAGATTGAACAACAACACCAGCGCCTTGACGTTCTGTTCAACAACGCCGGTACCAACGTACCTGCCATGCCCATTGACGAGCTAAGCGTAGAGCAGTTCAAACTGGTTATCGACGTGAACCTTACCGGCGCATTTCTCGTAGCGCGCGGCGCTTTTGCTCTTATGCGAAAACAATCCCCACAGGGTGGGCGCATCATCAATAACGGCTCCATTTCAGCGTACGTCCCGCGCCCCGGTTCCGTACCCTATACCGTATCCAAACACGCCATAACAGGCCTCACTCGTACCCTGTCACTTGACGGTCGCCCTTTCAATATCGCCTGCGGACAAATCGACATCGGCAACACCGCCTCTGACATGACAGAGCAAATGGGCAAAGGCGTACCGCAAGCCGATGGTTCTATCAAACCAGAACCCACAATGGACACGCAACACGTTGCTGATGCGGTGGTGAATATGGCGTCACTGCCGCTGAATGCGAATGTGCAGTTCATGACAATCATGGCCAGTGCCATGCCGTTTATCGGGCGAGGTTAGCGGTGTAAATGGCGACTTGCGGGCTTAACCAATAAGCGCCTTATTAAACTCCCGCACTCGCCCCAACACATCAATACCCACCTGGGCGTAAACATCCAGAATATCCACCAGCACCCAGTTCTCGCGAATCAGCTT
>JALZVU010000180.1 GCA_023301795.1 Granulosicoccus sp.
TAATACATCTTGAGGATTGAGTCTATGCCTGTGATTGAAGTGCACCTGCTGGAAGGCTATCAGCCTGAAGAGCGGCGCCGGTTCAGCGAATCCTTGATTGATGCTATGCGCTTGTTGGTACCGGCACCCCCGAAGGCGGCAATATGAGTAACAAACCAAACATCGATCCCATTACGCTTGCCGTATTAGCGGGGCGCATGGAGCAGATTGCAGACGAGATGGATGCAACGCTATTTAGGGCGGCCTTTAATCCCATTATTGCTGAAGCACACGATGCCAGTCATGGGCTCTATCATCCAGTCACGGGTGATACTTTGGTGCAGGGTAAATCAGGTTTGCCGATATTTGTTGGCGTTATGTCGTTTGCAGTAAAAGCTGTCATCGATAAATTGGCAGCGGATAAGGACTTAGCCGATGGCGACATCTTTATATTTAATGATGCGCATATTGGTGGCACGCATTTGTCTGATATGCGCCTGGTGCGCCCGTATTTTTATCAAGGTGAATTGTTTTGTTTTCTTGCCTCAGTGGGACATTGGCATGATGTGGGTGGTGCGGTGCCGGGTAATTATAATCCTGGTGCTACTGATGTCTTTCAAGAAGCCTTGGTGATACCGCCGGTTCGCTTGGCGCGTGCAGGTGTCGTTAATCAAGATATCATCGATATTTTATTGCGCAACACACGCCTACCTCAATCCACCCAAGGGGATTTAAACGGGCAGCTGGGCGCGCTGGATCTGGGTGTTCAGCGCATGAATGAACTACTCGATGAATACGGCAGCAGCACGGTTGATACAGCTCTTAGTGCACTCAGTGATAGCGCCGATTCCCTGATGCGAGCAGAGCTTGCGGAGTTACCCAACGGTCGTTGGGAGGCATCTGATTTTCTCGATAATGATGGGATCGTCGATGAGCCACTTGAAATTCGCGTAGCGCTGACCATTCAGGATGATGCCATGATCATCGACTTTGAAGGCAGTGCGCCGCAATGTGCAGGGCCGGTTAATATTGCCTTACCCACCACAGTGGCTACCGCCTATGTAGCCATTAAACATCTATTCCCCGACTTGCCAGCTAACGCGGGTGTGATGAGATCGATCGATGTACGCGTGCCTGAAGGCTCGCTATTGTCTGCAGAATTTCCTGCACCAACCGGTGGTTATACCGAAACCATATTGCGCATGATCGACGTCATTTTTTGCGCAGCCGCTCAAGCATCGCCGGAGCTGGTTGTTGCCAATGCCTATGGCACTATCAACGCGCTTTCCATTGCGGGTAAAAGAGCCAATGGTCAACCGTGGGTGATGTTCAGTTTTTATGGCGGTGGGCACGGTGCGTGTTGCGACGGTGATGGCCTTAATCATGGTAACGCCCCCATCTCCACAGCTACCATTCCACCGATGGAAATACTGGAAGCTGCCTATCCTGTGATGTTTCGGCAATGGGCCTTGAGGCCTGATAGTGCTGGTGTAGGTGAGCACCGGGGCGGTATGGGTGCGGTGTACGAAATTGAAGTACTTGAAGAGCGCGGCGCTGAAGCCTTTTTATTTGGTGAGCGAGGTCGGTTTGCGCCCCGTGGTATTGCTGGTGGTGGTGAGGCTGCCATGAACGTATTCAGCTATGAACAACAGGGTGAGTGGTTGCATCCGCCCATGGCCTCTAAGATGCGGGGCATCAAACTAAAACAGGGCGAGGGCGTGAAGTTGGAAACCCCCGGTGGGGGTGGCTACGGTACTGCAAGCAAACGTGATGCATCGCGAGTGGCTGAAGATGTTCGTCAAGGCTTGATGACAGCTGAGGTTGCCGATGCGCAGTTTGGTACAAGCTGGCGTGGGGTAGCGTCGTGAGCGTTCAGGATGATGTGGCCAAAGGCTCGATGGTGGGTGTTGATGTCGGTGGCACCTTTACGGATGTGTTTGTATTAAATGAACTAGACGGCACTGCAGCGGTTGCCAAAGTTCCCACCACAAGGCCTGATCAATCCGGTGGCTTTTTGGCTGGCATTAAGCAACACGTTGATAATCTTTCAGACATCGCTGTAGTGGTGCATGGCACAACCGCCGGCACCAACGCCCTGTTAGAACGTAAGGGTGCACGTTGTGGTGTGATAACCACCGAAGGGCTGCGTGATGTGCTGGAGATGCGACGTCGTGATCGCCCACGTACCTGGGGATTGCGCGGTAATTTCATACCGGTGGTTGAACGTCAGTATCGGCTAGAGGTGCCAGAGCGTACTCTGGCCGATGGCACGGTACGCACTGCGGTTGATTTGTTGGCCGTGAAGGCGGCTGCATCAAAACTACTGGCAGAAGGCTGTGAATCAGTTGCCATACTATTCGCCAACTCCTACGCCAATGCTGAAAACGAGGCAAAAGCAGCTGTTGTGGTACGCGAACTATGGCCCAACCCGCACGTAGCAACCTCATCTGAGATTCTGCCAGAGATTCGTGAGTTCGAACGCTTTTCCACCACGGCACTCAACGCGTTTCTACAACCTGAAGTATCAGGCTATCTACAGCGATTAGAGAAGGCCATGCACAGTTCAGCTCTGGCGGGCGAATTCATGATTGTGCAATCCAATGGCGGCGTCATGAGTGTGGATACCGCTTGCCGCTTACCCATTAGAACGGCCCTTTCAGGTCCTGCTGCGGGCGTTATTGCAGCAGGCTATATCGCGCAATGTGCAGGCTTCGATAACGTGGTGACAGGGGACATGGGCGGCACCAGTTTTGATGTGTCGCTTATCGCTGATGGCCAATCCATGTTGAGCGCACAAACTTCAATCGACTTTGGCATCGTGCTACGCACACCCATGATCGAGATCACCACCATTGGTGCCGGCGGCGGTTCCATTGCGTGGGTGGACAAAGGCGGGCTGCTGCAGATCGGGCCAGAAAGTGCAGGCTCAGACCCGGGGCCTGCTGCTTATGGTTTAGGCAATACACGGCCCACGGTGACTGATGCCAACGTTGTGCTAGGGCGCATTGATTCGTCCAGCCCGATTGGCGGAAAGTTAGCATCGTTGGATAGTGATGCTGCTGCGGCTGCTATCGATGAGCACGTAGGCCAACCGCTGGGCTTAACAACGCTGGATGCTGCAGAGGCTATTTTGCGAGTTGCCAATTCTCGTATGGCAGGTGCCATTCGCCTCGTGAGCATTGAGCGCGGGTTTGATCCCAAGCAATTCGTGTTTATGCCGTTTGGTGGCGGTGGAGGTTTGCACGCAGGCGCTATGCTTAATGAGGTAGGTATTGCCAAAGCAATTGTTCCACGCTACCCGGGCGTTACCAGTGCATTGGGTTGTGTTATTGCTGATATGCGGCAAGACTTTGTGCAAACGTTTATGACCACCGTTGATGCATTGGATGAGAGTGCACTTGCCGCTTTTATGCAGAACCATGTAGATCAAGGTTTAACAATATTGGCTGCCAGTAACACACGTTTTGTTGCGCGTAGTATGACTTTCGAGCTTGATATGGCTTATGCAGGACAGACGCACACCTTGTCTGTACCGATTGCGGTTGAGCTTGATGGGGATACGGTGTTGCCTATGAGTAAAGAGGTAATTGTTGAAGCGTTTGATGCCACCTACCTTAAGAGCTTTGGGCGTTTGTTGCCTAAAGGCGTACGCCGGATTATTAATTTGCGCAGTGCTGTTATTGGTGAAAGGCCAAAATTTGATTTGCGTACGTTGGCACCGAAGCAGAGCATTGCTGATGACCAACCGGTTAAAGGAAAAAATAATCGGCAGGTCTACTTTGACAAGCAGTGGCACGATACCGTCATCTACGATCGGTTGAGCTTGCCCATCGGCGCGCATGTGGTCGGTCCTGCCATTCTGGAACAACCCGATACCACTGTCTTGATCGAACCTGGTTTGATTGGCAGGGTGGACGAATTTGGCAACACCATCATAGAGCAAGGCGGGCTGCGCAAATGAGCGATTCAAGTACTGCACCAGTGGGTTGGGACTTAAGCCGTACCGCGTTATTAACGATCGATTTGCAAAATGATTTTCTGCACGCAGAGGGTGCTTATGGCAGAGCAAGGCAAGGATGTGATGCTATCGCTGCATTGCCAAATCGGATAGCCCCGATTGTGAACGCATTGCGTAATCGTGGTGGCTCTTATATTTCGGCGCAATTCACCTTAGTGCCGGGACGCGATGGTGAGCCGCTAATTGCACCACATCTCAAAGCGCTGCGGCCGTTCTTAACCAAGGGTGATTTTACGCCGGGTGGTTTCGGGCATAGTTTGGTAGATACCTTAGCGCCTGCAGACTTTACGATTGAAAAAATTGCCTATTCAGCGTTGTACCAGACCCGGCTTGAGTACATTATGCGAGCGGCTGGTATCGACAACTTGATTGTAGGTGGCATTGTTACCAATGGTGGGGTCGCCAGTACCTTGCGTGATGCGCATTTGCGCAACATTCATACGGTGATGTTAACAGACGGGTGCGCAGCGTTTGATAATGTCGTGCACGACGCTACCTTACTATCGTTGGGTACCGTCACACATCGGATGAATTGCCAGGATACGTTGGCATGGATAGAGGCTGCGCCGAAGGTGGTTGCCTCATGAGCACTCTGCGCAAACGGTTAAACCAAAAAAACATTCTGGTAGCACCAGGTGTGTTTGATGCACTCACAGCCGTTATCGCTACAGATGCAGGCTTTGAGGCGTTATACCTGAGCGGTGCAGCGGTAGCTTATACCCGGCTCGGTGGGCCTGACATTGGCTTGACCTCAGCTAATGAGATGGCTGAGACCATGTCATTAATTGCTGATCGTGTTAACACGCCAGTTATCATGGATGCCGATGCTGGATTTGGTAACGCCTTGAATGCGCAACGTACCATGCAGTTGTATGAACGTGCGGGGGCTTGCGCTTTACAGCTGGAAGATCAACAGCACCCAAAACGCTGTGGGCATCTTGCAGACAAGCAGCTGGTATCAAAGGCTGAGATGTGCGGCAAAATTAAAGCGATGACCGATGCGCGTCGTTCGGATGAAACGTTGGTTGTTGCGCGCACCGATGCCATAGCAGTAGAAGGTTTCGATTTGGCGCTGGCTCGTGCTGATGCTTACATTGAAGCGGGTGCAGATGTATTGTTCATTGAAGCGCCGCAATCGCGCGCGCAACTGATGCAAATTGGTGAGCGGTATGCTGGTCAAATCCCACTGTTGGCCAATATGGTTGAAGGGGGGCATACGCCTATTACCGATGCGGATGACTTGCAACAATTAGGCTTCTCAATTGCGATATTCCCTGGCGGCATAGTGAGAGCATTAGCGCGTACTGCACAAGATTACTACGCCAATCTACATGCTCAAGGATCAAATAAGGCATTCGCTGATCGTATGCATGATTTTGATGGGCTTAATACAATTCTAGGTACGCAGGACATGTTGGAACGTGGCAAGCGATACACGGGTGATGATGAGCAAGGTTAACGTTAGCCCAGCACCGGTTGGTGGATTTGATATTGAGACTGATACGTTAATTATTGGCGCAGGCGCTTGTGGGCTGGTTGCGGCCTTAGCGGCTGTTCAACATGGTCAATCAGTTGTGGTGGTTGAGGCCGATGCAGTGCCTTCGGGTTCAACGGCGTTATCAGCCGGTTTGATACCTGCTGCTAATACTCGTTTGCAACGTGCGGCTGGCATTGAAGATTCGGCTGAGCAATTTGCTACCGATATCCAGAACAAAGCACATAACGAAAACTCGCAAGCTTTAGTGGGTGCACTGGCGAGTGGGTCGGCTGAAGTTATTGAGTGGTTAATCGATCAACACGGGCTGCCTTTTTCGCTAGTCGATGACTTTGACTATCCGGGTCACACCCATCGTCGTATGCACGGGCTACCGAGCCGCTCGGGTAGTGAGTTGATAAACGCGTTGCGTACTGCTTGTGAGAAGCAAGACATCGACATCATCTGTAATCGACGGGCTTCAACTATTCATTACGAAGGACTACTGATCAAAGGCGTGAGCGTCAACAACAGTGTTGATCAAAGTATGGAATCTATTGGGTGCAATAAGGTGATTCTTGCCTGCAATGGTTTTGGTGGTAATCGGGATAGGGTGCGTGAGCATATGCCGGAGATAGAGAGTGCCTTGTGGTTTGGGCATTCAGGCAATGTTGGTGATGCTATTAGCTGGGGTGAGCAATTAGGTGCATCGGTCAAGCATTTGGGGGCTTTTCAAGGTCACGGAAACGTTGCACATCCACACGGCATATTAATTACCTGGGCGGTGATTACTCAGGGTGGGGTACAGGTCAACAACAACGGCATGCGCTTCTGGGATGAGTCGCAGGGGTATTCGGAAGCCGCGCGTGCGGTGCTGTCGCAGCCCGATGGAATTGCATTCGCTGTATTTGATGAGCGCATTGCTCATGTGGCGCGACAGTTTGAGGATTTTAAACAGGCAGAGCAGGTGGGCGCTGTGGTGGTGGCGGACACGATTGATGAGCTTAGCGATAAATTGAATTTGCCTGTGGAACCCGTGCGTTCATCATTACAGGGTATTCCTGTAAACGGCTCAGATGAGTTTGGACGTACGTTTGGTGATACGCCACTGGTCCCGCCTTATCATGCTGTACGGGTTACTGGCGCGCTGTTCCATACGCAGGGCGGGCTTGATGTTAATGAGATTGGGCAGGTCTACCATAACGATGGAGAGCTTTTTCCAAATCTTTTTGCCGGGGGTGGCGCGGCTTGTGGTGTCTCAGGAAAAGCTGATAGCGGGTATCTGTCTGGGAACGGGTTGTTGAGTGCTTTGGTGTTGGGGTATCGGGCGGGGTTGGTATCTTGCTGAGAGACTGTTAGATTCTTTTAAGTGCAGCGGCTTGTTAAGACGCGCATGAACTATGCGCGCTTAAATTCTAGCAAACAGGCCGTTTGTAGTATCTGCTTAGATCTTGAATTTTCGACAAAACTCTTTGAAGAAAGGCTCGAACCGTCGGTTACCCTCGGCGGTGCTCAGTGGCGAGCTGAACACAGAGGGCGTGGTGAAAATCCGCAAATCAGACAGCGAGTTGCTGAACATTTTAAGGCCGGCTTGTTTAAGTTCGGTTTCTGTTTCCGCGTTGCTTTTACGCAGGTTTCTGCGGTTGATAAAGCCGTGGCAAATCAGGTCTTCTTTCATTTCGGCTTTGAAGGTTTTGCATTCTTCGAGGATTTCCATGAATTCCTGAGTAGCTATGGCATCGACCCCGGAACCGATTACCGGTACTAGAATTCCGTCGCAGTTATATAACAGCATGACGGTTGGGTTGTCGGCCTTCTTATCAGTCATCCGCGGTATATCAATGAAGATGACATCGTAGTCGCTGCCAAACCGTTTCAGAAAGGTATTGACTCTCCTGGGGCTTAAGGCTTCCACGTCGATGAGTGGAGTGTCATCCGGGTAGTATTCAGCTTCCTGTTCATACATGGCCAACACTGAGGCTTGTGAGTCACAGTCGATAACTAACACTTTTTTGTTTTTTTGCTCGGCAACTGCCACGGCTACCATCATGGTGACAACCGACTTTCCAACGCCACCTTTGGAATTGCAAATGCTGAATATTTTGGGATCTTTGGCCATGGCAGGACTGGGGCTTAATGCGAAGCTAGGGTCGATGTAGGAGACCAGAATTCGGCGGGCATTACAACCATCAACGCGTGTCAATTATACGGAGTCTTACCAACGTGGGCCGTGCACGCCATGAGGGCTTTCGTGGGGCGGGTTTTGGCTAGCTTGACAGCCGTATTTCGTTGCAAACGTGGAAGCACTGTGTGCAGCTCACCCATGCTAGTATGCATTAGTGCATACTTCAATAAGAGATTAGTATGAATCAGCGAATTACAATCACTCTGGACAAGGCATTAGCGGAAGCTGCCCAGTTGGCAGTCGGTGAAGGGCGCAGTTCGTCTGTCAGTGCTTACATCGGAGAAGCGGTTGAGCTGCGAGTAAAACGGGACGCCCGATTAGCGGCTTTATCAGAACTCGTTAATGAATATGAGCAACAGCACGGCGACATCAGTGATAGTGAACTTGCTGAGCAGGAACAAAGTGACCGGGATGCAGCAGCGGGTCTTCGCTCGGATCAGAGACGGGCAGGGTGAGCCTTATTCTGGACGCAGGGGCCTTCATCGCGATTGAGAGAGGCGATAGAGCAATGATGAGGCGATTGAAAACTGCAATGCTTGAAGGGACAGTTCCCCTCACTCATACAGGTATCGTGGCCCAAGTCTGGCGTGGCGGGAGTGGTTCTCAAGCACTATTATCCAGAGCCTTAAAGTCTGTGGAAGTGCTGCCGTTGGATGACTCAATAGCTAGGCAAGTCGGTTCTCTTCTTGCGAAAACAAAATTGTCTGATGTGGTGGATGCAGCGGTTGTTGTCGTTGCTAACAATGGGGACCGAATCCTCACCTCCGATCCCGATGATCTATACACACTTGCGGCTGCCAGTGGCCGACGTCTGGATGTAGTTGCGGTGTAAATCGCCTTTGTGGTGAGAAGCGCTAGGGCACATCTTGCTGAGGTGCTGATTGGCTTAAGTTCTTCCAAATTGGAAATGTTGATTGAATGCGATTGGCAACTCCGCGACCTCTTTCTGGCAAGTGCTCGATCGGTGATGGATCGGTCCCGACCGAATATTGGAATGTCGGTTCATTAGCTAGTCGATCGTTTTCTGAGTAAGGCAGCTTGTGTTGAACCGCAGGACACAGAGCTGTTAACGTTGGTTCAGCTATTGTGCAAGTCCGGTGTTGATTTCTGGTTTATGATTGCCGACACGAAAGCGCACACGTTGCTTTGCATAGAGATGTTATCAGTGACTTCACCCGGTTCTTCCATATCCGCCCGTATTCGGCATGCGCGAGAGCAGGCAAGGCTTGAGCCCAAGGCCTTGCGTGAAGCGCTGTCGGAAAAGGGCTTCGAATTGTCTAAAACAGGGTTGCACCGGCTTGAGACCATCGAGCCTATGAATCCCAGCGTCAAGCTCATGGAGGCTATCGCTGAGGTGACGAATGTGTCGCCAGGTTGGTTATTGTTCGGTACCGGGACTGCTCTTAATGCAGACGCTGCTGCTAACGCCATTCGCGGTCGAGTGCTGGATACTATTGAACTAATGAGTCAGGCACTTGATATGACTGGTCGTCAACAAACCAGCTTTGATAAATGGTTGGCGTCAATGCGTTCCACTGTACCAACGACAATAGAACGTCCCTGATAGTCAGCCAGCGTTTTGAGGTTTACAGAGCACTGTAGGCCTATTACTGGGCTGATTCGGCTGCATGGGGTCGGAGGAACATGCGCTGTATAAACAGCGCAGCTCCCTTGTGCAGTTGCAGCTTGTCTCATCCTTTCACACAAACCACTTGCTTGAGTGTGTGGACGATATCTACAAGGTCTGACTGGTTTTGCATGACTTTTTCGATGTCCTTGTAAGCTCCAGGGATTTCATCGACAACGCCATCGTCTTTGCGACATTCCACGCCTTGTGTCTGTCTTTTCAGATCCTCAGCGCTAAATGCCTTCTTTGCTGCAGTACGGCTCATGCTACGGCCAGCCCCATGCGAACACGAGTGAAATGACTGTACATTGCCTTTTCCGCGCACAATAAACGATTTCGCACCCATGCTGCCCGGTATAATGCCCAGCTCACCTTCTCGAGCGCTGATCGCACCCTTTCTGGTCAGGAATACTTTTTCGTCAAAATGATTTTCGATAGAGACGTAGTTGTGATGGCAGTTGATGGCCTCTTTCGTAATCACAAAGTGCGGGAGAACAGGTTTCAATGCATCCAGCGTAAGTCGCATCATCTCGCGACGGTTCGCCATAGCGTAATCCTGTCCCCATTGAACAGCAAATACATAATCGTCAAAGAACTCGGTACCTTCTGAGAAATAGGCTAGATCTTTATCTGGCAGATTTTGCTGCAAGCGCTGCATATCCTTTTTTGCCAGACCGATGAAGTATCGACCAATAACATTGCCAATTCCTCGGCTGCCAGAGTGCAACATGACCCAGACATCCTGTTTCTCATCCAGACACAGCTCAATGAAGTGGTTACCGCCACCCAGTGTGCCTACCTGTTGCGACCAGGTGCGACTGATGTTTTTGACCATTTTGCCAACAGTAGGGTGATGAGCCAGTATTTTCTCAAGACCAGCATCCAGCGGTGTTAACGTAGACTTACGCGCTTTCACAGACTTGTGCATATTGAAACCGACAGGTACTGCATCTTCAATCGCCCCTCTTACTGGCTTGAGATTGTCTGGCAGTTCATTCGCGGTGAGTGACAAGCGCACAGCGTTCATACCACAACCAATATCAACGCCAACTGCTGCTGGAATAATGGCACCACGCGTAGGAATAACCGAGCCCACCGTTGCGCCAATACCGTGATGAACATCGGGCATTGCTGCAATATGACTATGAATGAATGGCAGCTCAGCAATTTTGGATAGCTGAGTGTAGGCGCTAGGGTCTATGTCGTCTGTGTATATCTTTACGGGTACACGGCCCTTGTTGATCGTACGTAAAATAGGCATGATTATTTTCCTTAATATATGGTGCTCCAATGAGCCTGGCTAATTATGTGGAGGGGAATACCGCTGACTAAAGCGTCTCAGTCCTGCGCAGGTCGGAATACACATTCCTTAAAATTTGATGGTTTGTCTACGCGAGAATGACGAATAGCAGTAATTTCCCTTAGTTTAGTGGCATACAAGTGGAGGGTGACATCGCGTCACCCTCCGATACAAACAGGCTCAATTCTTTAATTGAACAAGTCCGTTCATTACACCATCGAGACCTCCGTATACAGACAGGTTGCCAACATTCTCAGTAACCCGCTCGAGAGTCTCGAGTTCCTTCAACCGCAGTGCCACAGTGTTGCTTTCCATTACCTTGGCGGTGTTAAGCAGCGAACGTGTCGCATTGGTTTCTTCTCGTCGACGGATGACGTTAGCCTGAGCTGCCTTTTCCGCCTCAACAACCTTCGCAAGCAATTCTTTCATGTCGCCTGCATCAATACGACTGACAACAACTGCATGATTCAGGATAGGCTTTACTCGAGCATCTGCGTGATTGAACAGTTGTCGGTTGGCCTGCTTATCGATGACAAGACTGTCGTTGAGATCGTAGCGTTCAACGACAGTCTCTACCACACCTTTCCAATACAATGCGCGCGTGTTTGGGCCCAGTATGGCTGTCAGCTGATCGTTGTGATAGACGACAGCAACATCATCTTTGCCCGTTTGAACGAGCTCGAACAGTCGTTCAATTTCATCACGCGCCGCCGTTAGCCAGTAATCGACAAGCTTGTGAGTGAAAGTGGGTTGTGATGCGTCGAAGCTCTCAACGGTATAACGATTGAGTGGATCAAAGAATCGGTAGGTCGCCGGCGCAAGAAAGGTCTGGAAATCGCCATCTTTGAACAGGAGACCGCGTTCGTGCTTTCGGACAATGAACTTTGTGTAGAACAACATAATGCGTTCTCCTTGTTAAATGAATAAACCGTTGTGTAAACGGGCCTGGCACTGCTAGCCTGATATTGCGATGAATGATTCAGGTTTTTTTACAACAGTGTTTGAGAGTCTTGTTACCGCAGAGCAATGACGGGCCATCAGTCAACCAGACAACGGACAAGGTAAGTTCTACCAAGCTGATTCCTGCGATGATTGTGTAAACAATCAAACGTGCAGAAGTACAGCCAAGTTGTCGTTACGACGTCGGTTGAATCGTGTGATCTGACAGTCGGTCATGTCTCTGCTGCAGATGCGATGACAGGCTCTTGCAAGATGTCGTCACTCTGCTGGTAACAAAGACGGGTTGAGTGATGTTCTCACTCTGAGTGTGGATTCGAACCACGGGCGCGAACGCCTTGTCCAATGGTCGTCTCAGGACCTTGATGTGGAAGCTGGAATCGAACGGGGACGCCCAGTCCGGCGACAGCCAGACATGATCTGGTGCTCTACCAATTGAGCTATTCCATGGTGGATGAGCCGTACGTGCATTCGGTACACACGGTGCGATGGTTAGCGTAAGTGTGCCAGGCGGGCAGTGAAACCCGCTATCGTTAAATGTTGTTTCCGGTACTCGTCCCTGGTAGCCCGGACCGAATATATTCGATCTGACCGTCAGTACTCTCAAGTGTTCAAAAACGATAAATTCGTTTTATGAACCAAGCAAGTCTGATTGGCCATCGCTGCACTGGAGCGTGCAACCGGGCAATTTGATGGCTAACGTGCACATTGCACGTTTGGCTAAATAGGAGGAAAAGACGGTTGAGACTACACCATCGGTAACCACGCCTTAGCAGGAGTACGCGCTAACTTGCGAGAGAGCACTTGCCTGCGTGTCCACGTACACCAGACTTGCGCCTGCGCATACGTGCGTGGTCATGACTGCCTTTATTTATGAAGTGTGGCGGATCACTTATGGTACGAATCTATCGGCAACTTGCCTACCGCGAGTCTTCGGGACTCTAAACAGGGATTATCTGAACGTGCAGCTCACTGCCAAGGTTTTTCAGCTTGCGACTGATCAACCGCCGAATTACCACCCAACATAGCGGATAGCTTCGGCTTTAAGCCATTGTCAATTCGTACTGAGGAATGTCTTTGCTTTTATTGCTTGGTTGGAAATCAAGTGCACGAGAATACTCGTGCTATTTACCCATTGCGACGTGCATTCCCCGGTTGCGTCGTGAACTTTTGATTCACGATATACAACACGCCGCCTGTTTTTCACCTGTCGGCTACTAAACCGAACCACAGGACGCTGGATGCACACCAGGCCCTTTCGCTCTGCACAGTCGCACTTGCCAACAAGGCTCGTACTACACTGCACTATCCGTTACCTCTTACGATTGACGATATTGGTGTCGCGGGTTGCATCACCACATGTTCTTTCACCGACCCGCATTCCCGTGTCTGTTTTCACAGTCCCGGTGCGTAAATTGGCTACTGTCCGCGTATCGCTTGGCCGCTATCTCCGCCATTACTGACGAAGACAAGGAGGCCGGACTTGTCTGGGTTGGCCCGATTTTACAATCGGGTGGAGTGACATGGGATTCACCCCTTTATTTGCCGTTGCCGACAGGTATCAAGCGCCAGACCGCTAATTTGAATTCAATAGGTACTGACAAAGTGGCATCTAATAATCAGCTTATGCCACCACTGCAACTGTTGCAGTGGTAATTGTTAGAACCAAGCACGCCAAAAGTACGCGTGCCAATTCGTTATTATTTTTACCCCTTCCCACTGTCTGTGCTTTGCACCACACAATGCTGAACCTAAAACTGAGAAAGAGTATGTCGAACACCAAATTGTAAAAGAGCATTCCGGTAGGCCAAAAAAAAGCCCCGGATGGAACGAACCATCCGAGGCTTTTATTAGAAGCGCTTCAGGAGGGCTCGACGACCGAACCCTCCTGAAACGTGTCAGGTCAGGTTCAGTACACAGGAGCATCTGTCAGGATGAGCCTGTTCCGAAAAGTTGTTGATATGTTGGTTAATCGTGATTTCATTGAAAAATTGCTGAATAAGTTGTGATCGCAAACGCGATTGCCGTGCCAGCTGCTAGCAGGCATCAAGCATTCGCGGTATGCGTTGGATTGTTTGATTTGATACGTCATGGCGCGCAAGTATACTGATGCAAAAAACTATGTCAACAATGAAATGAACAAAAGTATCTGAAAAGTGAACAAAAGCATTTACATCTAGGTTCATTGCTTGTTATAACGTAGCGACTATGAACACGCAAATACTAAAACTGAACAAAGCCGGTCAACCAGTCGCATGGGTAGACTATGAGTCAGCGGCTACAACTCTGTCTAAAGGGCTGGTGCTCTGGACAATGGGTACCGCTGAATCTGTGCTCCGTGGAGGCATTCAGCGAGCAACCGGCGAACGCTCCTCTATCAGCATCCCGCCAATCATTGCGGTACAGGGTCGTGTGAAGGAGAAAACAGTGCCTCGTATTAGCAATCGGTTGCTATTTGCGCGTGATCAAATGACATGTTTGTACTGTGGTCATCAGTTTATCTCGCGAGATCTGTCACGAGATCACATCATCCCGCGCTCACATAATGGTGCTGACTGCTGGGAAAACTGCGTTACCGCCTGCAAGCGTTGCAATCACCACAAGGCCGATAGAACGCCAGAGCAGGCAGGTATGGAGCTTCTGGCAGTGCCGTTCGCACCAACGTTGAACGAGTACTTCTTTTTAAGTAACAAGAATGTACTGGCGGATCAGATGGAATATCTGAAAGGCGGGTTCAAAAACGTGTTGCGGGCATAGCCGTGTCTGGTTTTGACTGTGTCGGACTGGCTGCATTTCTTTAAGGTATGATTATTCGCTGAATATCGTATCTTGTAGCATCGTCTAGCGTATTTCTGACGCTAGACGATGCAAGTAAAAGAGTCTTTGCCATGAATAGAGTGAATGCCCGGGTTTCTAATGTTGCAACGTTGCTGATTGTCAGCATGTCGCTATGCGTGCCGGCCCTCGTACAAGCCAGTCGCAGTGATCATGTTGCCATTCCTCATAGCAAGGTTGCGGTCGCTTCAGGCGCAGGCATTAATAAAGCGACATTGGCATGTGCAACTGATCGCTATGCGCACGGTGTTTTAGGCGATGGCATTGAGGCTGGTTGCCTAGTACTTGAGAACGAGCAAGGCAAGCAGTTTTTAATAGAGCTTCCTGTATCTCGGGTGTTTGAGGATCTTGAGCCAAGAATTGCTGATGTTGACAACGACGGTTCCAACGATGTGGTGGTTGTTCGTAGCGATAATCAGTACGGCGCTGCATTGGTGGTGTATACCCTGAAGGGTGATGAAGCTATCGAGCTATTTGCTACGCCCACAATAGGACGTGCTAATCGTTGGTTAGCACCTATAGGAGTTGCTGATTTCAACGCGGATGGGCAGCCTGACATTGCCTATGTTCAGACCCCTCATATTGGAGGTATCTTAAAGGTCTGGTCTTTGCTTGATGGCAAGTTCCAGCAGATTGCGGAAAAACGCGGATTTTCCAACCACAGTATAGGTTCGAGGCGGGTTTCTACAGCAAAAATTGTGGATCACAATGACGACGGTGTTGTTGATATAGCGCTTCCAGATCAAAGGCGAAAACAAACCGTCTGGTTGTCTTTAAATCCCGCAATGAGTTCTGCTATTGAAAATACAGGGGGCGCCATACTAGAGCCTGCAGTCATTGATCAACAAGCTTACGATGAGGCGTACTTTCAATAAATTGTTAGTGGTCAGTAATGTCGGATCTGAACCGGTGAGCTTCTCTTTCCAGAAGAGATGCGCTGACCAGGCTGCGGTAATCCCTGCCGTTGACAACTTAACAAAGTTAATGAAAGTTACAGGGTGAGTAGTACGTCTTTTTCTAGACTGGACTATTTATGAAATGCGCAATCCTTCCGAGAGGATTGGGTGATTGCATAAGTAATTCAGGCTTGTACTTACAGTTTTAAAGTGGCGCCCTGTGCAAGTGTCGAACTTGCGCGTCTGTGATTCGAATTCACGGAGTCGGAATCCGCCGAACAGGGCAATGTGGCATCCACGGATTGGGTTTTGCTACTGTCTCTGTACACCCCGGCGCCAACCATGGCATATAAACAGAAACAGAAACAGAAACAGAAACAGAAACAGAAACAGAAACAGAAACGGCTTGGGCAGGTTTCATCTGCCGCTGCCAGCACTTCAATCGAACCTGACAAATTCACCCCGAAAGGAACTATATGGCATTATCTGGTGGTCGATTCGTGCAACTGAACGTGTTTGGGATAATCCGATGTCAATCTGTCTACCCTCGAATCATCTCCTCATCATCAACCATTGGGAAACTCACACCCATTTGGATGTAACGCAGGGTATTCTTTAACGGCATACACAGCTGCAGTACGCTGCCATGTCACCAAGGTAGGCCATTTGGCACGAGTCACCCACTTATTTGGAGTATTGATGAAAATTTTTCGTAAATCAGCAATAAGCGTCGGCATTATCGCCGCCTCGCTATTGAGTGTTGCCGTGCAGGCAGAAGACCACGAGTTAGTGTTCACGCCTGGTGAAGGTGCTTTCACTTGGGATAGCTATAACGCATGGGCTGAATCTGCCCCTGATCTTAGCGGTCAGACAGTTACCATCGCTGGACCGTGGTTGGACCCCGAAGATGACTTTTTCAGAAGTGCTGTAGCGTATTTCAGTCATGCCACGGGTGCTGAGGTGGTCTATACAGGGTCGGACGCTTTCGAGCAGCAGATCGTTGTTGATGTGCAAGGTGGTTCTGCGCCGAATGTTGCGGTTTTTCCTCAACCGGGTCTGGCCGCGGTACTGGCATCTGAGGGAAGCTTGTCGCCGTTGGTTGAAGGCACGGCGGACTGGGTTCGAGATAACTACGCTGCAGGTCAATCCTGGGTAGATCTGGGCACCTACCCGGATGCTGAAGGCAATGATCAAATGTACGGCTTGTTCTATAACGTCAATGTCAAATCACTGGTCTGGTACAACCCTGAGAACTTTGAAGATGCAGGTTACGAGATACCTGATTCCATGGAAGCGTTGAAAGCACTCACTGAGCAGATTGTCGCTGATGGTGACACTCCCTGGTGCATTGGTTTGGGTTCCGGGGCTGCTACTGGCTGGCCAGCAACAGATTGGGTTGAGGACATGATGCTTCGTACGCAGTCTCCAGAGGTGTATGACCAATGGACAACTAACGAGATCCCATTTGATGATCCAAGAGTAGTGGCGGCTATAGAAGAGTTCGGTTGGTTTGCCCGCGATGATCAAAAAGTGGCTGGTGGTGCCGGAGTCGTTGCTTCAACAGATTTCCGCGACAGTCCTAAGGGGCTGTTTTCGTCACCTCCGCAATGCTACATGCACCGACAAGCGTCATTTGTTCCGGCTTTCTTCCCCGAAGATGTTGAGTTTGGACTTGATGCGGACTTCTTCTACTTGCCAGGGTATGCCGAGAAAGATCTGGGCAGTCCCGTTTTAGGTGGTGGTACGGTTATGGCGGTGACCAGTCCATCTGATGCAACATTCGAGTTAATGGAGTTTTTCAAATTACCCCTCGCCCATGAAGTGTTGATGGCCCAAACTGGCTTTTTAACTCCCCATACCGGTGTTAACCCCGAAACCTATAAAGATGAAACACTGCGTGGCCAAGGTGAAATCTTGCTGAACGCAACAACGTTTCGCTTTGATGGATCTGATCTGATGCCTGGTGGGGTTGGAGCGGGTACCTTCTGGACTGGAATGGTGGACTACACCGGCGGCAAAGATGCCGCAGAAGTGGCAGCGGATATTCAGAAAAGCTGGGACGATTTAAAATAGCGTAGTGAGTAACCTTGCGGCGTGCTGTCTGATGTTTTGTGCGTCGCAAGGTGAGTTTGTAAAGTTAGGGTTACTACAGCCCTATCACTGATACGCTGACTTGAAGCTAGCGTGGGTAGGAAACCCCCTATATCTTCATACTTCCTGTGAATCGGCTACATTTAGATTGCATCCGCTGCTTATGAGCTACCGCGGGGCGTAAATGCAGCCATTTTGGGGGTAATCGATGGGCGCCTTATCAAATTATCAGGATGTTTCGGCGTCGGATTGCCACCCATGTAACACACTGCTCCGAAAGACTGTGCGATGCAAAAAAATACTGCTTACAGGGTTAAGTAGTCTTCGAGACCGAATACCGAAGCAGACGTATTATGCCGGATTAGGGGTATTGCTTGTCTTTGGAATAGTGCATCTGTGGCACTCTGGCGAGGTCGTTGGAGATGATATGTCCGATTCACCCAAGAGCTATGAATCTGAAACATCGGCTGCTTCGATTACCTCATTAGCAATGGTTGACAACTCTGCAGCACAGAGCCTGGATGAAGTCATTGATGAGCCTTCGATAGCGGAGAATACCGATACTAAGCCTACACTTGCAGGAAAGGCCACCTACGTCGTGAACGAGGGAGGTTCTCTGTGGCGAACCGGTAAACGCTTTATCGATGATGAGGTGGTGCTAGACAGGTTGCTCGATAAACTTGCCGATAAGGGCATGAATGTGCGAACTGTCAGTGCCGGTATGGCTTTCATCGTTGAAGATCTTGAGCGTGCTGGTCTTCTTGTGGTTTTCAACGATGGTAATCACAAGTACACCTCACATATCTTCGAAGGCAGTGTGGCGACGCTGATGCAGTCACAGGCTGAGATAGATGGCGGCACAGCCTCTGCTGTTCCAACGGTTGAATAGTCTGGACTAGGGTGAGAATGATGGATTCATTTGATAGTGCGTAACATGCACTCAATGTCGTGATGGTTCTTGTAGTTAATGCGTGCCTGAACTAATCGCATTGTCGCCATGTTCTTTCGAGCACATTAAACCAGTTCTCGTGGCATAGCTTATTAATCAGAATGTTGCCGTATCCATGTTGGCGCATGGCGTCAATCAAAACAGGTAGTCCTGAACAGTCGGTGATAGCTTCAGGGATTTGGGCGCCGTCAAAGTCGGAGCCAATACCGACGCCGTCTTCACCGAGTGCTTCAATCAAATAGTCCAGATGCCGCAACATTTGGGTAACAGGTACCTCTGGCAGCATCCGCCCATCTTCACGCAAGAATGCTGAGGCGAAATTCAATCCGACCATGCCATGGCTGGCGCGTATGATCTGCAATTGTTCATCGTTGAGGTTTCGTGAATGTGTGCATAGTGCATGCGCGTTGGAGTGGGTGGCCACTAATGGTTGCGTGCTGATTCGTGCTACATCATGAAAGCCTGCAAGATTTAAATGCGACAGATCCACCATGATCCCTCGTTTGTTGCAATGATGAATAAGCTCAATGCCGAGTTCGGTCAAACCTGGGCCTATATCTGGTGATGAGGGAAACCGGAAGGGCACACCTTCACCAAAAGCTGTGGAGCGACTCCACACTGGACCCAAGGAACGAAGGCCAGCAGCGTAGAGTACATCAAGGGCATGAAAATCAGGATCTATTGCCTCGCACCCCTCGAGGTGTAGAACTGCAGCAAGCTGATCGTTTGCCAGGCAATGGCGTAGTTCATTGGCAGAGGTGCAAATGGTCACTGCGCCGAGATCTTGAAGGCGCAGCATAATGGCGGCTTGCTCTAAAACAACTTCCAGTGCTGTGGCCTGTGAAACTGGTGCTGGCAGCGGTACGTCGTAACGCTCTTTAACCATGTCTGCCTGGTAGTCTTCGCCATCCTCTTCGGACGCTACCCACATTGCGAAAAAGCCTCCGCAAAGGCCCCCCTTTGAAGCTTTGACAACATCGATATCGAAATTGGTTTCTGACAAAAATGTATCAGCTATCGCAACGCCACCGGCATCGCGTAGCTTTGTTAATACATCGTTATGGCCATCAAAAACATAGTTTGTTACAGGTCTATTATTTGACATGTCAAGCTTGCTACGTGTTGACTGATAGGATTATGCCGACAAGTTTATCCTACCGTGCTTCAATACAGTAACTGCGTTAGGCATTAGCTTCGGGTGGCAGGAAGTTCACCTCGTGTGCGGCTGATAGTCGAACGACCTCCTCAACATCTTCTAATTCATGCAATGCAATAAACAGATCTTTGAGCTTTCCCATGGGTGACACCCAGAACAGTGCACGCACCGGTTTGTCAGAATTATTGAAATACCCATGAGGGATGCCTTTGGGCATTCTAACGACATCTCCCGGCCCCGCCTTAATCCATTCACCATCAATTTTCAGGTCTAACGTGCCTTCCTGTACCAGTATAAACTCGTCCTGTGTAGGGTGGACGTGGACTGGCACGCTTTGGCCGGGAGCGCTGTTGGCTTCAAATGCAAACGAGGATTCACAAACAGATTTTGGATAGTAGATCTGTCCAAGAATATTCCACTCAACGCCTTCATAACCTTCGGCGTTTGGTGTGATGCCTTTGTTGAGGTCCATAGTTGCTGTGTCCAGTTTTTTGTGTCTAGATACGATACTACGTGAAAAAATTAGTCTGTTGCCGAATTGCTAATTTTACTGGAGGTGTTAGTAGCGGTGTGAGATCTGTATCGCTCAGTGCTTGCACGGTCACTAGCTTCTGCGAATTCGTACAACCTTCATACTCTCGAATTCCATTCCCGCGACATTCTCTGTCTGGGGGTAGTACGTAAGATTGACTGACGCACCCTCAAGACTACGATATTGCTTCGTCCTGTTGTATTTAAAGGGAACATCGTAACCGTCCAGCATCAGTGTGTTTTTCGTCCATTCGCCACTCTCCCGTTGCACATGGCTGACCACCTTTACGGCATCGAGCTGGTTGAGTTGCTGGTTTTTCTTTAAAAGCTTGTTGACGTCTGACTTCACTGCTATCGATATCCTGAAAAATACTACGGCTTGTTTGAGTATACATGGCGATTCATTGTCGGCTATTCGTCGTCCACGGCTTCGATACGTTCTGCTTGCCCCTCAGATGGCTGAGTGACTCAGCACTTACGAAATAGTGAAGCTTTTATATCCTGCGTTCGCTTCTTTGTCGCAGATACTACGATATGTGTCCAGCCCTCCGGCATATGGCATGAATACTTGCGGCTTTCCGGGAATATTTGCGCCCAGGTACCAGGAGTGTTTGACTTTGGGGAGCAGAGTTTCTTCAGCAGCTTTGTTGACTTCGGTGACCCAGTATTCAACAGAAGATTCAGGGCTTTCTATAGTTGTATGATTATTGTCGTTCAAATAGGCAATGCAGTCGCTTATCCACTCCACGTGCTGTTCAATTGCCGCAGGCATGTTAGTCAGCACGCACGGGCTGCCAGGGCCTGTAATGGTAAACAGATTGGGAAATCCTGCAACTTGAACACCCAGGTGATTTCGTGGCCCAGCTGACCAGGCTTCGCTAAGCTTTACATTGTTTCTTCCACGGATATCCATTCGTAACAAGGTACCCGTGATAGCGTCATAGCCTGTGGCAAATACGAGTACATCAAGGTCATGATGAGTTTCATGTTCCAGACCCTGGCTATCAATACTGTGGCAAACAACGCCATCTTTGGTAATCATGGAAATGGGTGTTTTTCGTAGGTCAACTAACTCAACATTGTCTCTGTTATACGTCTCGAAATAATGCGTATCAATGGGTGGGCGCTTAGCAGCATAGGGGTGATCTATTTGGGAAAGTGATGCGGCAGTTGCCGGATTATTAACCAGCTGCTGTATCTTGACTTTGAGAAACTCAGCGGCGGTAGAATTTGCTTCGTTGCTACTGAGTAGATCAGAGAACGAGGCTCGAAATTTGAGTCCACCTGTTTGCCATGCTTTCTCGTAAATGGCAGTTCTCTGTTCTTCAAGTGTGTCCAGAGCTCGTTGTTTGTTGATGTGCCAGCCGTGGCCATTGCCGTTGCTACGGCTAATGTCGCGGGTTGTTGCTGCATTTTTCTTGTGGTTGTTGCGCTCCTGCGTGCTAAGCGCATGATTGCGCGCTGGCACACTATAGTTGGCTGTGCGTTGAAAGACTGTTAAATGCTCAGCCGTTTGTGCAATAACCGGTGCGACTTGAATGCCGGTGGACCCGGTACCTATCTGTCCGACACGTTTGCCTTCAAGCTGGACACCCTCATGTGGCCATTGGCCGGTGTGGTAACACTCACCTTTAAAATCATCGAGTCCATCGATGTTGGGCATGTTGGCGCTCGATAAACACCCAACCGCTGTAATCAGGAAACGGGCACGATAGTGTTGACCAGTGTCTACTTCGATGTTCCAGTAGCCATTTCCTTCTTCAAACTGGGCTGCTACAACGCGCGAATTGAATTCAATGCTGGAACGCAGGCTGAAGCGATCTGCAACATGGTTTAGATAATCTACGATCTCGGTAGCACCTGGATAGCGCTCAGACCAGTTCCAATGTTCTGTGAGTTCTTTGGAAAAGGTATAGCAATACACATGGCTTTCTGAATCGCAGCGTGCCCCCGGGTAGCGATTCCAATGCCATGTGCCACCGACACCACTGCCCGCTTCCAGTACTTTGACCTTGAGTTCTTGTTGGTCACGCAGACAGTAAAGCTGGTAGAGCCCTGCGAATCCAGCGCCTATAACAACAGCGTCCAGTATTTCCAGGTTTGATTGTGGCGTGTTCATCCCGAGCTATTGTCTCAAGTGACGTGATGGTCAAAATTGTATCCAAAAGCTGCTGAGTATGTGACGCAGAATTATCTGAATCGCAGCAATATACGGTCTGGAGTCTGTTGTAACTGCTTAGCGCTGTCGATATCTGCGTGGTGAGGTTCGCAGTCTGTGTGCGGTTCTGTCCTGTCCACGCACCCTTGCGGTACACTCTACTTTCCAGCCACAGAACCATTGCGTACTCTCACTGTGCCACTCGATTACGACACTTTGCACAGCCTGCGTCAAAGCCATCCAGCATGGCGGCTACTGTGCGCTACCAATGCACCGCTAATTGGCAGTTTTCTGGACCGGGCATTTATCACCCCCAATCAGCGAGTGATCATGGAGGGGGATTTAATCGAGACGCTGGAAGATGAGTTGTTTGCCCGTCGGGAGAGTCTAGGAGAAACTGCATTTCCAAAACGCGCACGGGAGTATCTTGCTGATTGGGCCGCTCCTGAGCAAGGCTGGATCCGTCGATACTATGAAGAGGGCTCGGACGAGCCGGTATATGACTTGACACCAGCCACTGAAAAAGCAATCGCTTGGCTAAACACGTTGATTAGTCGTCAGTTCGTCGGCACAGAATCCAGGCTAATGACGTTGTTTGAGTTGTTGCGCCAGATTGGTGAGGGTACGGACGATGATCCTGAGTCGCGGCGGGCAGATTTGTTGCATCGGCGTGCGCAAATCGACAGGCAGATTCAGGCTATCGATGACGGGCATCTTCCTCTGCTCGATGACACCAGCATTCGAGATCGCTTTCAACAGTTCACAAGCCTTGCTCGCGAGTTGCTGTCTGACTTTCGCGAGGTTGAGGACAACTTCAGACAGCTTGATCGGGAAACGCGCGAACGTGTCGCGCGCTGGGAAGGTAGTAAGGGAGAGTTGCTAGCAGAAATACTGCAAGAGCGTGATGTGATCACAGGTACTGATCAGGGACGTAGTTTTCAGGCATTTTTTGACTATCTTATGTCACCTGCGCGTCAGGAAGAGCTGGGTGAACTATTGAGCACAGTTCTCGATTTGCCAGCCATCAAGCCGCTGGCGCCTGATCCACGATTAAGAAAAGTACATCATGACTGGCATATTGCAGCAGAGCACGCTCAATCCACTGTTCGTGGGCTATCGCGACAGCTGAGGCAATTTCTTGATGATCAGGCCTGGTTGGAGAATCGCCGTATTCTCGATTTGATCAAACACATTGAGCAGCATGCGCTGGATGTGCGTGCCGAGGCGCCACGGGGTGAGTTCTTTAGTGTGGATGGATTATCGCCTGTTGTGAGCTTGCCTATGGAGCGGCCGATGTTCGTGCCAGGCTTACGTTCTGTCGTAAATAGTGATTTGAGCGCAGGCGTGAGTGATACGCAGGCGCAAGGCTTGTACAACCAGATAGTGGTTGATCGTGATGCGTTGGTTCGTCATGCCTACGATCAATTGCAGGAGCGCGACCAGATTTCGCTGGGTGAGCTTGTTGCCGCACGTCCTTTGTCTGAGGGGTTGGCTGAGTTGGTCGTCTGGTTACAAATTGCCGATACTGAATTTGCCAGTGCAACCGATGATGCAATACGTGACACGATTGTTTGGCAGGTAAGAGATGATGGAGGTAAGCTTGTGCAGCGTAAGGCAGAACTGCCGCGTATTGTGTTACTGCGCGCCTGATTAATGCGATTCGACTGAACCCACGGTAATATGAACAATTCGCGGACGAATGAAGACCCATCAGGCGAGGCGCCGTCGGGCGGTGTGACTGATGATCTGTTTGGTGATGCTGGTGGTGTTGCGCCGCAGGTGGACGGGCTAGCTTCAGTGTCTGAACTGACAGCGAACTCGATGTCGAACCCGGGCATCACAGGGAATGTAAAAACCGCGAAGAGCGCAAAATCAAACCAACAATCGTCTGCATCATCCCTGAATGCCGCAACACCTGAAAGACACTCCTTAGGGCATGTTCTCGTGCCGTTGATGAAGGGTGTTGTTTACAAAGATGCTGATTCGCAGCGTTGGGAATCACTGTTAACACTGCAACCTCGGATCCAGGATCACGTAGCGGTTCTCGGGTTAGAGTTGATCCTCGACGAAGCAGAAGGTTATGCATTTTTACGATCAAAGGCTGTTGAAGAAGGTGACGATGACTTACCTCGATTAACCGTTAAGCGCGCCTTGTCGTTCCCAGTGAGCTTACTGATCGCGTTATTGAGAAAGCGTCTGGTGGAGTTTGATGTGACAGGAGGCGATACTCGCCTTGTTTTATCGCGCGCTGAGATTGTGGACTTGCTACGTCTGTTCCTACCTGATACCAGTAACGAGGCAAAGTTGATCGATCAGGTCGATACGCACATTAAAAAGGTGATTGATCTTGGGTTTCTGCGCAAGATGAAGGCAGGCAGCAGTGGTGCTGAAAAAGAGGAGCGTTTTGAGGTAAAGCGTATTATTCGCGCGTTTGTTGATGCTCAGTGGTTGTCGGAGTTTGATGAACGTCTGGCTGAGTACGTTGCCAAGGTTCGTGGTGACGTAGCTGATGACACTACGGGCGCTGATTCATGAGCAACAGCCAAGCAGACGATTTCGACTTCACAGCAGACGAACAACTTGCGGGGTTTCGACTCCACCGACTTGAAGTCTTTAATTGGGGTACATTTAACGGTTCTGTCTGGAGCTTTGACTTGCAGGGTCGCAACGCGCTGCTTACCGGTGATATCGGATCGGGAAAGTCCACACTGGTTGATGCTGTAACAACCCTGTTAGTGCCATCTCAAAAAGTGGCATACAACAAGGCTGCAGGTGCGGAAGCCAAAGAGCGCACCTTGCGCTCTTATGTGCAGGGTTATTACAAGTCCGAGCGCGATGATGGATCAGGCTCTGCAAAGCCTGTGGCGCTGCGTGATCGCAATAGCTATTCGGTCATCCTCGGGCAATTCCGTAATGAGGGTTACGACCAAACGGTGACATTGGCACAGGTGTTCTGGCTGGGCAACTCACAAGGTCAGCCATCGCGGTTCTTTTGTAGTGCTGAACGCGCTCTGAGTATTCGCGAGGATTTTTCCGGTTTTGGTGATCAGATGCCTGCTCTGAAGCGGCAACTGCGCAAAGCGGGTATCGAATTACATGAAAGCTTTCCACCTTACGGTGCGTGGTACCGCCGACGTTTTGGGATCGACGACGAGCAGGCTATGGATCTTTTTCATCAGACTGTATCGATGAAATCAGTAGGCAATCTGACGGACTTTGTGCGTCATCATATGCTGGAGGCATTCGACGTACGACCTCGTCTCGATGCGCTAATTGCGCACTTTGACGATTTGAATCGCGCCCATGGGGCCGTGCTAAAAGCCCGTCGACAGATTCAATTGCTTGAGCCATTGGTGCTTGATTGTGATCGATATTCGCAAGTTGCCAATCGTATTGTTAACTTACGTTCAACACGAGATTCACTGAAGCCCTGGTTTGCGACACTGAAGCTGGAATTGATAGATCGACGTCTTGAATTGCTTGATAAAGAATCTGAACGCAATCTACAGCTGCGCCTGCAACTCACAGGTAGCCGTGATGCGTTGCGATTACGCGGCGATGAGCTGAAACGTTCTATAGCAGACAACGGTGGTGATCGTCTTGACAAGATTGATGCTGAACTATCGCAAGCAGCTAGCGAGCGTGACAAACGGCTGGATGAGTCAAAGCGTTTTGATCAATTGCTCAAGCAGATTGATGCGCCAATGCCAGAGGATGAAGCGGCGTTCTTACAACTACAGGAGCGATTTTCGACTGAGCAAGAACAGCAGGATGCGCGTTCTGCTGAATTGGATAACAAGAACATCGACGCCAGCGTGGAACTTCGTGACAAGCGCGATACCCATGAGAGTCTGAGTCTGGAGATTACCTCATTGGAGCAGCGACGAAGCAATATTCCTGTTGCGCAGATTCGGCTTCGCGAGGCCCTGTGCGCGGCTACGGGTCTGGAGGCTGAGAGCGTACCGTTTGTCGGCGAGTTGTTGCAGGTAAGAGAGGGCGCTGGACAATGGGAAGGTGCAGCAGAACGAGTGCTGCGCAGTTTTGGCTTATCTTTGCTGGTGTCTGATGAGCATTACGAGCAAGTGTCTCAATGGGTGGATGAGACGCACTTACGTGGACGTGTGGTGTATTACCGCGTACGAACTCGGGCTGGCACAGGCCGTACGCGGCGTGACGCACCGTTGCCTGCAAGTGATTCGTTAGTCAATAAACTGCTGGTGCATCCTGATACCCCTTTTCGGGATTGGCTTCAAAGCGAGCTAGGGCATCGTTTCGACTACACCTGTTGCGAGTCACAGCAACAGTTTCGCCGCGAGCAGCGCGGTATCACGCAAAACGGCCAGACCAAAGGGCGTGGTGAGCGGCATGAAAAAGACGACACCCATCGAATTGATGATCGGAGTCGTTATGTGTTGGGTTGGTCAAATGAGAACAAACTACAGACATTGAAGCTCCAGCGTGATCAGCTGGAGAGCGTTATCGCACAAGTGGCGATGCGCATAGCCACTCTCAAGAAAGAACGCGATGTATTGAAGGATCGTCTGCGCGCATTGGTGGGATTGCAGGCTGTTCGTCATTGGTATTCGTTAGACTGGCAATCGCAAGCACTGTTAATAGAGAAGTTGACCGCTGAGCGTACCGAGCTTGAAGCCACCTCGGACGTGTTGCGCTCGTTAAATGCTCAGTTAGCTACGACAAGAGAAGAACTGCGTGAGGCTGAAATACGGCTTGAGGATCACCAGCAGAATATTGGCAAGACTGACAATAAGATGGATACGGCGAAAAGGTTATCGCTTGATACGCTCAATATTTTGCGTGAATGTGCGCAGCTTGAGCCTTTGACGTTGTTTTTGACAGGTGAAATGCCAAGCGAAAGTATGTTGCCGGACAATACAGTCAACGATGATGTGTTTGATCAGGCTGCGCGACGACAATTGATTGTTGAAGCAGAAGCGGTGCTCAATCTTGATAAACCTGGATTGTTGGCATTGCTTCAGGAGGCGTTGGATAATCCACAGTTGAGCGTGGAATCTGTTGATAATCGTCAGAATGAGATGCGTGAGTGGTTACAGCAACAAATTGACAAAGAAGATGCGTCTGGCAGGCGTCTCACTGAACGTATCGCCCGACAAATGCAGACGTATAAATCGGCGTTTCCGCTGGACACTGATGAAGTGGATGCGAGTCTTGAATCGGCGGACGAATTCCGCACCATGTTCGCCCACCTGCAAAGTAACGATTTGCCGCGTTTCGAATCAAAGTTCAAAGAATTGCTGAATGAGAACACGATCCGTGAGGTGGCGAATTTCCAATCACAGCTAAATCGTGAGCGTGATGAAATTCGTGAGCGTATTGCCAGTATTAACCTGTCTCTAAACGAGATCGATTATGTGGATGGTCGCTACATTGTTCTGGAGGATCAGCTAACCACTGATGCAGACATTCGGCTGTTTCAGAGTGAGCTGCGTGCCTGTACCGAAGGCACACTGACTGGTACCGAAGACGAGCAGTATTCAGAGCAGAAATTTTTACAGGTGCGGGCCATTATCGAGCGTTTTCGTGGCCGCGAAGGAACCACCGATAGTGATCGACGCTGGACGTCACGAGTGACTGATGTGCGCAACTGGTTTGTGTTCGCTGCCAGCGAACGATGGCGCTCGGATAACACCGAGCACGAGCACTATACTGATTCTGGCGGTAAGTCTGGTGGGCAGAAGGAGAAGCTTGCCTACACTATTCTGGCGGCAAGTCTTGCGTATCGATTTGGTCTGGAATGGGGTGTAAAACGTTCTAGGACGTTTCGATTCGTGGTTATAGATGAGGCCTTTGGGCGTGGTTCAGATGAATCGGCAGACTATGGTTTGCGGTTATTTGATAAATTGAATCTGCAGTTGCTTATCGTCACGCCTCTACAGAAAATCCATATCATTGAGCCTTATGTGTCGGCTGTGGGTTACGTGGCTAATCTTGACGGCGCTGCATCTCAGCTGCGTAATCTGACGGTTGAAGAGTATCGACAAGAGCGTGATCGTGCAGTACTGGTGCGATCTTTGGAAGCTGAGTTATGAGCTTGACGGGTTGCTCTCTGGGCTGGTTGTGTAAACGTATGCACAATTCTGGCTCTGTGTGAATGCTACCCACTAACGCTAAACCGTGACCAAAGCCAAAGCCAAGATGCAAGGTTGGACCACTCCGGCCGATGCTCGCCAACAGGTTCAGCGTTTGTGGGACCGTGGAGAGCTTCTGCTAAGCGTGCTGGACAGCATGGCAGATATGGATGAGGTTGACGGTGGTATTTCTTCAGTTGTGTTTCCTTTGCGGCTGAAGCTAAAAAAGCCAAGCTCTCAAGATGTTGGTAATTTTTTTGTTGAGGTGCGAAGCTGGATTCAAGCCCTTTCTAATCTGCGCCATACGCGCCTTGAGTTAGTTGAAACCCGTCATCCGCAACTAGGCAAAAATGAAATACCGCAGTCACTGTGGATTGATTCGCTGGATGATGCGTTAGCGTTCATTGGTAAGCGTGATGATTCGCGGCAGTTCAACGTGCAAGTAACAGAGCTGTTAGCCAGCGATGGTCTGCTGTTAGATTGGGTAAGAAGACGACCGGTTAAAGTGCTGGAGCTAACCCCTGTCTGGAGTCGGTTGCTCAGAGTGCATGATCATATTGTCAAACGTTCTGGCAATGCGTTGTATCTCAGGCAGCTTAGTGTCGAAGGTGTGGATACTAAGTTCATTGAAACGCACCGCGGCGTATTGGCTGAATGGCTAGATCTGACGTTGCCGTCAAGCAACATCGATGAAAGCTATCGGGGAAGTCGTGGTTTCGCTCGGCGATACGGCTTTAAAGATAAGCCGATACGCCTGCGATTGAGATCTCTTGACAGATCGCAGCCTTTGCTTGGACATATCGGTAGCAGTGCAGGAGGGGCGGGTAGTTCAGGCGATACAGATGATGTCATTGCATTGGCCGATATTACTCTCGATCTGGACGTCATTCGTTCACTGGATCCTAGTCAATCATGCGTTGTGATCACCGAGAATGAAGTCAATTATCTGGCATTGCCCAATTGGGACAATACGATAGCGGTCTTTGGATCTGGTTATGGACTGCAGTCGTTGGGTGAAATTGACTGGCTCAAACGACGAGATGTCTGGTACTGGGGAGATATTGACACTCATGGATTTGCCATCCTCAATGAATTACGGTCCCAATTACCAAGTGTAAGATCATTGTTGATGGACAGAGATACCCTGATGGAGCATGAGTTGTTGTGGGGTAGTGAATCGACGCCTACTAATCGGCGCCTTGAGCACTTGCATGATCACGAGATAGAGCTTTATCGAGACATCATTGAGCACCGTTATCGTCATTGTTTACGCCTCGAGCAGGAGCAGATCAAATACGAGTGGGTGTTGTCAAGGCTTGAAGGTGTGTTGCCCTAAGAACCTTGCTAGTGAATCGGTGAGTGATACTCGACGGCATACGCTGTCTGAGTCAGTCGATAGAAGTGTGGTGTGTGATCACCAGACGGGTCGAATACCACGTTTTTTTCGTGCTAGGATCAACAGACTGGCCGTTAACTCATCGCGCACAACACTAATCAATGACCTGTGGGCTTCTACCTTCTTAAGCGTTTGCTCAATTACGCAATCCTGTTAGTCGTTGCCACTAATCTGAGCTGGCTGTTAGCGGCAACACAGCTTAACCCCCGATCGCTCTACGAGGTGTCTAATCCACCCATCGATCCGGTATCCATCGAAAACAACCTACGCTCACGTAACTTGAGTGATCAAGTACCTTTGCATCAACGCTGGGTTGTCTGGTCCAAGGACATTATATTTCATTGGGACTGGGGCCAGTCGCCGCGTGGTGGGGATGTAGGTGAGGAAATCGAACGCCGCATCTGGGTGAGTGTTCGACTCATTACGCTGGGCTCTTTACTGGGTGCAGCAATAGGGGTGTTGATTGGCACCTGGACGGCCACTCGTCAATATCGGCTGTCTGATCGTACGTTCACGTTTCTTGCCTTATTAGGTTTGTCGGTTCCCTCGTTTGTCATTGCCAGTCTTTTGCAAGTGTTTGCGACCTGGCTGAATACAGTCACAGGAACACGGTTCTTCGAGTTTGTTGGAGAGACCGGTGCGCATGGCGACTGGTTTGGTGCGGCTCTGATAGACAGGTTACAACATCTCCTGCTACCTACCGTGGCACTGACTATTCTGGGCGCGGCGTTCTTCAGTAGGATTCAGCGTAACGTTATGCTGGATTCTCTAAACTCAGGTTATGTGCGCACCGCCAGAGCCAAAGGCCTGCCACGCTCTCGCGCTATCGTGAAGCACGCCTTGCGAGTATCGCTGATTCCTACATGCACCTACTTTGCATTCAGTGTGGCGACGTTGTTTGTGGGAGCGGCCTTTATGGAAATCATCTTCTCATTTCATGGAATGGGTGATTACGGGGTCAAGACCATTCAAGGGCAGGATGTTCATGGTGCGGTAGCGACGGCGGCATTTGGCGGGTTGTGTGTTTTGATGGGTGCCTTGTTAGCTGATTTTATGGTGGCATGGCTAGATCCGCGTGTGCGTTTAGGCGGCACAACGTATGGACGGCAGTAATTGTTGTGGCTGAACCTATCGAACACTCAGGCGCGAATGATTCCAAGGCTGCTGAAAAGCTAGCTACCGGGAACGCTGATGGAATGATGGCTAAGGCAGCTATACCGCTGCAATCAAACCGAAATCGATTGCTTCTAAAACGTTTTTTACGCAACAAAACGGCAGTAGCTGGATTGATTGTGATCGGTTTGCTCATTATCGTAGCGATCATTGGGCCGTGGTTATCACCTTGGGATTATGACGATGTAGATCGTCGGGCGTATCTGAAGCCCCCCAGCTTTGAGCATCCCATGGGTACCACGCAATCGGGTCGTGATATGTGGGCGTTGACGTTGCATGGCTTGCGCAAGTCTTTGGTTATAGGTCTTGTTGTAGCTGTGCTATCAACAGGTATTGCAGCGATTGTGGGTGCGTTTGCTGCTTACTACGGTGGTTGGATTGAACGGTGTGCACTTTGGATTATCGATCTGCTGTTGGTAATACCGTCATTTTTGTTAATTGCACTGGTAGCAGGTAACTCATCAGGCGGTGCTTCTTCATGGGTGCTACTAGTATTGTTGCTTAGCGTGTTTGGGTGGATGCTGTCGGCCAGGGTGGTGCGGAGTCTTACCTTATCTGTACGGCGCAACGAATACGTTCTGGCGGCGCGTTATATGGGGTTGTCGGGGCCAAAGATCATTGTGCGGCATATCTTGCCCAATATTGCATCGCTTCTGATCATTGATGCCACCTTGAATGTCAGTGCTGCGATACTTGCCGAAACCAGTCTTGCCTATTTTGGATTTGGTGTGCAGCCGCCGGATACCTCGTTGGGTACACTTCTGGGAGACGGTGCGAGGCAGTTAAGCAGCTTTCCGTGGTTGTTTGCTGGTCCGGCTACCATCATTGTGTTGCTGATTCTCTCGGTTAACGCGGTTGGTGATGGGTTGAGAGATGCGTTTGATCCAAGTTCTGCGTCTTCTAACAAGAGTTGACTATCGATGATTAAGTTTATAAAAAGGCTTGGACATCGATGACTAGCGTTTTATCGGACAACGGTGAGCCATCTTCAGCACCTACAAGGTCATCAGTTCCCGTGCTGGATGTACAAGATCTGCATGTTCATTTTCCCAATGAATCGGGGGCCTTACACGCCGTAAGAGGCGTTAGTTTCACACTGCTTGCGGGCGAGACACTAGCAATAGTAGGGGAGTCTGGCTCGGGGAAATCTGCAACTGCTATGGCCATTATGGGCTTGCAACCCTCAGGTGCTCGCGTAGAAGGCTCTATTGTTTTGCAAGGAGATCAGCTGGCAGGCCTTGATGACGAGTCGATGTCGCGCTTGCGAGGCAAGTCCATTGCCATGGTGTTTCAGGATCCGCTATCGTCCATGACGCCGGTGTATACCGTAGGGGAGCAGATCATCGAGTCTATTCAAATACACGATGATTGCTCAGCAAAGGTGGCGTTGAGTCGAGCTGTTGAATTGTTAGCGCTGGTGGGCATACCTGACCCATCACGGCGTGTCCATGCCTATCCGCATGAGTTTTCAGGGGGCATGCGTCAGCGTGTTCTCATTGCTATGGCCATAGCCAATAATCCGGATGTGATTATTGCTGATGAGCCGACAACTGCACTGGATGTCACGATTCAGGCGCAGGTGCTTGATGTTCTAAAAAATGCGTGTCAGGAGACGCATGCGGCCTTGTTGCTGATAACTCATGATCTTGGTGTTGTTGCTCGTGTAGCTGATAAAGCCTTGGTGATGTATGCCGGCAAGGCGGTAGAGCAGGGCGAGGTT
>JALZVU010000181.1 GCA_023301795.1 Granulosicoccus sp.
CCTTAATACCGCTTATGTAAAGACACCGGAGCAAATCCTAGTCGAAAAAGCAGGATAGAGAGGGCCCCGCGTAGCGGTTTAGTTCAACAAGTATTAGGTCGACTCAGATATGGCCCCATACCCCGAGTCCTCCTTAATACCTTATATCACACACAATGTAAAAACTTCATATCGACGCACTCCTGTATGTAAAACTAGTGAAGAGTCTGATATGCACCATCCAATCAATGCGTGCTTCTTACGCGCATTACCGACTGTCACAGGTCGAGCCCAACAACCATCAGTCGCAACAAACAACCCTACCCCTTGACGTTTCTCAGTCATTCAGCTATCCAAAAACTTGCCCACTCATTCTTTGCAGCCCCTTGCGCAGTACCTATCGATCATCCGCGACCTGAGCGTGTTGTTACCAAACACCCAGCGGCGGTCCACCACAGACTTAACAACTCAGCACCCAACACAACACTACCTCATATCCCGCAATGCCGCCTCAGCCGCACGCTCGCTATCAAAGATCGTTGCACGGCGTCGCTGCTCTAGCGTCTGACCAAGCTTACGGCGTAAAAAGGCCGAATGTGGCGTTCTATATCTATCCCGGGAGCAACCTCTATCAACGCTATTCCATCTTCCCCCAAACGAAAGACACAACGTTCTGTGACATACAAAACTGGCTGCCCCAGACGCATGGCACGAGCACCTGAGAAAGTAATCTGTTCCACCGCCTCTGCGAATTTACGTGCGCGCCCCTCGGTCACGATCTTAAGAGAGCCATCACCCATCAGAACATCCAGCCCACCGGCTGTGCAAGAGCCTGTAAACACTAGATGCCTAGCATTCTGACTGATATTGATGAACCCGCCAGCTCCGGCTAATCGGCTTCCAAAACGCGATACGTTAACGCTACCAGTGGCATCCACCTCAGCCATACCTAGGCAGGCCATGTCCAGTCCTCCACCATCATAAAAATCAAACTGGCTACCTTGCGTGATAATGGCTTCAGTATTCAGCGCGGCACCAAAGTCCAGGCCCGATGCTGGCTGACCACCCACCACACCAGGTTCTGCGGTCAGGGTGAGGTGATGCAACAGCCCTTCTTCGGCAGCAATAACCGACACACCCTCCGGCATGCCGATACCCAGATTGACCACACCACCAATGGGCAATTCAAAAGCGGCCCTAAGTGCAATGACTTTTCGCAAGTCCAAAGCCATAGGCGTGGCAACACCTTCAGGCTGTTTATAGCGCCCCGTGAAATAACGATTATATTGGGTAGCATAGGTTTGCCACATGAATAGGAATGGCATGATAGAAAAGTCGCTCGCAACCAGCGATAGTAATCAGCTCAACCAGATCGGCAGGCGTTGTCTCGTTCACACGCCCACTACCTAAATGGTGCCCGGCTTGCCTGCGGCAATATCACGATACAGGTGCGATATCACTCCCTGAGGAAAATTGTAGCCCTGGATATCTCCGTTTACCGCGCGTGCTGCCAACTTGGGAATCAAGCCGTAGTGCCCGCCAATAACCCGGCTCACAAGGCCAGGATGCGCCAGACGGTTCAGTCCACGCTCACGACCATCGCCTTGTCCGGCTGCAAACATCAGCGTGAGATCTCGCGGTTGGGAAGAGGCAGCGATACAAACAGAAACATCAAAACCACGAACACAAGTCAGCTGTCAAAAATGTACGTGCAACTCGGTCACTGCAGAACGAAGCTCGCCTTGGTCAATTTCTTCAAAGCAGCAGAGTCTGGAATAAAGCCATGACCTATGCCAGGTGGCACTTGTAATGCTCCGTTACTGACGGTCAAGTCCAGATCCCCCAATTCAGTGCGTAACGGATTGGGGTTAGCGTCTAACTCGATCATCCCTTGGCCACCGATTGCAGCCAGTGTATGCAGTGATGCAGCTAAGCCCACACCTGAACCCATGTAGTGCATTGCGCATATCACATCGCGTGATTCAGTCAACTCACCGATCTCAATGGCTCCGCTGACACCACCCCATTTAGCAACATCAGGCTGTACTACCTTCATGCATCCTCGGTCCATGAACTCAATGAACGATGATAGTGATGTGATGTTTTCACCACCCGCAATGGGTGTGTTTATCACGCCCGCCAATTGTGCCCAGTGAGTCATTGGCGCATCGGCCCGGAGAGGTTCTTCGACAAAGCCTATGGAATAGTCGGACAAAGCCGATAGGGTATCGATCGCATCTTGCACGTCCCAATTCTGATTGGCATCTACCAGTATATTCAACTTTCCATCAGTTATCGCGTGAACCCTTCGGCATAGCTCAATGTCGAGTTCTTTTGCAAGTCCTATCTTGAGTTTGACCCCTTGATGGCCTGCATCCATGATGTTTTTGAGTGAAGCTTCGAGAGATTCCACATTCGGTGTGCTAGCGTAAACCGGAAGCTGTGTTAAAGGCCTACTCGACAGAAAGTTTGCAAGCGATAGGTCGACACTGCGCGCAGCAAGATCCGCTAACGCTGTATCAATACCTGCGAAACAATGGTTAAAAGGACCATGCTCACCTGTATGAATTGCCATTCGCGCCGTCAGGCCTTCAAGCTCTTGACGACAATGCGCGTAGTTGCCGTAGGTTTTCCCCAGCATGTGAGGCGCTATGACATCTTGCAGAAGATTTAACCGCGCAAGGTTTCCACGCGGTGGAAAATTACACCATATCTCCCCCCATCCAGTTACACCCTGTTTTGAGGTTACCGCAACAAGAACGCCATTGCGTACAGGCATAGACCCAAGAGATGAAACCGGCCCTACAGAGGGGCGTGCTTCGATTGCAAAGCCTTCAATACGGTCTACGACGATAGCCGGCGTCTTTGCAGGGCTTACTAAAAACTCCTTATCCGTAGTAGAGTCATTGTTCATTGCAACTAGTATCCCACTAAGGTGTTTCGGGCCGATTGGGTAAAGTGTGCGTCCAGCGCTGCACGTACGCGGGTCAAGTCGTGTGTCGCTAATGCTGCAAGGATAGTGAGATGATCTTGCATCGCGATCATATTGGTTTTGCGAGGAGGTATTCGGCGATGAACCTGTCGAGCAATCTGAAGTTTGATTTGCGTATATTCATGAGCCTTGGACACCGCACTGTTTTTTAAGGAAGCCACAATGGTTCTGTGAAATTCTCTGTCCAGTTCAAAAATAGATTCATTAAGTGATGCTGGGTCATCAACGAGTTCAAGATCGTTAAGCGCTTTCTCGTGCTCTAACGTTTGTTCTTCAATCCAGCCGCTGGTGACAACTTCACTAAATGTTTCAATCGCACTGTTCTCGAGGATAACGCGAAGCTGCATGTTCTCGCGCATAAACTCAATGTCTGGATAAAGGACTTTGAATCCAGCACGAGGTTTTACTTCTATGAACTCTAACTCGGTAAGCAGCACGAGTAGTTCACGTAGCGGCGTCTTGGAAATTCCTAGAATTTCGCACAGCTCGGCTTGCCGGACAACGACGCCCACCTTGATGTCTTCACTCAATAATTTTTGTATGAAGCTATCAAGGTCCTGATTTATGTCAGATATTTTCATTAAGAGACAGAGAAGATCACGGGGTCCAAAACTCTATAATACGCTCTTTATGACTATATAAACAACCACAAAAAATACAGAACCCCTGTTTAGATATATTTAAACTTGCCTTGTGACTAGCAATTGGATAATATTCAAACTATAAGCACGGTCTTTGTGCCCGGCTATTTATTACGTTGATCAGGCAATGGCTCAAGTTTCACTGGCTAATATCAAAAAGCACTACGGCTCTGTAGAGTTGTTCGACGATTTGCATCTCGACATAGCGTCAGGCGAGTTTGTCGTTTTTGTCGGACCATCTGGCTCGGGCAAATCCACGCTACTGCGCATGATCGCAGGGCTGGAAGCTGTCACAGACGGAGTCATTGAAATTGACGGCAAAGACGTCACTTATGACGAGCCGTCAGATCGTGGCATAGCCATGGTTTTTCAAAACTATGCGCTCTATCCACACATGAACGTGTATGGAAACATCGCATTCAATCTTCGCTTGGCCAAGATGCCGAAAGATAAGGTTCATGAACGGGTTATGGACGCTGCACGAATTTTGCGTCTGGAGGAGTTGCTCGAGCGTTCGCCCGCACAACTCTCTGGGGGTCAGCGACAACGAGTGGCGATCGGCCGAGCCATTGTCCGCAAACCCAAAGTGTTTCTGTTTGATGAGCCACTGTCTAATCTGGATGCGTCCTTACGCACACAAATGCGCTTGGAAATCGAAACCCTGCACAGAGAACTCGGTGCGACAATGATCTACGTGACTCATGATCAGACGGAAGCCATGACTCTGGCAGATCGCATCGTTGCGCTTGACTATGGCGAAATTCAGCAGCTTGGCGAGCCCGATGAACTTTACAGCACGCCCAATAACGCTTTTGTGGCAGGGTTTATTGGATCACCAAAAATCAACTTTCTGCAGGCTTCAGTTGTCGAGGTTACCGGTCATAGCGTAGTCGTGTCCGTGACTGGAACACCAAATGAACGCGTTGTTTTGCGCGCCTCAGGTCTGCATGTGGGCGAGAAAATACAATTAGGTATCCGACCAGAAGAGTTTCAACTAGCAACTGGTTCCAGCCCTGCTGGTGTGCTAATCAAGGGGCATGTTCAGACCGCTGATCGTCTAGGAAATATTACCTACGCCTACATTGATGCAGCCCTGGATTCATTGTTAACAGTACAAACCTTTGCTCATCGAAAAATAAAGACAGGTACAGAAGTTATCCTGACTGTTCCGCCTGTTCGAATAGATGTATTTAATTCCAAAGGCATTCGCTGCTCACCAGCCAAATAATCAAAAAAATCAACGAGGAGAAGCTATGAAAACCTATTCAAGACATATGCTAAAAACCACTATGTTGGCTCTTGCGGTTACCGCGGTAGCACCTGTGGCATCGGCTCAAGACATAACAAAACTGCTTGTATGGGGTGATCCGATTCGGGAGCCCTTCTATAAGGCTTTTGACGAAGCAAGAGATAGCATCGAGCTTGAGTTTGTTGCTATTGCACGTAACGAGATGATTGCCAAGCTACAGTTGGCATTGCAATCGGGTGACGGCATTCCGGACGCCATATTCCTGCAAGACACCAATTTTTCTGCGCCATTGAAAACGCGCCGTGTGGATTACCTTATGGAGCTTCAGGATAAAGTGCCTCAAGCCACTATTGATGGCTTTTACCCAACGTCAAATTCCGTGTGTGAGCCCGGTGACGGTACCTTAGTCTGTCTACGAAACGATATCGCGCATTTCATGCTGTGGTACAACGAGCCATTGATGGAAGAGCTGGGTCTGGAAGTACCAACGACTTGGGAAGAATACGAATCTGTTGCTTTAGCCGCAGCAGCAAACGATTCTGGAATTGTATCCGGTGCAGTTGCCATGCATATACCGTTAATGAATTTTCTCTACTCTAATGGCTGTAACTTAGCTATTCCGGTCGAAGGCAAGCGAGACGTGTTGAATATTAACGCTACAGCTCCCCAATGCGTGGAAGCTGCGCAACTGGTGGATCGGATGCTGGATGCCGGCACCCTGGCTCGTGTCGCGCCGTTTGATCCTGAATTCGTGGAACTCGCTAAATCCAATAAATTACTGATGATCCCAGGGCCTACCTGGTTTGGTGAATTCATCATCAAGAAGCGCTATGAGTTTCCCGAAGGTACTGTTGGCATTGGCATGACACCAAAATGGGAGAGTCAAGACCAGCCTTTAGCGTGGAGCTGGGGTGGTGGTATGTGGGGTGGCTGGAAGGACACTAAACATCCGGAAGAAGTGGTCGATCTTCTAACGTTTGTCACGACAGATGTGGATGTGAATCGAACCGCTGTAACCATGCCGGCCTATCAGCCTGCGTCAGTTGAGTGGGGTGCAGCATTTGATGGGTCGGGGTACTATGCAGCTGGGGACGGCTTCCAGACGATGGTTGATGCAGCCACGTATGCTCATCCTGGATACGTCTCGTTGCGTCTGGATGCCCGTTCAAGCTTCAACAAAGCGGTGGTCAACGACCTGGCCGCTGGTGCATCGTTCGAATCCTTGCTGCCACAACTACAGGAAGAGTTTGTGAATGCTGCGAAGTTGGCTCGATACCAAGTAGTGGTTGAATAAGTAGAAATTCAGGCCGCAGAGTGAATTATTGCTCTGCGGCCGGTTTTGGCAAATCATACAAATACCACACTCATGACGCAACACTCCGCATCTCAGCGACAACAGCGAAAACGACAACAGGCACGCAAACAAGCGCTGGTGGCGTATGCGTTGTTATCGCCGTTTTTGTGCTTGATGCTGATGTTTGCAATCTTTCCGGTGCTCTATGCATTCGGCTTGAGTTTCTTCGACACTATTGATTATGTATTTTGGGGCCTAACAAATTATCGTGAGGTGTTGAACGATTATCGCTTGGTTCCTGCCATATACAACGTTCTGCAGTACGTGCTTGTCTGGGTGTCGATGATGGTTGTTGGCGTGACCATGCTGTCGTTATTGCTCGACACTCAATCCGAAAGAACAGCAGCAATAGTACGCTCCATATACTTTATGCCAGGTGCCATTGCCTCTTCAGCAGTTGTGGTTCTTTGGTTGTTCCTGCTTGATCCTCTGGTATCGCCTTTTGATTTCGTCTATCAATTTTTTGGATGGGAGAATCGTCAAAGTACGATTAGCGGCCTTGGCGAGGTCTGGATATTTGCTCTTATGGGATTTCTGGGCAACTCTGGTGGATGGATCGTCGTTCTGGGCGGAGCCTTATCTGGCATACCTCGTGATGTGCTTGAGGCGGCACGCATTGATGGTGCTAATCCTTGGCAGATGGCCACACGAATCAAGCTACCAATGATTTCAAAAACCATCACATTGATGGCAATTACGACCATTGCCGTTGGCTTACAAATTTTTGTTGAACCACAATTGTTATCGCTTGCTGGTGGTCAATTTGACAAACCCGATTGGTCAGTAACTCAACTCGCTTATTTTTACGCATTTCGATGGGGTGATTTTGGTATTGCTGCAGCCATTAGTATCTTGTCTTTGATATTGCCAGTGATCATTGCTCTTACCCTCATATTTGCCACTCGATTTTACAAAATTAAATAGAGCTAATCGGGGAATCGTAATGAATCAAGCTCGAAAATTCCGGATCAGTCACTTTGTCATCTGGTCCATTCTTGCGTTCTTTATCATTGTCTATGGTGTGCCGCTGTTGTGGTTACTGCTAGCAGGAACTCGCACCGAAAGCTCATTGATTTCAGATACACCGCTATCTTTCGGTAGCTTTGCCACGATGAAAGAAACGTTTCTGAACCTTATTAGGTACAACTCAGGCCAAGTTATGACTTGGGCTCTGAATTCCGTGATTTACACCGTAGGCAGTGTCACGCTAACGCTCCTGGCCTGCATCCCTGCAGGCTACGCACTAGCGATGGCAGAATTCAGAGGTCGCAAACTAATACTGATATTAACGCTCGTGGCAATGATTACGCCGTCACAAGCTATCATTCTGCCAATTTTCTTGGAAATGACGTTTCTCGGATTAACAAACACCTACACCGGACTTATTCTGGCTTCATCGTTCTTTCCATTCGGCGTGTACCTTGCCTACATCTACTACACAACCTCGCTGCCAAAAAGTGTCATAGAAAGTGCACGCGTTGACGGCTGTGGACAACTGCAGTGTTTTATCCATATGGGGTTGCCGATGGCCAAGCCGCTATTAGCGCTGGTTGCATTCTTCAGCTTTGTTAATAACTGGAATAACTATTTTCTCGCCTTTATTCTGATTTCGGATGATAGTAAACAGAACCTGCCTGTCGGTCTAACGACGTTAATCAGTGCATCAGGTGCACTTAATGCGCAGGAGGCCGCAAGCAATTTGCCAGTGGGCCAACCGGAGGCTATACAGGCTGCGATTCTCGTTGTACTACCGATAATCCTAGTGTTTCTTGTCTCTCAAAAGCATGTCCGTTCCGGCTTGAATGCAGGTGCGGAAAAAGGCTGATGCTAAAAACGAGATCGCTTGTACGCTCAGGATTAGAGCTCACAGAACTAGGTCTTGGTTGTGCCACGCTTGCTTTCGATGCAGCGCCTGACGCCCTTCAGGGTGCACGAGAGATGATGCGTGATGCGCACGACCATGGAATCAACTATTTTGACACGGCGCCCTTCTATGGACGCGGACTTTCTGAGCGGCTTGTGGGAGATGTGCTACGACGCTTACCGAAAACACTGCTCTCAAGTAAAGCTGGGCGTCTGCTAGCCCCAGACGCTACTGCCTCCACGCATATGCCATTTAGGGTTGAGTTCGACTATACCTACGATGGCATTATGAAAAGTGTTGAACACAGTTGTCAACGGCTTGGGCTGAGTAGAATCGATATTTTGTATGTGCATGATCTTGGCCATGGAACTCACGGGGAAAATGCTTCTGCGCAGTTCACAGCTTTTATTGATGGTGGAGGTTATCGAGCTATGGACGAACTTCGTAGCTCAGGCTCTGTTAGTGCCATTGGCCTGGGTGTTAATGAAGTGGCAGTTTGTGAGCTGGCGATGGAATATGGCTCATTTGACGTTATGTTGTTAGCTGGAAGGCACACACTGTTAGAGCGAACGGGTGCTTTGTCATTTTTTGATAAGTGCACGCAAGCAGGAACGGACATTGTGATAGGTGGCCCGTTTAACTCGGGTATGTTGGTCGGTGGCGCCACGTATAACTACCACGCTATTCCAGAGGACATGGCAGCACGACACAAGGTGTTAATAAACTACTGCAAGGAATACGATGTTGAAATAGGTGCGGCAGCACTACAGTTTCCATTGCGTCATTCGTCGGTAAAGTCAGTTATACCAGGACCCAAAACACCTCAAGAATTGGCACAGATAATGAGCTGGTACAACGCACAGATACCTGATGATTTTTGGTTAGAGTTAGAGACTCTGGGTGACTAATGAATCAGGGCAGATTCTACACACTATTAAAATTGCGGGTTTTCCCCAATTCAATGACTTCAGTCCGAACCAATACGCTTGCCCATTAATGGTGCAGCTGTCCTGATAACAACATAGCTGCTCGCAAAGTATTGGTCCGAATTCAATACTGCATATCCTCAATACACACTCCCAAACTATCCAACAGGGTAGTTAGGATAGCCGCCTACCTTTTCAAGCGTATTGATACTAATATGCGGCCATTGCGCACGACCCGGCATCTGATCTTCACGGTCAGCAAAAAAGTCCAGCATAACGATCTGGCTATACTGCAAGCGCAATTTAGGATTACCGTTTTCATCCTGCTCCCTGAGTTGTTGGAGCCAGAACGTTGATCGCATGGACACCGGCTCACTCTCTCTCTGCACAAACGGCATGTTCTTTATGCCTCCGTGCTCCCGCGTGCTGTCAACATTCAGAACCGTGGTTTTAACAATGTCCACATCCTTATTGGCAAAGTTCAGAATCTCGTTCATATCCCGAGGACTGAAGCCAGGGAATCCGGGAAAACCCGCTGCCGTACCCATGAATGGGTTGTCTATAAAGTGCTTGTAGGGAGACAGGTATTCGTCACAAGGATCCCGAAAGTCGTACACGTCAGGCGGTGTTTGTTCTATGGTTTCAAAACGCCCAAAGGGAAGTGCGTTTATCCCCGGGATTTCCGGCATACCATCTACATAGCTGGCAATGCCTGTAGCCAGTACAGAATTACCATGAGGTATCGATGCCAGCCGGGCAATGTTTATACCGTTGATTTTTGGCTGATTATCTTTCACATGTATCCAGAGTCCTGGTTCATGGTGAATGTCACTACCCTTCGGCCCTGCCAACCCATTCGGTCCGGCTCCTGGTACAGCTTTGCTGCTTGGAAAATCCTCAGCCTCTATTTGCGTAACCACTTGCTGGTAGTCAAGTGTGGCGACTTCCTGATCTTCGGTAATTCCGCGATTGGGGATTTTATCACCGACCGTAAAAAAATCCAGCTTCTCATCGTATTGGTTCATCAGGATCCGAAAGGGTATGTTCGGATTAGCGCTGTCCTTGAATGGAAGTGCAATCATATTCCAACCCGTTCCGTGGCCCTCCCACCTCCCAACCAGCGGCGCGAGTGGCCCTAGCTGTAACACCGTTTCAGAGTTCATATCCGAGGTGACGTTGGTAACCCGCCGCATGTTGCTTTCTTTCTCTATCGTATTAACCATGTTGCCTCCTTTTAACTTCGTCGACTGCAGAACGCGTATTTTTAACGGGTTCTACAAGGATCATCTTCACTGTCGTGCAAGATGACTGTCCGCCTTCGAGGAATTATGGTCAACACTGATACAGGGAATATGGCGTATTTCTAGACAAATTGGCAGTGTTTATTGCCAATTTCATTGCATCATTTATACTTTATGCCATGCCTGCATTAACGATAAGAATGGAGGATACCCACATTTTCTCAAGAAAAATCCATCTATGCCAAGCCAATCAACTACGACAG
>JALZVU010000182.1 GCA_023301795.1 Granulosicoccus sp.
CCCCACGCAACACTCGGTTCCGGCTGGTGACCAACCTTTGCCGGACAGGATTGAATACCTGTCGGGTTCAAAACCGAAGGTTTCTAGATTGCCGCTCCTACGGCCCTTCTTTCCTCCTTCGCCAAGCTTTCTTGGCGCAAATACACGTGTATCCTCTGCCGGCCCGACATACTTCGCAAACTTCTGAGCCCTCTTTTTAACTGGCTATAAAGCCAGTTATTACTTGCTGAAATCGCTATGTGGTGGTATATTGACACATCAAACAGAGCAGCGTTTCATGGAAGATTCAACGGCCGTCATTGGCAATCAGGCCAGTAACCAAACCATCAGCAACACCTGTAGCCAAACGCCTTTTTGCATGTCTTCATTCGGCATTAGCGAGCGCGAACAGTTCGGCCAGAGTGTTCGACTGGCCATGGCATGCATCGAAGGAGCGCCTGTGCCGGTCAACACCCCTGCTATGCCCTCTGATGATCTCGAAATCTGTGAACGCCTGAAAATCATTGCGCAAGAGGGAAACTCCTCACTAGCAGATTTTCTTGAACTACTTGTCAGATTCGATGAGCTGGAGGGTTGGAAGAAGCGCGGCGCAGCACACTGTGCAGCTTGGGCAAATAATGAACTAGGCATTAGTCCACAGCTCGGTTGGGCCTACCTGAGAGCTGGACGTCAGCTCAGATCGCTACCGACCACTGCCGCACTGTTTAGAGCCGGTAAGCTGTCCTGGTCAAAAGTGCGTTGTATTGTCAGTGTTGCAGACAAGAATACGGAAAAAACCTTGTGTCATGCAGCGTTGGATGCCTCGTGTACCGACGTTCAACTACTGTGTGCCACCTATCGATGGAAAGACGATGACGCTGAAAACTCAGGAGACAAAGATCGAGCTGTAAAACAATGGAATTCACGATCGTTAAGCTGGAAAGAAACCAGCAACGGCAGCACGCTCATTCAACTATCGTTGCCGCCAGAGATAGCCCAGGCCTTTCTCAATAGCGTTGAGCATTCATTGAATTTAGTTGACGACAAACAAAGCACAATCTCACAGCGCCGTGCCGATGCAACCGTGCTGATGGCGGAAACCAGCTTACAAGCTGCTGGACGGGAGATTGCAACCGCTGACCGCTATCAAGTCATCGTCTCTGTTGAGGAATCAGAATTATCATCGTCAAAACAACCACAAACAAAACGAGCAACCATTAAAGGCGCAGGCCCGGTGGCTCGTGACACCGCTCGGCGAATAGCGTGTGATTGCAGCATCACAAACCATAAAACCCATAATGGAGAGCCGACAAACATAGGCCGTAAATCAAGACTATGGCCTGCCGCTATGTCACGTGCTATCAAGGACCGTGATCAGCATTGCCAATACCCCGGCTGCAGCAAAACAAATCATCTGCAGATTCATCACATCACTCATTGGGCCGATGGCGGTGTCACTAGTATCGAAAACGGCGTCTGCGTATGCTCATATCACCACACCATGCTGCATGAAGGTGGCCAGGTTATCCAGAGGGTTAATGATGTTGAACACCGTATGACTGAACAATTCACTCACCAGCAGCACGCGAATGATGTTGCCATGTTCGACGTGGAGAAACAGTTGCGTAATAATAAGGCGTCGTTTGCTGATGTGCGTGCATTGTCACCAACACGCTATCGATTCAGGGTCGTTGACGCCAATGGCGACGATATCCGATACGCTCAGTCGATTTCCATTATCGCGCCAGAGGATACACGTGTATCTTGCGCCGAGCCGGCATCTGACACTTATTGGCATCTGCACCGGGCTGCAACGCTAACAACTGGCGAGCAGCCTACCAGGTATCAAACGGATGTGGCTTATCACTAGAAAGAAAACAGCTCGTTGAAACCAACTTCGCCCTTCCTGGAAAATTTTATGGCCCGTGAATCCTCGATGCGTTTTACCCATTTCAGGTCTTCGAATCGTGTTAGGTACGCTCGCCCTAAGCTGCCAGCCAAGTGAGATCGGCGCTCGCTCCAATCAAGACACTCACGGCACAACACCGCTTTTCCTGCCCTTAATAAAGCCATGTCGATCCCGAATTCGGACGAGAACTTTTCACCGGATGCAGTCAGTCCCAGTGCGTTATCGTTGAGCATAAGATAGCCACGCGACAAGAGGCTGTCATATAGCTGTATGCCTCTGTCTCCAGCCAAATGGTTGTAACACACGCGAGCATTGCGCAATGCGGTCTCAGTCGGGCCAATTCTGGAACGTAGCGGTTGATTGCCGGCGACAAGCCCCATAAGCACTTCAAGCAAATGAGCGACCTCATCACTCGCCAGTGAAAAATACTTGTGCCGGCCCTGTTTACGTAACTTCAACAGACCACCTTGTTCCAGCTTTGCCAGATGCGAGCTGGCCGTTTGCACAGTAATACCAGCTTCTCTTGCTAGTTCGCTGGCCGTCAGAGCCTTGCCGCTCATCAAGGCGGTCAGCATGCTGGCTCGCGCAGAATCGCCAATCAATGCACCGACACGAGCGATATTGGGGCTACCTTTCATACTTCGATCGTAATCGAACCATTAGCGACATGCAAGCACCTATAGTGTGTTCTTGAGAAACGGAGAACAGCCATGTTGACTTGCATTATCAAATACCATATTGATCCTACAAAGAAGGCTCAATTTGAACACTATTCACGCAACTGGTGTGAGGCCATTCCGCGCTGTGGTGCTGATCTGATTGGCTATTTTGCACCACATGAGGGCTCTAGCACCTTGGCTTATGGTATTTACAATATCGAAAGTCTGGCTGCGTATGAGCAATATCGTGAGCAGTTGGCTGCCGATCCGATTGGGCAAGAGAACTATGCGTTCGCTCAGAAGGAGAAATTTCTGTTGCGTGAGGAGCGGACTTTTCTGAAACGTGTAACGACACAAGGTAGAGAACTTGAATGATTGCTGTCATCTTTGAAGTGTATCCTGCGGCTGGTAAAAAACAGGACTACTTGGAAATTGCCGCGCGCATGAGACCAATGCTCGACTCCATTGAGGGGTTTGTGTCGATAGAACGATTTCAAAGCCTGACCAATCCTGACAAGCTCCTGTCGTTGTCATTCTTCGAAAGTGAAGAGGCTATACAACAATGGCGAAATCTTACAGCTCACCGGGGAGCGCAGTCTCAGGGCCGTAACGATGTTTTTTCAGATTATCGATTGCGCATAGCAGGCGTGGTGCGTGACTACGGTATGTTTGATCGACAGCAAGCGCCTGATGATAGTAAGGTGGCATTGTCTTCATGACATGAGTAGAGTACTCACCCTTCCCACGACAACAACAAACGCCTCACTATGCCCGATGTGACAAGAGCAGACCATCGGTCAACGAGTGAATTTGAATTCGTTGCGCTTTTTGCCTCTCTCACGTCATTGACTGCCTTGGCGCTGTCAATGACGCTACCGGCTCTCTCTGATATCGGTCGTCACTTCTCTGACCAAGAAGGGGTACATAGATTAGTCTCAGTACTTGTATTGGGCATGGTTTTCGGAGAGCTTTTCTTTGGACCGCTGGCCGACGCGCGTGGTCGCAAAACAGCGATTATAGTGGGAATTGTAATCTTCGTAGTAGGATCACTAATCGCGCTGTTCGCATCATCACTTGAGATGCTGTTGCTTGGACGCTTGCTGCAAGGGTTTGGTGTAGCTGGACCTAAGATAGGTTCACGGGCAGCCATTCGTGACCGGTACGTCGGGGCTGCCATGGCACGTGCCATGTCCCTGATCATGACCGTTCTGGTACTTGTGCCAATGCTTGCACCAGTATTGGGCGAATGGGTTATCGGCTTGGGTAGCTGGCGGATGATTTTTTTGACTTACGTGGGCATGTCCCTGATCGTTGGGTTTTGGCTTATTCTTCGTCAGCCAGAGACGCTCGCGTTGGAAGATCGATTACCGTTTAGCGTTCGAGGAACCGTGGTCGTAGCCTGTAGAATACTGATGAACGTTAAGGTGCTCGCTTATACGCTTTCTGCAGGATTGTTGTTCGGTGCGCAGCTAAGTTATTACGGTGTAGCGCAGTCGATTTTTTCAGTCACTTATCAGCGCGCAGAACTTTTCACAACGTTCTTTGCGTTGCTGGCTTTTGCTGTTGGCGCAGCATCTCTGATCAATGCAAAATTGGTACTTCGCCTTGGTACTGTAAAACTCGTTCGCAAAGCGCTCTTGGGTTTAGTAATATCAAGTGCAGCATTATTGGGCTCGGCATTGCTGTCGAACGGCGTGCCACCACTCTGGATATTTCTAGGACTCTGTGCCGTTTGTTTTTTTTGTATTGGCATTCTGTTCGGGAACCTCGGTGCCATGGCCATGGAATCGCTGGGATCCGTTGCCGGCATCGGCGCTTCAATTATTGCGTCAGTCTCAAGTCTTGTTGCCGTGGTTATTTCGGATATCGTAGGAAACCTCCACGACACAACGTTAGTTCCACTGAGTATTTGTTTTATTGGTGTGGGTATCGGCACGCTTATGCTTGTGGAAAATGCTGTGCGACGTAATAATGTGGATGTCTTGCCTTACAGACTAATCAAGAAACTACAATGACTCCAGAATTGAAACAGCGCATTATTCTAGTTTGCAATAAGAAAATCGAGTCGAAGGGCTCAACAGTAGGATTGTCTTTTTATGCATTTTTCAAGAACAAAAATGACGATCCTCAAGAACTGATGGAAGCCGCTACTTGGTGGATCGAGACACACAGGCTTGACCATTTCGAAAAGGCGATGAAAATTCGTGACATGGTATTGGCTGAAGCAACATAATCAATATTGACCATCACCGTACGGTAGCGTATGGTACTAATCAATGGCTAAAACACTATCGCAACTGGACTGGATACAGGCAGGGTTCCGTGCTCTGACTCGCGGTGGGCATACAGCTATCAAGGCAGAGCTTATCGCTAGGGAGCTGAAGGTCAGTAAAGGCTCGTTTTACTGGCATTTTGAAAACTTGCCAACCTTCAAGAATGCCATGCTTGAACATTGGGTCATGGCGGGTACCGAGAGCATCATGCAAGGGATTTCGGAACACGAAACCGATCCGCAAGATCAACTTCGATTGCTAATCTGCACTATCACTGCCGACATCAATGTGCCCTATGGGGGATTGCTGGCTGAAGCTGCAATCCGAGACTGGTCGCGTTTTGATTCTAGTGTGTCTCAATCGGTCCATCGGGTAGATCAATCGCGGCTGAAGTATCTGACAACGCTGTTTCGGCGTGCAGGCGGATCAGCGAGCGCCAGTAAGCAGTATGCAATTCTTATCTATGGCGCGTTGATCGGGCTGGAATACCTGTCTCACGAGAAGCTTGCCAAATTGAAGTCTGACCTTCCCGCGTTGCTTGAATTGCTGATGACTTCATTGAAACCAGGAGAAAAAAATTGAATTATCCAATTGCGATCGTATGTGGGCTGATGCTCGTATGTTTGGCCGCGCACTTAACCGGTGGTGTCATGCAGTCACTTAGTATTCAACCATCGAAGGTTGCCAAGAAATACGATACAGAGCAATCGTTAGTAGTATTAGATCGCAATTGGGTGCAGCTGATGTGTGCGTTTCAATTGGTCTCAGTTGATCTACTGGCTATCAGTGGAGTGCTCTATTTATTAGCTTTCACCGAACTACTTGCTCCGCGTCAGGCTATCGGTTTTGCCGTAGCTGGGCTGTTCTTCTTTTGGGGAATTGTATGGTTTGCGCAAGTAGGCGCGCTCAAGCCAAAGCTCAAAGAATTCCTGTTACTAGGCCATTGGAGTGTCTGGTTCGTGTTCTCTGGCTTGGTCTATTGGGGGTCGTTGTCTTTGTAGAAAAACAGATACCGCGAGAACTCAAAGATCTTTTGCCAACCGCAGAGCATCATAAATAGCCGCATGCGTATTGCGTGCGCTAACGGCATCGCCAATTCGAAACAGTTGAAATTTTCCATCTGCGTTGCGGACACTGTTTTGGACTGTGCCTGCAATTAGCGCATTCTGGTCAACAGCGCCGCCGTTTGAGCTTAATGGTTTCAATGTCAGATATAGCTCGTCTAGTGGCAGGGTGCCATAGTTGACAACCACCTGATCGTATTCAGCCGTATGCGTGTGGTCGCTGTAATCTGTGCCGATAGTGGCCACCAAGCGGTTACCTTTGCGCTCAACGCCCAATAAGCGTCGAGTTACGGTGAATGTGACATCTTTGTCTTGCAAGCTACGCATGTAGGGCACTAGATTCATCGCCATGATATCGGGGGCAAAGACTCGATCTGGTGTCATTATTTCTACGGTACAGCCCGCCTCTGCAGCAATTTCTGCAGCCTGCATGGCGGGATGATCACCGCTTTCATCGTAAATGAGTATTTTGTCGGCAGGCTTGACATCACCAGTGATAATGTCCCAAGTCGTCTCCACCAACGTAGCCTCCTGCCCACTTTCAAATAGCTCGATATTGGGCAAGCCGCCGGTGGCGATGATAACTACATCTGGCGCTAGCGCTGTGACATCATCCAACTCTGCGTAGGTGTTGTATTGAAGGGTAACGCCCATTGCTGTGCATTGAGCTTCGCGCCATTCAATGATTGATAGCATTTCACGGCGGCGTGGAGTCATTGCGGTGATTCTGACTTGCCCTCCAGCATCTGACTGAGCTTCAAAAACAGTGACGTCATGACCTCGCTCCGCACAAACACGCGCAGCCTCCAAGCCGGCAGGGCCAGCGCCAACGATAACCACCTTTCTCTTGATTTTGGCAGGTGGAATATCATGCGGCATGGTGAGCTCGCGCCCGGTGGCAGCATTGTGAATGCACAGCGCCTCACCACCTTGATAGATTCTGTCCAGACAGTAGGTGGCCCCGACACAGGGGCGTATATCTTGCTCACGTCCCTGGGTTATCTTACGCACGATATGAGGGTCGGCCATGTGGGCACGCGTCATCCCTACCATGTCAAGTAATCCGCTTTTTATCGCGTGACGTGCGGTTGCAACGTCAGGGATTCTCGCCGCATGGAAGGTTGGCATACCTGTCGCTTTTTTAACCTCACCTGCAAAATCCAGATGCGGTGCACTGCGCATCCCCTGCACAGGGATAACATCTGTCATCGCAGGGTCAGTATGGATACGCCCGCGTATCACATTGAGAAAATCCAGTTGGCCAGAGGCTGCAAGCTTTTTTGAAATCTCTAGACCTTCCGCCGCTGTAATACCGCCCTTTTGCGCCTCATCGGCTGTGAAGCGGAAGCCGACGATGAAATCATTCCCTACGCGCTTGCGAATAGCGGCCAATACATCCATGGGAAATCGCATGCGGTTTTCCAGGGTGTCGGCGCCGTAAGGGCCTTCCAGATCGTTTGACAACGGTGACCAGAATTGGTCAAGCAAATGTCCGTAAACCTGAAGCTCAATGCCATCCATACCACCCGCCTGCATGCGCTGGGCAGCATCGGCAAAGTCGTTGATGATCCTCTCGATGTCCCAGTCCTCTATAAGCTTGGGGAATGCACGGTGAGCAGGTTCACGGTGTTTGGACGATGACACGGAGGGCAGCCAGTCACCTTTGTTCCACGTGGTGCGCCGACCAAGATGGGTTAATTGAATCATCACAGCACAGCCGTGCTCATGACAACTGTCTGTTAGATTCTGAATCCAGGGCACAACCTCATCGGAGTACGCCAGAACATTGTTGAATACCGGCGGGCTATCCTTGGATACAGCCGCAGACCCTGCAGTCATCGCTAAAGCAACACCGGCTTTTGCTCGCTCCTCGTGGTACGCGCGATAGCGATCTTTCGGCATGCCACCTTCCGGATACGCCGGTTCATGAGAGGTGGTCATGATCCGGTTTTTCAACCGTAAGTGTTTAAGTTGAAAAGGTTCTAGTAATGGATCAACAGACATGGCTTTCAACGGTTGCTTACGTCATGCGTACGGGTTCACTACAACGCAGGCCACGATAGCATGTCAGACTGTCGCTAACGTACTTAAGCGTTAAATTATGATCCCGCAATTGCGGCAGAATAAACTGCGAAATGATACATTCACCTACTACTTTCCAGATCAAGGTGCCGCTGTTGTTCTATTCAGAAAAACGACCTTCATGTGCGGCATTAACGTTGACAGCTACGTTGTTGTGTACGCTGATATTTTCATCTACTACCGCATTCGCATCCTCAGTAAAAGTTGCCTTTATCGGCGATCAGGGGGTACGCAGCAACGCACGGGAAGTGCTTGAATTGATCGCCAGAGAAGACACAGATCTTCTTCTTATTCAGGGCGATCTTGGTTACGACGATAACTCTGCCACTACCTGGGATTCCCAGTTGACCACGGCACTAGGCCAAGATTTCCCAGTGATGGTGACTGTTGGTAATCATGAAAACTTTGAATGGCCACTGTACCAACGATTGATTCAACGCCGAATGGACCGCATAAACGATTTATCTTGCACCGGAGACGTCGGTGTCAAATCTAAATGCACATACCAGAATATAGACGTTGTGCAAATAGCACCTGGAATTTACGAAGTCGATGGAGTAGATGCCGAAGATGACTACGCTAGTTATATACGCTCAGCGTTTGCCAGAACCAATGATCACTGGAGAATTTGCAGCTGGCATAAACCTCACAAAATGATGCAAACCGGCACAAAAACAGGACCATCCAGTTGGGATACCTATGATGCTTGCCTGGACGCTGGCGCGATGGTGGCTTTAGCTCATCATCACTCCTATTCGCGAACGCACTTACTCAGTGATTACAGCACACAGACAGTCGTACACACGAATGATGAAATGGCAATGCAGCCAGGACAAAGCTTTGCCTTTGTCTCAGGACTTGGCGGACTCAACACAAAACCTCAGGCACGCGGGGGTGATTACTTTGCCTCTATCTATACTGCCGATCAGGGGGCGTCTGCGGGTGCCTTGTTTTGCACATTTGAAAACACCACGGCCAATTGTTATTTCAAGGCAATCGATGGCGCTGTGCCTGATCAGTTTTCGTTAACACGCGGAGCTGCTGACACAATTGATACACAAGCCCCACCACCTCCAGCCGCTTTGCCTGCCTTTGACGATCCACTACCAACACAAGGTGGTGGTGGATACGTGCTCTCACGTAGTGACAAGCAAGAACTACGGTGGATAGATCAAGACGACAATGGCGTGTGGAGTAACGTCTGGATAGATGAAGAATGCGCTGCTTCTTTGGGCGGTGTGTCTGCCACCGGCGATTGGGCTGAGTTACTGACTATCGCTCCAGGATTCGATGGTATTTCTTATCCGTGCACTAACTCGTCAAATCCAGTGCAAGATACGCAAAGCCCCATCACCACGCCACCGATAACCACCGGGTTTGCTTTTCAGCGCACCGATAAAAATGAATATCGATGGATTGAAGAAAATTCATCAGGCGAGCTTGGCAGTATATGGATTGACAAAGCATGTGCAGATCGAAACGGAGGCGTACAGGAATCAGGTAACTGGCGCGAACTGATGGAGCTTGCGCCTGGCTTTGACACGATCTCCAGCCCATGTTATTGATTTTTCCCGTTGTGACGTAACAGCTAAAGCCCCAAACGCTCACTCGGTACGAAGCTTGCTGAGCAGTCAGTAATGCACCAATGCTGTATGGGGATGTAGTTAACGTGAATAGCAAATCAGGTGTCCAATCGACTGATCGTCGGTCGTTTCTGCGCACCTCGCTCTTGCTATCCACGGCGGCTATCGCACATCAAGCTCAGGCAGAAATACCAGACAACAACCCCTCTTTTTCAGCTCCCCGTGAGCGTAAACTGCGGTTGGTCAACGACAATACGCGTGAGCGTCTGGATGTCGTGTACTGGAGAGATGGCAATTACATAGGTGATCACCTAGGCCAACTGCACTATTTTATGCGTGATCATCACGTGAACAAACCACGGCGCATGGATCCGAAGCTTTACGATCTTTTGCACACCTTGTACGCCAGACTGGATACCGACAAACGAATTCATGTTTTGTCAGGCTACCGAACCACCGCAACCAACAATCTGCTCAAAGAAAAAATTCCGGGTGTATCCGCAAAAAGCTATCACATCAAAGGCCGGGCAGCTGATATCTATATTCCGGGAGTCAAGAATGACATCATCCAAAAAGAGGCACGCAAGCTGAAGCTCGGCGGTGTGGGCTATTACTTAACAGGTGGCTTTGTCCACGTGGATACCGGCTACGTTCGTCATTGGGTTAACAAGTAGAAATCAAAATCCACCACGTAGTACTGCTTGCCTTTCAGGCTCTGCTTAATCACCAGATCATCTGGTAACGCTTCAATAGTGTCACGGGGCTGATAGTCCATAACAAGCTTCTCCCTGACACCGAATACGGCATCCTTATCAAGGTAGGGGTCATCACTGGGGAAAACCTCGGTGACAAGCGTTTTGTGTCCCGGCGCTGTGACAATGAAATGCAGGTGCGATGGACGCCACGGCTGCCTGCCAGTGGCACGTAGTAGTTCACCCACTGGACCATCTTCAGGCACCGTATAGGGTGCTGGGCGAACTGTTGAGAACAGATACCGGCCATCCACATCAGTGGTCATGCGAGCACGCAGATTGTATTCAGGTTGCTCGACGTCCTGACCTGAATACAAGCCGTTGTCCGCTGTTTGCCATATCTCCAGGACAGCCCCTGCAATAGGTTCAGCATTGTCACTGAGCACCTTGCCTGCAACCACCACGGCAGCGCCTTCATTGTCCCCCAGCATATCGCCACCCACATCAAGCTGCGGCGCACCAAGCACATGAAAAGGCCCAAGAACACTTGATGGCGTGACATCCGGGGAGGAGTGAATCATGTCAACCAGTGAGGAAACACCCAGAACATCTGAAAAAAGAACAAATTCGTTGCGCTCGGGGGAGGAGATGTTACCTGCATCGAAAAGCAGTTCCAGGCCCTTGCGCCATTCATCATGCGTCAGCTCGGTCTCGCGTACAAAATCGTGCAAGTGAGTGACCAGTGACTCCAGAACAAACCGCAAACGATCGTCTGTATCATCGCCCATATAGTCAATGAACGATTGCGTAACACTGTCTTTATTAACCGTGCGCATGGTAAAAATCCTGCTTAGGTAGGAAGAGTTAGCCCAGTATCCCAATAGATAAAATTGGATACCGAATCAGTAAAATCAATACCAACAGCATGATGCCAGCAAACGGCAGCGCGCCCAGGAACACATCTTTGAGCGTTATCTCAGGATCGTTCAGGCTGGTTTTTATGACAAAACAAGAGATACCTAACGGCGGCGTCAAAAGACCAATCTCCGCTCCGATGACTGTCACGATACCGAACCACACAAGGCTCATACCCATCGACTCAACCAACGCGATGAACAGCGGCACCACAATGAGAATAATGGAGGCTGTATCCAGAATCGTACCCAGGAACAACATTAGCACCACGTAAATTGTCATGACTTCGACAAATCCAAAGTTGCGTGCTTGTAAAACACTATCCAGTGCATTGGGTAGTCCGGCATAGCCCAACATACGACTATAGAGCGATGCCATGGCAATAAGAAAAAGAATAGCGGCTGTGATATGGCCTGTTTCAAGCGCTGTCTCCCAAAGCCCACGCCAGGTGATAGCACGACGTAGCAAAGCGATAATCAACGCCGCCAGTGCACCTGCAGCACCCGCCTCTACTGGCGTCAGCCATCCTGTGTAAATGCCGCCCAGTACAATAGCGATAAGCACAACGATGGGCACCGTTTTATCAAGTAATTCGAACAGCGACAATGGTGCACTCTCAAGCGTATGCAGATTGGTTCCCAGATACGACGGTTTGATTCTTGATGCCGCGAATATCCACAAAATGTAGGCTGCTGTAAGGATGAGCCCTGGAACAATACCTGCCAGAAACATATCCCCCACAGATTGCTCGGATACAAACGAATAGATAATCAACATGGCACTGGGCGGGATAATCATGCCAAGCACTGAGGAACCCGCAACAACACCCACGGCAAATCGCTTGTTGTAATTAAGCTTGCGCATTTCGGGAACAGCGATCCGGGTGAATACTGACGCTGAAGCAATGGATGATCCGGTGACTGCTGCAAACACCGCATTAGCGCCGACTGTAGCCATACCGATGCCACCGGTTATTTTGATGAACATACGGTTTAGCACTGTATAGATGTCTGTCCCGAGCCCTGCCCGGGATACCAGCAACCCCATAACAGTAAACAATGGAATGGTGGCAAAGGGATATTCAGTTACGCCATCGCTGACGGCAATTTTCAGAAAATTGAATGCCAGTATGGATTTACCGCTGATAAGCCAGATAGATACAAACGACACAAGCCCAAGAGCCACCGGGATATACAACCCCAGATACACAAGCGTAACGATGGCCAACACCGAAAATGCACCAATCTCTACCGGTGTCATGCGACGCCATCTCCCTTTGCATCCATCGGTGATCGATGCTCACCCACCAGTGCTTTTATCAAAAATATAACGCTACACAAGCCTGCGCTAAAAACAATAGCCAGTTTTGCAGGCCACCACGGTGCTGTGAAAATACCGGGCGTACCAAAATACTCGCAGCGTGCAAGCGCCGTCTTTAAATCAGCGATTATCTCGCCCGATGGGGGCGGCCCAAACTCCGGTGCTGTCAGAAAATAGCAGGTGCCAATTGACTCGTGGAATTCTGGCCACATGGTCCAGGTGATTAATCCCATGAATACAGCTGCACACAGATCGATGGCTCTGTCGAGTACGTTGGTAAAGCGTGGAAATCGTGATCGCCCCAAAACCAGAAAGCCATCTGAGCGCGTCAAGCGGTTCTTACGCACGACATCAGGCAGCTGCAAAAACACGATGAGAACAAGCGAGAAGATGACCATCTCGACAACGCCTCGCAGGGGCGCATCAAAAAAATTACGCGAAAAAACATCTGCGTTCATCAAGATGATAAGCGCAAATATAACCAGTGTACCAACGGCATTCGCAACCATCGCCATGCCGTGGAAGAGCCGTCCTAGCTGTTCGATGATATTCATTGATACCACAATAGCCGCGCGACCTAAATCGCTATAGCTCTGCAGCCCAGTCCCGCACAGGTGTAAAACCTGCAGCCTTCAGCTTGCCAATGTAGGCGCGCAACATGTCAGAACCCGGCGCACCGGTTTGATCAAGCTTCTCGGCCCAGTCCTTTGCAATGTTAGGCATTGAATTGGCCCAGGCAGCACGCGCCTCAGCGGAGAGTTCGATCACTTCACCACCCTCTGCCGTATACGCCTCAATCGATTCAACGGCAGTGTCCATCGCCACCGACGCAACATGGTCGCGATACTCGATGGCTACGGCCTGCAATACGGATTTTACCTCGTCAGGCAAACCCTCCCAAATGTCTTTATTAACTGTCACAGTTTTGGAATTGACCGCACCCAGATCCACCTTAAGCATATACGGCGCAACCTCGGCAATCTTGAAGGTTCTGGCAGCTTCTGGCCATAACATGGCAGCGTCTACCAGGCCTGTTTGCAACATGTTATAGAAATTAGGTAGACCACCTCGTACACCGGCCGCGCCTTCAATGCCCTCAAGGTAACGCAGGTTGTATCCTGCACCTGCTACCTTCTGGCCCTTTAGATCATCCAGAGAACTGATCGGCGTGGTGGAGAACAGTTGATAGGTATCAAGCACGACCGCTGTAGCCAGATATACCTGGTTCTCAGCATCCAGCTCTTTGGCCATTTGTGGAAATTCACGCGCTATCTCATCCACAGCAGTCGCGACCACATTGGCATCTGATGCAATAAACGGCGTAACGGCAGATATACCTTGGCTAGGGAGTTTGGAATTGTGGAATATGGTGGTGACGATACCAATATCGCCGAGTCCCAGTTTTATACCTTCAAGAACACCCCTTGGCTTGACGATCTGGCCACCGTAGGCTTCTTGCCAGCTAATCTCATAGTTGCCACTTTTTTCCAGTTCTTCATTAACACGTGGAATGAAAAACCCCGAGAACTCTCGTACCCACATGGAACGATCAGGGTAGCCGTCAATCGCAATCATATTGATGGATTCAGCGGCCGCGACTGATGTAGGGAGTGCCAGCGTAGCAGTAGCGCTGAGCGCCAATGCAATCAGCGCAACCTTTTGACGTAGTGTATTTAATTCCATAGTGACTTCTCCAGGTGGTGTTCTACGGGGTATCCGGTAGCATGAGTCTTTGCTCTGTTTAACCGGAAATCCAGCTTTCCTCAATGTGTGTCCCTGCCTGACGAAACAGCTTTGACAAGGGGCAGTAAGCAGATACTTCAGCAGCGAGGCGTTTTAAATCATCTTCCGAAATGGTGTTTTCGGTTTTGATGTTCAGATCAATTCTTACAAAAGGCACGTTAACCTCTTCTTGCAAAGTCACGCCACGCCGATCGAAATCACAGCTTGCCTCGATATGTAGAGAACCAATATCCAGTCCCAGCTTTGCTGCACATTTGTGGCCTATGACATTAGTACAACCTATCAAGGCGGACAACGCGGCATCGGTAGGCGTTGGCCCAAGGTTGCTTCCACCGCGCTCCACAGGCTCGTCAATTGCAAAAGCCACATCACGAATGCTCACATTCGCCAGAGAATGGGAGGGACACTGGGCAGATGCACGCAATGTAACCGTGTTCTTGGATTTGACGTTGGGTGTACTCATCAGACAAATGACTCGTTAAGTATCAATCGATATCAGGCGAACGTACACACCTGGTCGAAATCAAATCTGGGCAATCTCTGGAACAAGGCACGTTCATCAGCCACACCGATATTGCAGAGGAAATTGGAACGTAAGGTGGTGCCCTTAAAAAATTCTTCATCAATGATTTCGTTGGAAAAACCGCTTAGCGCACCGATATCCAATCCCATCGCACGCGCAGCGATCATCAGGTAGGCGCCTTGCAGTGTTGAATTACGATAGGCGGTGTCAGCGATGTAAGCATCCTTTCCTTCAAAGAAATGACGCCTGTCTTCGTGCGGAAACAACTGAGGCAGATGCTTCCAAAAATCCAGATCATAGGCAATGATGACGGTTAACGGCGCACCCACCACTTTGGGAACATTTGCAGGCTTGAGTGATTTGGCAATACGTTCCCTGCCCTCATCACTGGTCACAAACACAAATCGTGCAGGACAACCGTTCATACTGGTTGAACCCATTTTGACCATGTTGTACAACTCGCGAATTTGATGTTCAGTAACCGGCACATCCTTCCACGCGTAATGCGAGCGCGCACCCGTGAGAATCATTTCAATAGAGGCGGTATCGAGCTGCGAAATCTTTTGCCGTAGATCGCGAATGTCCTGCTGGGCACTGGCACGCTGGGCGTCGATATCGCTTGAGGGTGTTTCTGTATTCACTAAAGACTAATCTTCCGAAGAATGGGTCTGTCGAAAATAACTATATTCACCCTGTAAAGTCAATAAATATCCACATTAATCGTGTTCTGCCTTAATATCGCGATCAACTTAAGAGGATAAACACATGCCTGACTGGAATACTTACAAAGCGGGGGCTAAAGAGCGCGGAGCTCTTGCGCTTGAACTTTTCGTCGTGGAAAGCACGCCGATTACAGATGGTGCATCACTGCAGGCCATCCTGCCTGAGCATCTCGACTATCAGCGCCAGCTAGAGGCACAGGGCAAGCTGTTCCTGGCAGGGCCGCTATCAGACGACACAGGAGCACTCATGGAGGGTTCTGGCATGATCATTTACCGGTGCAATTCACTTGAAGAGGCAAATGCGCTAGCCACAGGCGACCCTATGCATGCCAAAAAAGCACGAAGCTTTCGTCTGCGTCGCTGGTTGGTCAATGAAGGCTCACCCAGATTCGCCACAGCATTGTCGTCAAAGTCGGTGACACTGTCCTGACGTGTCACCGGAGTTTTATAAGCGCTAGGCTGGACTATTCGTCAACAACAGGATTGCTCAACACACCAATCTGCTCGATTTCGACTTCAACGGTGTCGCCATCTTTCATCCACAATTGCGGATCGCGAGCATGACCGACACCTGAAGGCGTGCCCATAAGCACAATGTCACCGGGCTCAAGGGTTAAGCCTTCAGTTAGGTAAACAAGCGTTTCTATCACTGGAAACATCATCATGTCTGTGTTGCTGGATTGCACCGTTTCTCCATTCAGTCGGCACATGATGTTCAGACCCGTAGCGCCCGGTGGAAGCTCATCAGCGGTAACGAACACAGGTCCGATAGGCCCGGTGTTGTCAAAATTCTTGCCCATGGTCCATTGGATGGTGTGGCGCTGATACTCACGCACTGAACCATCATTACTGCATGTGTAACCAGCCACGTGTGCAAGTGCGTTTTCAGCGCTCAGGTGTCTGGCTTTTGTGCCAATGACTAACGCAAGCTCAGCTTCATAATCAAGTGTTACCGACTTACGTGGCCTGACAACAGGCTGACCATGCGCCACCATTGATGTACCAGAGCGCATGAAAATAGTGGGATAAGGTTGAGTTTCAAAGATGCCCTCGTCTACATGTTCTTTGTAATTGAGTCCCAAGCATAAGATTTTGCCCGGTGCTGCGATCGGCACCATGAACTCCACGCCAGCAAGGCTTTTTCGCGCGTTCCCATCAGCCTTGTCAGCAATAGCCTGAAGCTCGTTTAGCGTGCCCGCAGCTATGACTTCTTGAAGGTTTGTCGGCGCGTTTGCGTCAACAGCAGAAAGATCGACAATCTCTTCACCTTCAAGCAAACCGATTCGCGGCCCAGCAGGACCTTTAAACGTTATGATTCTAATGACAACACCTCTGCGGCAACAAAAAAGTGGATTTAACTTCCCATAGTAAACAAATATCCACATAATGGAAGACCGCATTGAGTCAACATCGAGGTTTCGACATGGACAAGCATCGATCACAAGCGCGCTGGGCAGCCAGTTTGGTATTTTGTACAGCGCTATTCAATAGCGCATTCGCCAATGCAGAGCCGTGCATTACTGTCACCCTTACTGGCACGCAAGGTGGTCCACCAGTGTTTCAAGGTCAGGCTGGTGCCGGTACTCTGGTTCAATACGGTGATTCGGATAATGGCTGTAGTGATCTGGCGTTGCAGTTTGATGCTGGGCGTGGCACCACTCAAAGTTTGTCAAAACTCAACGTACCGGTAGGCAAATTATCAGCGCTATTTGTGACCCATATGCATTCCGATCATACTGAAGGTGTTACTGATCTCATGCAGTTACGATGGCACTTTAACTCACAGGGCCCGAAGCTTGATTTCGTGGTCAGCGAAGATAAAAAGTCCCCGGCCGGTCATACCTTAAGTGGTAGTTTATTCGCTCGACATATCGGCGATACGCTTATCAAGTCTGGAGAGATGGCTCAACGTCTGGTAGAGAATCCTAAACGTCTGGCCGATGGACCTTCGGCGCTGATGAACGTTATCACCTTTGGCTCCGTTATAGAGCCAACCGTTGTCTGGTCATCGGGTGATGTGACTGTTCTTGCCATTAATTCCAAACATATCCCTGGCCATGCATCCTATCGAGTCAATACACCCGCGGGCAGCGTGGTTATCGGTGGAGACGCTGGTAACGATAAGTCTGCTCCTCCTCGCGACGCCTCAACGTCTGCACAAGTCGAGGCGCTTGCCGAAGATGCTGATGTCATTGTGCATTCAACCATTCACCCTGTTATGGGGCCTGACAAAGACAGCGGATTTCCACCTCCAGTCTATTTCCGACAAAGCACCGCTTCCGATTTGGGCGCTATGGCGGCAAGAACGGGTGCCAGTCATTTGATGTTGACGCACCTCATACCGCCTCTTGGTGCGAGCAAGCAAGGCCCCTACCCGATACCGGGTGGAGCATTGTCAGAAACTGACTACGAAGACGCTGTAAAACAAGGTGGATACGAGGGTACAACCATTGTAGGAACTGATCTAATCTCTCTCACACTACCTGCAAATTAAGCATGAGCGCCGGGAGTAAAACAGGCCAGCTGCGCCTGATTGCCGAAACTAACGGGGCCGTTTCAGTAACTCAGCGTGTGTACCTTACGATTCGTAGTGACATCATATCCGGCAAGCTTATACCCGGCAGTAAGCTCAAGATAGAACAGCTGCGCAAAGCCTATGGCGTGGGCACCAGCCCGTTGCGTGAGGCGTTAAGCCTTCTAACCTCAGACTATCTGGTGGAAAGACTGGATCAGCGCGGATTTCGCGTCAGCCAGATAAGCCAACGTGAATATGACGAACTCCTGAAAACACGATGCTGGCTAGAAGAACGAGCACTGCGTGAGTCAATCACCAACGGCTGTGATCAGTCAGATGAGCAACTCATACTGGCCAACTATCGCTTGTCGCGCTTACCTCGTTCAGGGACTGATGACAATTCAACAGCGCATGCTGCCTGGGAAGTTGCTCACAAGACGTTTCACGCAACACTGATTAATCGTTGTGGCTCGTCAATCCTATTGAAGTACTGCGATCAACTCTATGATCAGAACGTTCGCTACCGTCAGCTATCGGTATCCACGGCCTACCCCGACCGTAATGTCACAGAGGAACACAATAGTATCTGCGATGCGGTATTGGCCAGAGATGCTGACTTGGCAGTACGATTATTGTTGTCGCACTATGAGACCACCAGTGTATTTGTCAGGCATGAGCTGGAGTCTTGATACTCAATTGCGTTTCTTATCGGTAGTCTTTAAGCTTGCCTTCATTCTTCGAATGAACATGGTAAAAGAGTAACGTATGCGCGCCCAACCCGAAGCCTCTCACTTTATCAACGGCCAATTCGTTGAAAGTACTGAAGGCAGGCCATTGACTTCTGTCTATCCCGCCACTGGTGAGCTTATTGCCTCGCTACACAGCGCAACGTCAGTCGAGGTTGATGCGGCAATAGCCGCAGCAAAACAAGCTCAACCTGCCTGGGCTGCACTGCAACCCGTTGAACGGGGGCGCATTCTACGGCGTGCCGCTGACATTATCCGTGATCAAAACCAGGCGCTGAGTGAGTTGGAAACTCTGGATACGGGTAAACCTTTGCAAGAGACGCTGGTTGCTGACGCAACATCCGGCGCAGACTGTCTAGAGTATTTTGGTGGAGTGGCTGCGGCTGTTAATGGTCAACATATTAATCTTGGGACATCTTTTGTCTACACGCGTCGCGAGCCGCTAGGCGTGTGCGTGGGTATTGGTGCATGGAACTACCCGATGCAAATTGCTTGCTGGAAAGCAGCCCCTGCACTGGCCACTGGCAACACGATGGTATTCAAGCCTTCTGAAGTAACTCCCCTGACGGCCTTGAAACTTGCCAGTATTTTTAAAGAAGCCGGACTTCCGGATGGCGTGTTTAATGTAGTGCAAGGCTTTGGAGAGACCGGTAATGCGCTAACTACCCACCCGGACGTTGCAAAGATATCGCTCACAGGGTCTGTCCCGACCGGCAAGCGCGTCATGGCTTCTGCTGCGCAGAACCTGACACCTGTGACACTTGAACTCGGCGGTAAATCACCACTCATCATCTTTGAAGATTCTGATCTTGACAGTGCCGTTGGCGCAGCACTGATGGCCAATTTCTATTCGTCTGGGCAGATTTGTACTAATGGTACGAGAGTGTTTGTTCATCGCACAGTGTTACCGCTATTTTTATCCAAACTGAAAGCCAGAACCGAAGCCATAACACTGGGAGATCCGCTGGATCCTGCCACGCAGATGGGTCCATTGGTATCGGCTGAGCACGCCAGCAAGGTACTGGATTATCTGGATGTGGCAGTGCGTGAAGGCGCAACGCTGATTACCGGTGGTGCCAGAGCCGAGGTGGCTGGGTATGAGGAAGGTGTGTTTATACAACCCACCGTTTTCTCAGACGTCACCGATGACATGACAATTGCAAAAGAAGAGATCTTTGGTCCAGTCATGTCAGTACTCGCCTTCGATGATGAGAGCGAAGTGATTGCGCGTGCCAACCAGACCGAGTTTGGTTTGGCTGCAGGTGTATTCACATCCGACCTGACTCGAGCGCACCGGGTTGTTGCTGCACTTGATGCTGGCACTTTGTGGATTAACAACTACAACCTGTCGCCAGTGGAGATGCCCTTTGGTGGGATCAAACAGTCGGGCATAGGGCGAGAGAACGGGCTTGCTGCCATTAATTACTACACACAGGAGAAGTCGGTTTACGTTGAGTGCGGGGTTATTGATGCGCCCTATTGAATGTAAACTCACATAATGCAATTACCATCAGAGCCTGACTTTACAAGCCCCGAGTTTCTAAAGAAGCATATCCGGTCTATTCTGGATTTTTACGAGCCTAGAGTAATAGCCGAAGACAGTGGTTTTCATCAAAGCTATCTGGATGATGGCAGTATTTTCGATCTGCACACCCGCCAACTGGTGGGGTCATCCAGGTTCGTATTCAACTACGCGACCGCCTATCGCGTACACGGTGATGCCCATTATCTGAACTGGGCGAGCCATGGGCTACGCTACCTGCACGAGGTACACAAGCAGCCCACCGGACACTATGCCTGGGTGGTTAACGAGGGCAACGTGGTGGACGGCCGAGCCATGGCGTATGGGCATGCCTTTGTACTGCTTGCGGCTGCTAGTTGTGTACACATCGGAATAGAATCAGCCCAGAGCATACTGGATGAAACGTGGCAGTTTCTGGAGGACTACTTCTGGGACGACGATGCACAGGCGTACTCAGACGAGCGAGATGATTCACTGGCCGCATTGGATCCTTATCGGGGGCAGAATGCCAATATGCACCTGTGCGAGGCGCTACTGCATGCCTGGCACGCAACAGCAAACCCGAAGTACCTGGATCGCGCTGAGATTCTTGCCCAGCGTTTTGCTATTGATCTGGCTGCACAGTCTGATGGACTGGTATGGGAGCATTACACCTGCGACTGGCAGGTGGATTTGAACTATAACAAGGACAAGCCGAACGATCGCTACAGGCCATGGGGGTTTCAACCTGGCCATCAGGTTGAATGGTGCAAGCTGCTATTGATCCTGAATGCTGAGCGGCCAGACGTAAAATGGACGGCCAAAGCACAGGAACTGTATGACAGGGCCATGGCTATGGGCTGGGACGAGGAACATGGCGGCATTGTGTATGGTGTGGCACCCGACGGCACACACTGCGCCACACAGAAATACTTCTGGGTACATGCCGAAGCATTTTCAGCGGCGTGGCGTCTTTACAAACATACCGGCAACCAGAAATACCTGTCCGACTACGAACGCATTTGGCGCTGGAGCTGGCAACACTTGATTGATCATACCCATGGCGCGTGGTATCGCGTGCGCAATCGTGATGGTTCAGCCATTGATGATCGAAAATCTCCTTTGGGAAAAGCTGATTATCACACCATGGGGGCATGTTGGGATGTGTTGGCGCAGCAGTAGATTGTGCTAGCCGGTGACATCAATATAGACGGCGCCTTCTTGAATCGTTACCGGGTAGGTCTTTAGGTTAACGCAGGCCGGTGCCACTGTGGCCTCCCCGGTTCGATAGTCGAAGGTGCCAAAATGTAGGGGGCACTCTATTTCGAATTCGTCAACAATACCCTCGGCCAGATGCGCATCGGCGTGCGTACACAAACCTGCCGAAGCGTAGAATTGACCGTCAGGACCGTGGTAGATCGCGTAAGTGCGATTCTCGTGATCAAAACGTACCACTTCTTCTTCGTCCAGTTCATCGGTACTGCAGACGCGCATAAGTGTAGACATGACGCTCTCTTTATCTCTTGGATTGTAAGTTTGCTGAATATATCGTACTTTACGAGACTGAGAGCTGGTGGTGGGCAGTTGCCGCCTCTAACCGTCCAAGTATCTTAATGAATCATCCATGGCAAAAAAACCAAAAACAACGCTGGATGAACACGGGCAGACCCGCGATCGACGTGGCGAATGGCGTTCCGGGAATCCGGTATTTCTCGAGCCACTGCTGGACACGCCCAAAGATCTGAAACGCATTGCCAAATGGCTGTTCGGTATCCCTGGGTTTTTTGCACCGTGGTTTGCCATCTATATGCTGATCATCGGCATCAGCTATGCATTTTTCACCCCTGAGCTTTCGCGTATGACGACGCTGGATGCTGGGTGGATTTTCGAGGTTACGCTCCGCAATATAATTCTGCTGACACTATGGAACGGCGCTTTTCACTTCTGGCTGTACAAATACAAGAAGCAAGGCCGGCTGAAAAAATACAACGCCAACTGGATGTCCAAGAACAACGCTACCTTCCTGTTCAACGATCAGGTCTGGGACAACATGTTCTGGTCTTACAGCGGCGCTTTGTTCTGGAGCGCATATGAATGCCTACTGTGGTGGGCTTATGCCAATCAATGGCTGCCTTACGCCGACTTTGCGTCCAACCCCATCTGGTTTTGCCTGGCCATGGCGCTGGTGCCATTCTGGCGCAATTTTCACTTCTACTGGATCCATCGGCTGATCCACTGGAAGCCTATTTATGATCGCGTGCATTATCTGCATCATAAAAATGTCAACGTCGGCCCATGGTCTGGAATGGCCATGCATCCGGTTGAGCACCTGCTGTATTTCAGTTGTGTGTTAATACATGTTGTCGTCCCTAGTCATCCACTGCACATGATGTTCAACGCCTTCCAGACCGGCTTAGGGCCTGCCGTAAGCCATACCGGTTTTGACGAAATTGTATTTGGTGATGAGAAGGCCGTGAAAAACGATCGATACATGCACTACCTGCATCATCGTTATCACAACGTGAACTACGGTGAAAGCAATGTACCTATGGACAAGTGGTTTGGCAGTTTGCACGATGGATCAACAGCGGCAGATCTGCATTTTCGCGAAATGCATAAGCGGCGTGTGCAGGCGCAACAAGGCTGACGGATAGGTAGTTGCAACCGTTACTCCTCGGCAAATAACGCCAGTATATCCGAAGACGACAATGCGCTAACCGGGTTGGCATCACCTCGCTCCACGGTAGCATCAGCCAGCATTTGCTTGCGCGCCTGCATGGCAACAATCTTGTCCTCTACAGTGTTCTCGGCAATCAGTTTATAGACGAATACGGGTTTGTCCTGACCAATACGATGAGCTCTGTCAGTGGCCTGATTTTCGACCGCAGGATTCCACCAGGGATCATAGTGGATGACGGTATCAGCGGCCGTCAGATTGAGCCCGGTACCACCTGCTTTGAGGCTAATTAAGAATAGCGGCACATCCCCACGTTGAAATGCATCGATAGCCTCCTCACGTTTACGGGTTTTACCAGTGAGTTTCACGAACTTGATGCGACGTTTGCCAAGTTCACGCTCAAGGATATCCAGCATCTGGGTAAATTGTGAAAACAGGATAATCTTTCGTCCCTCAGCCACAAGCTCCTCGATCATGCCCAACACGTGTTCGGTTTTAGCAGAGGTTTTGACCTTACGTGCACTGTCCAGTTTCACTAGCTGTGGATGGCAGCAGCTCTGGCGTAGCTTGAGCAACGCGTCTAGCATTTGTATGTGGCTTCTGGCGACACCCCGCTCTTGTAATAACTGACGAACACGCTTCTCCATCCCAACGCGGATGGTTTCATATAAGCGCGCCTGGTCAGTATCAAGCTTTATTTTAACCACAACCGTTGTCTTAGGCGGTAGCTCTGAAGCAACCGCGTTTTTGCGTCTACGCAGAAGAAAAGGTGCTATAGCGTTGTTCAACCGTCTCTGCCGGTCAGCATCACCGTGCTTTTCGATGGGTGTACGAAAGTGTTGTGAGAAACGCTTTTGCACACCCAGCATGCCAGGCATCAGAAAATCAAACAACGACCAGAGTTCGCCCAAGTGATTCTCTAACGGTGTGCCTGTTAGACAGATTCGCTGTGCAATGGGCATGCGCTTGAGCGCTTGCGTGACCTTTGCCGCAGGGTTTTTGATGATCTGAGCTTCATCGAGCACTAGCAATACAAATCCGTGCGCCGCTAACAAGGCCTGATCCCGCAGTGCCAGTGAATAGCTGGTTACCACCAGCAATGCATCGCATTCAGTGAGCGGCTCAGCATGCCGCTCTGCACCATGCCAGACACGTGTGTTCAAACTGGGGGCAAAACGCTGTGCTTCTCGCGCCCAGTTGTGCAGTACGCTGGTGGGGGCGACTACCAGCACAGGGCCCTTTAACCGACGACGCTGCTTTAACGACAATACATGGGCCAGTGTTTGCACCGTTTTACCCAAACCCATATCATCAGCAAGCACGCCGCATAGCTCCGCCTCATGAAGGAAGTTCAACCACGCCATACCCGTTAACTGATAAGGGCGAAGTTCTGCCTTTAAGGTTCTGGGGGCCTTAGCGGCTTTGAGCAAGCTATCCTGATTGATGCTGACCCGCTCTATTTTATCCGCCAGTGCCAACAAGGTTTTATCGCCGTGCCACTCAGTACTTGCACCCGCTTCACTGAGTTCTTCACTTAGTTTTGTCAGGCTCAGGGCGCGACCACGTGACACGGGGAGCTGCTCAGTGGAATCGTCGTAGAGCTCCATCAGGATATCAGCCACGGGCCGAACCATCTCCGGCGGTACACTGAGGCGACGACCATCATCAGCAATAATCGTCAGTGGTGTGTTCCGGTTACCCTGCGCCAACCAGTTTAGAATCAAGGGCAGCAGGTTATAGCTTGTACCTTCATGCTTTAGCTGTAAACCAAGATCAAACCACCCGTTGTCGACAGGCTGAATGTCAAAGTCAAAATCGGTCACGCTCTCGGCCTGTAAACTGACAGGCGGTTCTATGATTATTTCAAAGCCTTCACTCTTCAAGGTTTCAAAGGCCTCGAACAATCGCTCAAACGAGCGAAAGCGTTCTGTATCGTTACGTGCAAGCGGCTGATGATCAGCAATAGTGAATCGCTTCGGGTCTTGCGCATACGCAGGCTCAAAACCTGATACACGCCGCCGAAAGAACTGATACTGCCGATACTCTTTATCGTGATCACGCGTGACTTCCACCTCAACACCATCCTCGCGCACAAGGCAACTAACCGCGTTCTTGGGTATTAACTCCACATGAAACTGGTGTACGCCGTAGCACATCAGCACCTGCACCGTCCACTGACTGACCTGTGCAGTGTCATCGGCTGAATAAACCCGAATGCGGCATACCATCGGGTGTTTAATAAACTCTATGGAGGGTTCGGCGGGCAGCGGCAACTGCGTGATGTGTGCGTTGGCCGCAAACACGTTCGACAAAGGTTGGGCCGCCACCATGGGCAATGCCGGAGCTTCTGTGGCTGCGTGTAAAATCGCGGCTGAAAAATCACTGAGCACTAGTCCGGCCTTGTGCTGATCCGGGTCGACGTACCACAGCGGTTGGGTATCAGCCAGACATACTTGCCCGTCGTGGTGCAATGTGGTTGCAATTTTGATGGTAGCGGCGCTGTTATCACTCTTGCTTTGCGATCTTTTTGAACGATTAGCTTTCTGACTCTTTGAGGTTTTGCTCGCAGACAACGATTGATCGGCTTCAGAACTACTCCACGTCACGTCGGCACGTTTGTCAGGGCCACTGGTGATGGCAAGTTCTCGCTCATCATTCCAATAGGCTCTGCCAGTGGCGATTATTTGCGATAGAACGTAGGCGCCTGAGCTGCCTTGTAGTGACACTGCAGCCTCACCCTCGCCGTCTATTGTTTGTCCACCACGCTCTATCGCTACGCGTAGCAGGTCGAGAATGAGTTCGTCTGATTCATGTACTGCATGGGTGAAATATCCGAATTCTTCGTCCATGGGATAAACCTGCCCTTGCCCAAAATCACCGCCTGCCAACTGCGCTGACTGCATGACCCGCACACCCAGGGTCGGGGTACTGTCACGTGCCGGAATATGGCGCAGCTCGTAGATTATCTGCAAATCTATTTTCTGCGCAGCGCTGAGCTGTTGCTCGGATTCAGGTTCCAGCGCACGCACCAGATTATCGACCCAGCTAATAGCTTTTTCATCTGTGCCAATGAGATCGGTGAGGCGTTGATGACGCTCTGACCGTGCGCTCTGCGAACCACTCTCAGCTACGTTGGCGGCAAGCCACGTAAGCACCAACGCAGCCCCGTGCTTGCAACGACTACCGACAGGGCACGAGCAAAAGGAATACACCTCGTCATCATCGAGGAATACCTTTACCGAGTAGGGCTTACGAGCACTGCCCTGCACCAAACCGGATAGAAAACTGCTGTGATCCTCAGCCCGTAGCTTGGTGACGGCACCACCGCGCGCCACGATATCTCTGGCACGCACGAGTGTCGCTGACGAGAACCACTCTTCAATTTTAAATGCTGACACGCAGGCTCCTTCATTCCCTGCCCATTATAGCCTGCTGATCAGTCACCATCCTCACTGTTGAAACCCGCGCTTAGTTGTAGCTCCACGGCTACTTCACTATTAAGGGTATGCCGGATGCCTGCCAGCACAGCGCTAAGCTGGTGTACCAAGACTTTGAACTCCGATGTTAGTGCCCCATCGGGTTCCATAAAATGTGTGATTGGCGCTAGCTTTCGCAACAGGTGGTGGATAAAGGCGAATTCAATGTTGAACCGTTTTTCGAATCGTGTCCCATCGAGCATGCCTGATTCTAGCAACAATGCTTGCAAGCCTCTAACATTTCCGCGTAACAACGCGCTTGTTCGCTGGCTTATCCAAAAGGGAGCCAGTTGCCGCTGTTTCTCGTCGGCAGATAAAAGCGGCTGTAGCTTGTTATCGAGCAGGCTATCCAGTCCTGTTTTCACTTGCGTATAAACACTTCGCAGTACCTCGTCTGCGCTACGAAAATACGCAGACTCTGACGCTGGATGTAACAACGCTTGAACAAACTCTGTATCAGTTTCCCAGCCTACTTGCAGCTCCTCTGCCATGTGTGCAATGTTGTGAGTGATTGCGGATATCAATACACAAGGTGGCCCAGTTTCAATAGGTTGATATTGAGGCAGGAACAGCAGCCGCTCTAACGCTGTAAAACCTTGCAGGGCAACGCTTTTTTTTGCTAAACGATCTTGAGTGATGCTCTGCACGTCAGCGGAATTGGTGAAAGTACGCAGTTGCCGGCCTGCCACACGCCGGGTGTCCGGCCAGTAAAATAGCCGATTTAGCCGGTTGTCTTCCAGTAGCGGGCCTACACGAAACATCTCGACAGCACCGTAGCGCTCCACAAGCTGCGCGAATTGTACTTGCATTCTATAGACGCTGGATGCCGGCCTGCGTTGACAAAGATCAATCGATGCTGCCGCTATGCCGTGGGCAGCTGTTGCAAATTCTGCATGGAGTGGCTGATAGACATTAGTGACAACGTTGTTAGATATTTTGGGCTTGCTATCTTGGGCAATGGCTATCTGAGAGAAACAGATGTACGCGAGCAAGCCGATCCAAGCGGTGTTGCTCCATCGTGATGTACTGCGCATGCCTTTCGGCCGCGCTAGCCTAACGCCTGGTGCAGGCTTTGTGTGAACGTAGACAGGCTGGCTCTTCGCATGAATACAATAGGTTTGTCCTGCTTTGCGCACAATGATCTAGCTTTCTCCATGGCCCGATGACTGATGCAATCGGTAGGACACATTACTACATCGGCCTGACTGACCAGTTCAGCGATTCTATGCGGGCAAGACTCGCGCCCGCCGTCGTGATGCAAAAAGCGCCCTTCACATGATTCTACTAACGCTTGAAAATGCCGACGTTGTTGCGCCTTGCCGCCAAGGTACAACACACATTGCCCGCACAACTTTAGATCATTAGCGCTTTGCTCTGCGGCGGGCTGCTGATTTACTGATAATGCAACCAATCGGTTCAACCGGTCAATCTCTTTTGCCTGAGAGACATTTTTAAGTTCTAGCTCACTTGTGCCGTGTTGGAGATCGACTATTCGCACACGCAGATTTTGCACTAGCGAATCAGTCAAGGTCGTCTTGGCACAAGATGTAGAGCTAGCTTGTCGCTCTTGGGTCTTTACTCTCTCAACTTGAGTACGCAGCTCAATTGCATCACTGTGAGAGGCTTGCAGTAGGCGTTTGCAATCTACCAGAGTCTGGCTGGTTTGCGCAGCGCGGCTTCTTACCTGCTCCAGCTCACGGCTCAATACCTCTATCTCACGCTCCTGAGCTACCAGACGTTTGCGGTCAACACAGATGCTGGCACCCGACAGATGCGACATCATGTGAACCTCGCCGAAAACAGTCTGGATGATGTCTCGTGTTGCCAACTGATTCGTGATTAGCGCCCACAAACTGCCCGCAACTCGTCCCTCTTTCCAGCCCTCATTCCACATGGCCTGCAAGGTATCGGGCGTTTTGACACTTCTAAACGCTTTGATATCGGCGGCGTACATCTTGTCTAAACGCTTTTGCAGTTGCTGAGTAAGCCTGTTGTTCTTGTCGGCTGCACACTCCACGGCAAGTTGATGAAGCGCGTAGTCACTGGTGGCCTTACCGCCCAACGAAATTTTTTTGGCGGCTTGCCGGACGTC